>NZ_CP020038.1:5956044-6263639 GCF_002157225.2 Agarilytica rhodophyticola
TTCATCGATATGTGAAACAAACACATCAACCGTCACTAAATCTAAACCTGTAATATGACTCCAGTGAGTATTGATGTACTGATATTCGCCTAATTCCGTTTTAAAAAAAACACCGATAGGCGCATTTTCAGAAAGAGTTCTAAAACGGCTTTCAGAAAAAGCCAGAGCTTTATTTTCTTGCGCCAAGTTATCCAACACTGTATTAAAAACATCGATAACATTACCCACTTCATCATCGTGTACTTTTTTAATACGTTCTTCTGAGAATGGATTTTTAGCAATGACTTTTGAAAGCTGAAAGAGAGTATTCAAAGGTAACAGAGAACGCCGCATTAAAAATTTTACTAGAAAAGAAGCAACACAAAGAGAAACTATAAGAGCAAAAACGAGGAATAGCGTAAACATCCACTGCGCTTTAGCGAGCACACTAGTATTGGTTTGCACATAAAGGTGGCCAAGTACACGCCCCAGGGATGGCTGTCCCACAAGAGCTGCACTATTGAATACTGAATTTTTTGCAACCTTTTTTTCAACTACAGGAATGTAAAATACTATGTCATCATGTATTTCAAGATATTGAAAGTGGACGGCAGGGTCAACTTTTTCCTGGCAGCGCTCACTACTACTGGAATTTACATATCCAGAAAAAAGTAAGCCCTTCTTATTATATAGACAGAGCAAATCTATTTTTTGGCTGTTTGCCACAAAGGCTAAACTCGCTTGAGCCCCATGAACATCAAGCATTGCCATTGATCTCGATAAGTTTTCAGCAAGAACAGAACCTGTAGAACTTAAGTTCTCAACCATCTCAGTACGGGACATATTATTGACGACAGCAAATAAAATAGATCCCGCAACGATTACTCCAACGGTAAAAGAAAATAAAATAGTACGTAGTAGCCTTGCTTGCACCGAGTTCCATTTAAAGGAATAACTGCTCACTCGGCCCCCCAATAGAATTTATTGAAATAGTTTTACTAACAAAAGCAGAATACATTCTTAATAGAAAAATATCACACATACCTTCTTTATATGAAGGTACAAGAAATTAACACTTAAAGTATTTTTTAGTCGCAAAAACAATTGTTTTTAAACTTTGTAATTAGCGGATTGACATAAAAATCAACTCTTTATTCATTTGCAAACAGACTAATAGAGAGAATAAATTTAACAACGCCAACATATATAAAATTTCAGACTAGGATAATATTAAAATTAGTGAAAAATCCCTAGCAAATATTAAATTTTGTCCGCCAAAATAGCAAATCCATATAAAAATGGCTTAAAAATAGCAGGAAACTTTGAGTGCTTAAACCATACTAAAGAAAATCAGGGAACAATAGCACTTACCATACAACATCATACCCTTAGCACAAAAAAACAATTTTTAATTGGTTATCAAATTTACCCAAAAAAATAATGAGCACACATAACCTTATCGTCATTTATTGCTATTTGGTCTCTATATTTACAAATGCTTAGATAGCAAAAGTTTTGCAGGCTTTTA
Organism: Agarilytica rhodophyticola; assembly: GCF_002157225.2. Lineage (NCBI taxonomy): Bacteria > Pseudomonadati > Pseudomonadota > Gammaproteobacteria > Cellvibrionales > Cellvibrionaceae > Agarilytica > Agarilytica rhodophyticola. Next base: position 5,957,552 of record NZ_CP020038.1, read on the forward strand.
ACAGCCTATAAAACTCCAAACCATAGCAATATGCAAACAGATTACAGCCAACCATAAGCGTTTACATTTTAACCAAATTTGAAATTAATTCACCTGAAGAAAATCTGCATATAGTTAACAATAGGGGCTGCTGTATATAAATTACCATTCTACATTTTGACACGGTTAGTCTAGGCTCCGATTATCAGGTAAACTCCTACTTGCTAATTTCACGTCATAGGAAGAGTGACGCCAAAAATCACGCAATTATGTGTGACATAGCGAGTGAGCGCCGGAAGTGCATAAGTACTAGTTATACGCATAATATATTTAAGGTAGGTAGTCATGTCTCGAATGTTTCCAGCAACGCGTCTAAGACGCAATAGATTTAGTGAGTTTTCACGCCGTTTGGTGAGAGAGACAGAGCTCTCTGTGAATGACCTTATCTACCCAATGTTTATCCTAGATGGTGAGAAGAAAAAACAAGAAATCACTTCGATGCCAGGGCAATTCCGTCTAAGTATTGATGAGTTACTAAAAGAAGCAGAACAATTAGTGGAACTAGGAATTCCCGCCATAGCACTATTTCCGAATATCGACGACTCATTAAAAAGCCTTACGGGAGATGAGGCATGTAATGAGGAAGGTCTAGTGCCAACAACTGTGAGAGCACTCAAGAAGGAATTCCCATCTCTCGGTGTCATATGCGACGGCGCGCTGGATCCCTACACCACTCATGGGCAAGATGGCATTATTGATGAAGACGGCTATGTACTCAATGAGGAAACGGTTGATATGCTGCGCTTGCAGGCCAAAGTATGCGCTGCTGCCGGAGCAGATGTGATAGCACCTTCAGATATGATGGATGGCAGAGTCGGAGCAATCCGTGAAGAATTAGACGATGCTGGCTTTATTAATACTCAGATCATGGCTTACTCAGCTAAATATGCCTCAGCTTACTACGGCCCATTTAGAGATGCCGTAGGTTCTGCAGCCAATTTAGGCAAAGGCAATAAAGCGACATACCAAATGGATCCAGCTAACAGTGACGAAGCTCTCCATGAAATACAGCTAGACTTGCAAGAAGGAGCGGACATGGTGATGGTGAAACCCGGCATGCCTTATCTGGATATCGTACGCCGCGTAAAATCAGATTTCGGTGTCCCAACTTTTGTATATCAAGTAAGCGGTGAATATGCCATGCATATGAGTGCAATTAATGCCGGCATGCTCTCAGAGGCGGTAATAATGGAGTCTCTAGTTTGCATTAAAAGAGCAGGCGCAGACGGCATACTTACCTATTTTGCAAAACACGCTGCTAAATATCTGAAGACAAATAACTAAACCACACAGTTAATAGTTGGCTTCGACACAAATACAGGCCTGGCCTTAGACTGATTAAAGGCTAGGTTCTAACCTAATCATGCAGCCATTTTCCATTTGCGCCTCGCTTAATAAAAAGCTGTGAATGCCAGTAATATCGTCCAGCACCAGCACTGGCAGTACAGTTGTAGCGACTGCGTCCAACTGGAAGCGCTCGTGGAGCTTGAGCCAATAGTACACCGCCATTAATTTGAACTTTGATCTTATTTTGGCCACTGGCGAAGCAGGCTATATTATCGATATAAGGTATTAGTGGAGAAGCAATTTTTAACACCGGCCTAGCTACTGTCGCAGGCAGCTCGGGCTCATTTAAGACACTGTCATTGGGCCCCAGAACTTTTACTCTACTATTAGGGAATGGAAGACTATTAACTTTCGTGGCAAAGTCATCCAAGCTACCGTAGTTACCGCCAAAGGGAAAACGGGGTAAAGCTTGATGGTGGCTCGACTTCGCAATGGGGCCAGAATGCTGACCAAAGGCGATATATCCCATATCTTTTAGCTGACTTAACAATTTCTCGTCATACTCACCATAGGGATGAGCAAATACTTTAAGGCTCTCACCAATTTCCTTAGTAATGCGCGATTGTGCAAATAAGATTTCTTGCTGCCGCCGCTGTAACCAACGCTTGTGACTCTCTTGCGATCTGCGACGAATAAGATGAGTATGGCTATCTGTATGATTTGCAATCAAAGCTCCATTATCTGACATTGTCTTCAATTCAGCCCAAGACATATGCAAGTGGCTTTTTTCATCGTGCGCCTTGCTATTTACAAATACTGTAAAAGGCCATTTACGCTGCTTTAACAGTGGATATGCCTGAGTGAAAATAGACCGGTAACCATCATCAAAAGTTATCACTGCTGTTTGGTTTGGAAGTGCCTCTCCCCGTTTTAGAAGCTTCAGTAAGTGCGCCATACTGATCACCTTAAAACCGGCTTTATCCAAGTAATCAAGATGGGCGGCAAATAATTCGGGAGGTGTTGACGTAAGTCGAGGAGCTTTCGTTGAGATGTGATGATATTGCAAAACCACTACAGCTTGCGACAGGCTAGTTAGCGCCATAATGCACAGAAACAATAAAAATCTCATTCAATTCTCCTTAAGAATATCGCGGCTTATTTTATAGAGCTAGAGAGATGACAGCGCTTTTATGGGCCTGCAATACCATGTCAAACGTTCGGGAACTAAGCTTATCAGTTCAAGTCTAGAGATGCATTTTCAGGGCATCATAATTCCCAATTAAAGCCAAAAATGTTATGTTTGCGCTGGGGCTATAGAGCCTACTCACATTCAACTAGCGATGACCAAATAAAGATTTAATGATATGAAAGCACTCTCTGATATCGGCCTTGTAGGCCTTGCCGTGATGGGCGAAAATCTCATCCTCAATATGGAAAGCAAAGGCTTTACTGTTACTGCATATAATCGCACCGTAAATAAGGTTAACGCATTTATTGACGGTCGAGCGGCAGGTAAAAATATTCGCGGTGCCAGCTCGATTGAAGAGCTTGTTCAATCTTTAGAAAAACCTCGAAAGATCATGCTGATGGTAAAAGCTGGTCAAGCAGTAGACGACTTTATCGAGCAGCTCATTCCGCATTTGGACGAAGGCGATATTATCATTGATGGCGGCAATACCCATTTCCCAGATACTAATCGTCGTACCGCTTATTTAGAAAGTAAGGGGTTATTATTTATTGGTGCTGGTGTTTCAGGCGGCGAAGAAGGTGCTCTTACTGGGCCATCAATTATGCCCGGCGGCTCTCCAGCAGCTTGGGAACATGTAAAGCCAATTTTCCAGAGTATAGCAGCGAAAGTTGAAGATGGGTCTGCCTGCTGCGAGTGGGTCGGTGAAAATGGTGCTGGACACTTTGTGAAGATGGTTCACAACGGCATTGAGTACGGTGATATGCAGCTTATCTGCGAGGCTTATCATATTATGAAAAGTCTATTAGGTATGTCAGCTAAAGAAATGCACGAAGTCTTCGCGCGTTGGAATGAAGGAGAACTGGACAGCTATCTCATTGAAATTACACGCGACATTCTAGCCTATGAAGAAGATGGTGAAGCTCTGGTTGATGTCATACTCGATACAGCAGGACAGAAAGGCACTGGTAAATGGACGGCTGTGTCGGCTCTTGAACTAGGCATCCCTTTAACCTTAATTGGTGAAGCTGTTTTCTCTCGCTGCCTATCGGCACAAAAAGATGAACGTGTAGAAGCGGCCAAACAGCTCAGCGGCCCAAGCCCAGTTTTCGACGGAGATAAAGAAGCTTTTATCGAAGATTTACGCCAGGCTCTCATCGCAGCTAAGATCGTTTCCTATGCCCAGGGATACGTATTGATGCGAGAGGCAGCAAAAGAACACGGTTGGCAACTCAACTACGGTGGCATTGCAATGATGTGGCGTGGAGGCTGTATTATTCGATCGATTTTCCTCGACGATATTAGAGAAGCCTTTGAAGCACAGAGTGATCTACCTAACTTACTCTTGAGTCCTTTTTTCAAAGAGAAGATTGAGTCCTCACAAGGCGCATGGCGACGAGTCATGGCAGCCGCCATCAGTAATGGTATTCCTGCACCAGCAATGACAGCAGCCTTGAATTACTTTGATGGGTACCGCTGCGACCGTCTACCTGCCAATCTCCTGCAAGCGCAGCGAGATTACTTTGGAGCGCATACATACGAGAGGACAGATAAGCCTCGCGGAGAATTCTTTCATACTAATTGGACTGGGCGTGGCGGAGATACGTCGTCGTCGACTTACAACGTTTAAGATAAAGCTATTTATATTTTTTCTGAAAAAAGGCGTCCTGCCTTTTTTCAGAAGCAGAAGTTAAAATATTGAATGTGAAAATGCGATTGTACTGGTACTTCAATTACTTAAGTTGGCTTTTAGAGAAGTGCCACGTCATACCTTGGCAAAAGTAAAGCTATTATATTCGTTTTTATACATGCGCCCGAATGCTCTCGGGGTCGATCCCGTCCAACGTCTAAATGCTATAGCTAGGCTGGATTTGTCAGAAAACCCCAGCAAAATATAGATGTCATCAATATTGTACCAATCTTGTAATACGGCATGAATCCCATAATAGTGACGCACTTGGTCTCTCAATTCGCTAAAGCTTAAACTCTGTTCGCTTAAGCGCCTTTGTAGTGTTCTTGTAGAAACATGCAACTCAAACGCGATGCTCGCAATGCTAAGTGAAGAATACCCTATACGCTGTTTCAATAGTTCAATAACACGGGAGGCTAAACCGTAAACTTCTGGGATTTCAGCTTTTTTAAGGTGCTCAGCTAGAACAGTTTTTTTTGTAAGGTGAGTTAAGCTTTGACTACTGGCATGAAATTTCTCATTAGTATTTACTTTAGCAACTGTGAGTGTTGAGCTATGACCCATGTCTACGTTCCCCTAAATATTGCGACAAAGCAGCTTAAACTTAATGGAATCTATGTTGGTATATTGATAAATACGCCAAGCTGAGTACAACAAACCCTTATATATTATTCTTATTTATGTACTTCATAAATTATCATTAAAAAGTCAAGTCTCTATCTCGAAACAATACTATCCTATCACCCAAAAAGAATGCCCAACTGAAGCTCCACCATTAAGCACTAACAAAAATACAAACAGTAGAACTAACATTGAAAACGCAAATATTCCAGGGAATGGGATACGGGTGATTCCTTTTACTAAATTCTTCATTTTCACTGCACCATTTTAATCAAAGAAAAGCAATACGTGCCACTTTTCATAAGTTTTCATAAGAGAGAATTAATAAAACAGTATTAATCCATAAAATTTCAACAGGTATATTTCAAAACTCTTTCTTGAAATATATTTTTAAATTTTTACTAGTGCAAGCCGATTCCACAAAAAATCAGCATTAAATAATTATATTGTCATCAAAAAATACAAATAAAAAAAAACCATAAACATAAGGTTTAAGGTGAAAAATTGCATGCCACGAGAAAATCACTTGTGAAAGTTTAAGAAGAGATAAATATATAAATTGGAACTATTAAAATAGTTCAGCACAAACTGAAAGTGCTAACCTATTTTTATCTTTCCGAATATTATTAAAATTAGTAGTTGTTTGTCGTTGCATTAGTAAACTTTGGATTGCCAATAACGTATCAAGTTTTACCACTCAAAAAAATCTTCAGCGTTTAAAAACTACTATAGTATGAACACTAGCTAGACATAGATTCCAGACCGACAAACCTAATCTATATTTCCAAGCCAGAATTTTAAGGTATGTCATTCACGCACAGCACACTATGTATATTTCACCGAACAGTAGTACAGGCACTTTGCGACACAGTTCACACAAAGGAAAAATAAGAAATAAAGAAATTTATAAGTGAAAAAATAAGCCTAAAAATGAATGAATTAATGCAGAATATTTATTTAGGTAAGATTTAAGGAGCATAAACATATTGGGTATAACTATCATCTAGATGCTCTAAGAGATGGTTTTCAAAGGGATATAATTTCCTATTTTTTAAATCTATAAAATCGATGTTTTCCTGAAAATGTTGTTTCCACAATTTAACAACAGAACCACTATTGAAGGCCCGGACTAAACCTTTATTGATACGTTCAATTAATTTTCGGTCAGAGACATGTCCATAAAAAAAATAAGGCATAGGATAATGGATCGCGATATCTCGGTTGTAAATGAAATTTGGAACCTTCTGATGATAATTATACTCAGCAAGTGCATCCTCGGGGTTTCTGCAAAAAAGATCAAAACGGTTGACAGCTACCATACGAAATAGGCTCATATAACTAGATGACTCTTTAACAATAAAACCATTGTTTTTTAGGATTTCCACATCCAGTTCACCTCGAACTTGTCCATGAGTAAACGTGAGTAAGTCTTTTGTATTTTTAACACTAGCTAAACGTTTATTACTCTCAGCAGAAGTAAAACAGGTTCTATACCCTAACACCCCTAGAAACACCGGGAAGGGGGCATATACCAAGTTTGCATCTTCAGATAAGTTATCCTGATACGGCATGGCTGTTATAAAATTTGTGTAGTGATTGTAGCTCATCCGCTCTATACGCCGGATGTAGCTCATATCATCACGAATAGGCTCAATACGATAGTCGCCATATTCATCTTTTGTATACTCTAGACCTAAGATAAGAAGCTTTAATTCATAATCAAAGTCTCCTTCAAGAAATTTTTTCTTGGAAATATTGTGAGAGACGACTAATTCGGCCGAGCATAGCTGGCTCAGCAGTATCAAAATCGTTACTAAAACACACATCTTAGTCTGAATAAGAACCACAGTCCCGTATTCCTTAAATGGGAAGAGTTAACCGGGGGCGCACTCTATTAAATAAGCTTAAAATGGGTAGGACAGATCAAATTTAATCGTTAGCTCTGCTGCCACTTACTATCGATACAATTATAAGTAATTAAAGCCATCTATACGAACATATTTTTATGCAATGAGATGATATTCAATAAGTAATTGAAATAAAAAAGCATAAGCTTTCTTCTTTTTAATAAAGTAAGAATTGAAATTTATTTCATATCGGATTGCAAAGATTTACTCTCGAGTATAGAGCAACTATGACAGAGGCAATATCCTTTACAATAGATTTTCTAGATAACCGTCGAGAGTGATAAGCTAGCACCTAAAATGAGCTATGATCTCTTAGAATAAGTAATATAAAAATGTGGCACCCCGAGGGCAAAAATTACGCCAACAAATACCTTTTAATGCCAAAAAAATTGTCTTGGCGGCTTTAGTTAAGAACACAGGCAATTCAGTATTGAAGACTTTGTATTAAGGTTTATAAAAGTCTTATCAAGATCCCTGACTCCAAGTATACGCCAACTATATGCTTATTCTTTTGCAATCCCCAAAGTACAGAACACCTTTATTTTAAAAACCATAAAAAATCGATAATAACGACCAAGACCATAAACAAAAAAATATAAACCCATAGCTTATTATTAGGTTTTATATAAGATATCAAACAATTTATAACTTAAGTATCAAATAGAGAAAATTTCATCTGGTATGGAACATACATTTTTGATATAAACCTATTCAGTTAATTGCCATAATATAAATTAACATACGAATTAAAAAAAATAGATTTAATTTATAATTATTTCCGTTCACTCACCGTTAATGGTGAATTACTTTTACTCTAATTATTATACCTTAGTTTACTCTCCCCCATAGGGTAAAACAGCTAAGTATGTATCGAGAAAAAATATGAAGCGTTGGATATGGCTGGCCACTGCAGGTCTTTTACTAAGTTTGATAACTTTTATCTTTTTATTACCTGAAAAGAATTCCAGCCATCGAAATAATGTCTCACCTTTAGAGAAAGAGAAAGTTGTAAATATAAAACAACAAGAACAACAAACAAAAAAAGTTAGCCCCCCTACTCAGAAAGCTGCGGAAGAAATTAATCCTTATGAAAACGAAGTAATTAAGGCTCAGGTGCAACAAGCCGCAGATATATACGCAGAAAACATTAAGTACCCGCTAACCTCTCAACCGATTTATAACCCTGAAGACGTAAGAGAATATGAACCTTTCGAACAATCAGAAGTTAGTCTTCCATTTCCATTAAATAACGACGATAAGAATCCAATTAGAATTTCTGCGGCCACAGATACTTTTCAATACTTCGAAAATGATACCGTAATTATACAGGTAAATATTAGCAACGCTCCAAAAGGTGTTGCCATAGCAGTAAATGGCGTAGTGTCAGGTACAAATGGAGATCTCCCTTCAGAAATTCAATTTCAGTCAAGTGGGCAGAATGCAACTCAATTTTCGGCGAATTTTGACACTAGAAAAGCACCAAAAAAGTTATTGACACCTGAAATGTCAATAAAATTAAATGTAGTTGTTGGCAATCGAGATTTACATACAACTGTTGCATTTCGCTATGCCATCGCATCTGCAAGAATAGTTGACGCATTACCAGCAAAACCAGAAGGTGCAGAGTTAATAATTCCTCTAGAGCTTGAAGTATTTCGCGGCGGTTACTATTTTCTAAATGGAGTGCTTGAAGATGCAGATAGTGGACGTCCACTTATTCAATTACAATCAGAGTCTCGTTTGCCTCAAGGTGCAGCAACAATGTATCTCAAAGCTCACATTGCTGCACTCAAACATCAAGCTTCAGAAGGCCCTTATATATTGCGACGCCTGCAGATATACAAAGGCGCTGATGTTGGGGAAGACTTTGACGCACCTGCATCAAGTTCACAATCTCAATTTAATATAAGCGGCTTTCCTTTTTCAGACTATTCTGACGAAGAGTATGTTGATGAACAAGCACAAGAAAGATTAGATTTTTTACGTAGTCTTGGGTCTGTGGATGACTCAGGTGATCAATAATAATGGAGTAAAAACATCAGCTCTCAATTTAAGTTATGACGAGAGTTTAATTAGAGGTGCCCTTTAGTTAAGAAAGTAGAAATAAAAATAATTAAAACCAATAACAATAATCTAAGGTAACGTGATGAAAACTAAATTATTATTAGTAGTTGTTTCTATACTTTTTAGTATTACTGCCCAAGCAAAGTTAGCAGGCAAAAATGTTGTTCTCGTTCATGGTTTTATTTCTGAACATTTAAATACCCGTCCAAGTCAAGCAGATCAATTAAGGGAGGGCCCTCAGTACTGGCAAGACTTTTGGGCATCACGTGCGGAAGCAACTCTCGTATATCCTTCACATGAACGGGTACAGGGGAGAATTAAAGATGCTGTTCGCAGCCAGTTTTTAGATTATGAAAGACGTGGTCTATGCGCTAACGGCTGTATCTTTGTAACGCATTCAACAGGAGATTTAGTATTGCGTGATGCATTAACGCGGCTAAATCAATGGGGTATTGACCAGCGAAGATTTAAAGTATTAAGCGTTATTGATTTGGCTGGTGCAGGTGGTGGTACAGGCCTTGCAGATTTGGCTGTCAGCACCGCAGAAACTCGCGGGCCAATAACAGGTATTGTCCGCACAATTGCAGGTGGCGTACTGGGCGTTAATTTTGTTCCGGAAAGACTCGGCGTACTTAATGATTTACGTGTTGCCAAAGCTCGTAGTATCGCTCAGCAAAACAATAGCTTTCCCCGCTTGAGAGTCGCTGGTGCAGGAGATGCGTTCGCACGGATCACTAAAGGCTTTATACGTGGTTACGATGATAGTGTTGTGGGTATGCATAGTGCATGTGGAGCACGCTTTGCCGGTGATGTGGAATCATGTAGCAGCAGCGTGCGCTCAAATGGTCAATTAGCCAGTGCTAGAGGACCAGGTTCCCTGCTCCATAATCACTTTCCCATTATCATGGCTGACCGTGGCGACCACGATGAATTGCGCAACAACTCTAGACCAGGAGGCGCACTTACTACCGTCGTCAACAATCGTGCAATTGGCGGTTTAAATATAGATTTTGCAACTAACACCAGTACTCGAGCGTGGAGCTGGTTCACTAGAGTACGAGAGGTGAATGGAAGCAGTAACAAAAGTATATCCGCTACGATCTTCGACACACTAGACCGCTAAGTTTTATCCCAATCGTTTTAATCTAGGGCGCGTTATTATTGGTTTTTTTCGTTATTTAGCTTTAAAAAAAATTCTTTATTAAAAAGAATTATAAATACGATCAGGCCAGTAATGACGAGCTCTGCCAACCCCATAGACACAAATTGCAGAATAGAAAACTCGTCATTATTTAATAATTAACACTGTAATCGTTTACAATTTGAGTTATCTGTGTTTTATTATCTTCGTTGCTCACTATGCATATTCAGTAAAGTTTTGACTCCCCATATATAAATTTAATAATAATGAATATTTAAATTGAGGAATCTTAAAAATGCATTTCCCCAAGTTGAAGAAAACATCCGCCTTATTTTTAAAGTCTATAGCAGTGGTTAGTGTTGTAACTTCTGTTATCGTAGCAGCAGTAACCACTCACGCACAACCACTTAGAAATCGTGCCGAACTACCTAATATGAATACCTGGGAACCCTTGTTAGGCAAAATGACACCAGAAGGTACCGCAGACCCTTCCGCCGTTGTGTTTAATCACAATGGAGAAGAAAAAGTTTACGTTTACACATCTACAGATAGTAAAGATCTATGCAATACCGATAGAGCTATAGCCAAGCGATACAAAGGCAACGGTCATTTCTGTATGCAGCAGTATCGAGTATTTACAAACTCCACAGCAAATTTAGACGCAAGAAACTGGACAACCCACGGTGGCTTGGTCTGGCAGGCGAGCGTTCCGTGGGCGAGACAGCAAACAACAGAAGGCCATGGCGGAAGCGCCACAATGTGGGCACCTGATGTAGTGAAAAATGGAAATACCTACTACATGCTATTCCCCACTCTGGCCAAAAACAATCATCAACGAATTGGCGTCGCAACTGCTAGCAATCCTCTAGGGCCATTTACAGCTCGTCCCAATCCAATTTCCACGGCCAATGGTTTTGACCACGTTTTTGATCCATCTGCGATTAAGGTTGGTAACCAGTGGTACATTTTTTATGTTAAAACCGGCACAGAGCAAGCGAGAGATAAAAAAACTGGCGCACTTAGGTATCGAGACAACGGCCAGCCTCTTTACTTTAAATCTATCTGGATGGCCAAAATCGATTCCAACTTCACCTCCATATCAAACCCAAGAGATTTAAAACTTGATAGAGACAGTTATTTAGAAGGGCCAGACGCTTATTACGCCGGTAATGATTTGTGGGTGCAATACGCCAGTGTGAGCGCCGAGAAACAAGCAAAACCAGGTGGTGGTTTCTACCCCGCAGGCTATGAATTGAAACAAGCTGTAGCATGGAATAACAATAGACCCGACCATATGTTCGATACTAGACCTGGTGTACAAGTTCACTCATTTGGTACCCAAGGTACTAAACATGGCTCTGTTATTAAGTGGAAGGACAAATACTTTTCTTTCTATCACGACCATAAATCAGCTTTCGGCGCACCTTGGGCTTTCCGTAAAGCGATGTACAGTCAAGTAGAGGTGGATGCTAATAAGCGTAATCAGGTGAAGCCTTTCAGACCTGATAGAAAAGTCAATGTGCCAAGTATTGGCAATTAAAAATATTGGCAATTAACTAGAAGCTGTTTCATAACTCGTGAGCGCAGGCGAGACAGGGCAAAAATAATCGAAAAAGCGGAGTTTACACGAAGTAAATGAGCATTTTGAGAGTATTTTTAACGCCGTATCGGCAAGTGCAGCAGTTATGAAATAGCTCTACCAATCCCCTGAGTCACAAGGATGTGACACCCTTTTAAGATTGGTCGCAATAAAACATGTAAGTTAGTTACCCTAACAGTTTTCAGTAGCTTCCTTCTTGGATCGGATAAGAAATGAAGACTCCAAATAAAAGTTTCATTATCGCTGCATTAGTATCTCTCTCATCAGTTGGCATTTATCTTGGTATTACGTCAATGTCTCTTGAGACTCCCGTTCACCCCCATCACCCAATAAATACAGCCTCTAACTTGTCTGCAAATGCTACACAGAAAAACATGCAAGCATTTCACTCTGAAAAAACTCGCTCTAATCAAACTGAGTTAGGCGTTAGCAACGTTACAAATAATATAGAGAATAATGGTTTTGTCGATAGCCTTGACGAGCTGTTTAACTCCGACTCTAACGACCTATATCAAAATAGTACACGAATTAACGAACTGCTCACTCAATGGGCGCAAATAGATCCAGAAGCGGCTTTGGAGTGGCTGCACTTGGTTGACGATGAATCCGACATGATGGATGGATATTTTTATAATGTTATTGCTATTTACATGGAAAGTGACTTCCATGCTGCCGGCGATGCTATTGCAGGTTTACCAAGCAGTAGTCGCAAGCAGCGTTTAGTTTATAACTATGTATCTGAATATACACGAATTGATCCTGAACAAGCCCTATACTGGAGCGAGATATCTTTTGAAGGAGAACTTGCTCAGATCGCAAAACATCAAATACTTAACACGTTAGTTTATGTAGACCCAAATAAAGTACTTAGCTTGCTAGCAAGTGATATTACTAATAATGCTTCAGGTTCCTATGAGAGTCATAAAGAAATGGCTTTCATGGCATCAAGCCGTATAGACTCAGATGACTTTAAATACGAACGTATTTCTCTTTATCAATATCCAGAAGAATTACACTCAAACATTGCTTATGCGGTTGCAAGTAATTGGAATAAAGGTGACTCAGAAGGTGCTAAAAACTGGATTGACTCATTGCCACCAAGTGAAGCTAAACAACAAGCTTTACGTGGCTATTCTGATTTATTCGGAGCACACAACACTACAATTCAATGAATTGCCACTGTAGCAAAAGTGTCAGTTAACACTAATTGCTATCGGTTGAAGACTAAAGAGTTTTTAGTTTTGTCGAGGTTCAAGTAGAAGTTGATGAGAATCCTGCTCTATTTGGAATTTGAAATTACCTAAAATATTCATTCCCAATAAACCATGCACACCTCCCCCCATTTCAAAGTCAAGCACGGCAACGAGAGTATCTGCAATTTCAAAGTCACCAATGGTGAAAGTGTCAACACGATACACACTACCTTTAGTTAAGCCATTAGCAGTACTAAACATACGCGATCCTGCGTGTGAATAATCAATCGCATGGCTTATGTTTTCAAAAGCACTACGTGATAATGTTGTCATAGAGGCTCCAGTATCAATCAATAATGTGCTAGAAGTATTATCACCTAATGAAATATCAATTAAGTACTGATTGCCACGTGGATTTAACGCAACAGCACTTGAAAAGCGCGACGAACGATCGCTAGTATCAGCCAAGCCATCGCTTGGCGTATCATTTATTTTAGCTAACAATTGCTTAACGTCAGCTGCAACTCGGGAATCATTTGATAAATCGGACAGTATTTGCTTAGCGTGATAGAGATCTCCATTTTCTAACACCACCTGCGCTTGCCGAAATTTTTGTTGGGGTGATAGCAAACCGACAATATCTGCCTGCAAATAAACCTGGCTCAATGTGTACCAGTTGAGACTTTCACTCAGAAACTTATCAACTTTGCTGAGAAACTCGGTAAATTCTTTAATAACTTTTTCATTATCTTTTATAGAATAGGCATATTCCTTTGCTAGCTGAAATACACCTATAGCTTCAATATAGTACTCAGTCTGGCGATTAAATTCAGCCAACATCAACAATACATCTAAGTCTTCATAGTAAGTTGTCAAATAAGCGTTAGCCAGTTCGGTAAAGTCTTCTGCTAAGTTTTGCTCGAGCAATAGACTAAGGCGCGTCAGTAGAATCTTTTTTAGAGCATTACCAGCAATACGATCGCTGTCATTTACTTCCTGAAAAAACTGAATAGCATCAAAATAGTTTCTATTATCGAGATATTTGACAAAAACCTGTGATATATCAGTTGTACTTTGTGTAGGTATTGGGTTTTCAGCATCGCCAGTAAGGGAGTTATTTTTTTCATGCCCATCAGCCTCCAAAACAACAATCTTTTTCTCAGCAAGGGAATGAAATGGCGTAACCGTATCAACTTTATTGTCAATAAAGGTGGGAATGTTAAGAGCTTGTTGCGAATTAAGAGGCGGCGCAAGAACTCCATGTCCGTACCACCCTAATACAAAGCCTATACATAGAGCGAATATAACGGTAAGTCGAGACATCATTTGCTTTACGCTTAATATATAAGCCCCTCAATAGATATATAAGATAAACAGTTTTCTCAATCTTTACCTATCGACCACAGAAAAGTAAAGGAATTCCCTTACCCAGCTCTGATAGATCGGATCAAAGGATTTACCCACTTATCCCACGTACAACAAACTGGAAAATGTTGAAACCAGCTAAAGCCAGCATGGTTAACCATGTTCCTAAAGTGCCATAGAAACGCCCTTTGGCAACCCCTCCATTTGATACAGTTAAACCCTGAGCATGGGCAATACGACTGATGATTAATACTGTGCCAGCCAAATGCAGCCAAAGGCTCGCAAGACCCGTTATCTCTGCACAAGCGAGTAAGATAAGTGCCAATGGAAGATTCTCAAGCGCATTGGCATGGCAGCGAATAGCCACATCCAACTCCTTTTGACTACCACTGCCAATAGCGACTTTAAAGACCCTTCGATATTTTATAACTCGAAAAGCCAAGAATATAATAATCAAGTAAGCTAAGCTTGCGTATAAACCAGTGATATATAGAGTCATATTGCTTCCTTATTAAAGTATTATTATCCAACGGGCCAGACAGCAACCACTAATTGGCGTTATTTATCTTCGCCAGCAATTAAATGCCCAAGCTTGCCTTTTTTAGTTTCCAAATAATTTGCATTATGGGGGTTACGCCCTGTCTCATGGGCGAGTCGCTCAATAACTTCAACGTTTAAGTCTTTTAACGCAGCAATCTTACGTGGGTTATTAGTCATAAGTTTTACGCGCGTAATGCCCACTTTTTCAAACATAGGCTTTAACATGGAATAATCACGCATATCAGCGCCAAAGCCAAGTTTCTCATTAGCTTCGACAGTATCGGCACCATTATCTTGTAATTGATAAGCGCGAATTTTATTTGTTAAGCCAATACCTCGGCCTTCCTGCCTTAGATAAAAAATAGCCCCTCGTCCTTCTGCAGCAATTTTTTCCATCGCCGCTTGCAATTGCGCACCGCAATCACAACGCAAACTAAAAAGCGCATCCCCGGTAAGGCATTCCGAATGAATTCTTACCAACGTGGGTTCACCACTGGCCAGATCGCCCATAGATAAAATAATATGTTCTTTGCCATCTTCATCATCAATAAACCCATGGATTTGAAAAGTCCCCATAGGGGTGGGCAATTTAGATGTTTCGACGTATGTAACCGCCACTAATAACGTCCTCAAATACTTTTATAAATACAGTAAAAATAATATATCGTTAACAAATTAGTTCACTAAGAACTAATACTTCGACTCTAAAATCAATACACCACTTTCTACTTTAAAATTAACACGCGACAAATAGGAATTGCCCAGTAAAATTTCAGCAGGATACTGACCTTCGACAACAACCGCCTCAACATTGCTTAATTTCAGATCTCCAACAGCAACACTTTGTAAGGTGACTTGATAGCCGCTAGTAATACCGTTAGCTGTTTGCAAACTAATTTTCTTACCCGAAGAAAATTTAATCCCAATACTCTTTGCCATAATCGAATTAAGTGATAGAGACGTCGCACCAGTATCCACTAAGAAATTGACAGATCGCCCATTAATTCTACCTGGAGTGTAATGGTGCCCCCCTCGACCGCCGGGAATTCTAACCACAGTTTTAGCTGGCGCAGAATATTTAACACCGCCAATCCGTCGTGAAAGTTGAAGAGTATGCCGTTTTCCGTCTATTTCAACGATTGCCTTTTTTGTATCAGCACTGACAAGTAAGATACCTTCTGGTGACGTTTTTCCAGCACGAATAGTGCGCTGAACACCGTTTACCTCCAGTACAACCATGTTTTTGAGCAAGCCTGTAACAACAATATTATCCTGTGCATAGGCATCTATTGCACCACAAAATATAATGAGACCAACAAGCCAATATAATCTTTTCATGATCTTAAGCCACCGCATGGTATATCCGTAAGCTACCATCTACTTTCTAATAGTATGTATTTTTCCTGCTTATTGGGCATTAAAAATGTTTATAGCCCGTATTGCTTTTGCTCAATAATTTCTCACTCTCACTGCAGCGAATTCCTTGTTGCCGAGTTATTTCTCCAATTCGGCTGATAGCAAAATTCTCATCTGCTATCAAACGATCAAGGCTGGCAATCTTTGACTGGCTAACAGTAAAGCAAAGTTGATAATCATCACCGCCATAAAGTGCCCATTCTAGCCACTGCTCAGCTTGTGTGTGCTGACAAACTGCATCTGAAATTGGCAAAGCCTGTAAATCAAGTTCAGCGCCTAGCTCACCACTATTCCCACTAGCACGACAAATATGTCCTAGATCAGCCACTAAACCATCGGAAATATCGATCGCAGCACTGGCAATACCTCGCAGTTTTTGCCCTAGCTCCAATTGTGGTATCGGCTGATAATAACGCTGACGTAAGTATTGGGCCGCTGAATCATTGACAGAAAAACTGCCTTTAAGTGCACTTAAAGCAGCAGCCCCATCACCTAAACTCCCTGTTACATAAATGCCATCACCCGCTTCGGCACCGCTGCGAACCATAGCTTGGCCTGACGGCACAATTCCATGCACCTGAATAGAAATACACAGGGGGCCACGCACTGTATCGCCCCCCACGAGAGGACAGCTATAACGCTTAGCACAATCCAATAAGCCTTCACTAAAACTAGCAAGCCACTTTTCATCAGCCTCAGGAAGGGATAGCGCTAAGGTAAAGCACAAGGGTTCTGCTCCCATGGCAGCGAGATCACTTAAGGCAACAGATAATGCTCTGTGTGCAATATAAGTGGGGTTTGCTTTGGCAAAAAAATGTACATCAGCTAGCAGAGTATCAATTGAAAAGGCTAACTGATGGCCATGTGGGATGTCGACAAGTGCGCAGTCATCACCAATTCCCAGTGTCACATGAGATGACTCCACCAAACGCTTAAAATAGCGATCGATAAGTGCAAATTCATCAAGAGGATTGGCGTTGAGAGCGCTTACCATTATTTCTTTGCTTTAGTGTCTTTTGCGTTAACTTCAGTAGCACGCACATCTAGAGCCACCTTGTCTAAAACACCATTGACGAACTTGTGACTATCTGCTGCGCCGAATTTTTTCGCCATATTTACCGCTTCGTTAATCACAACGCGATAAGGCACATCGATCCGATCGCTAAATTCAAAACACGCTAGGCGCAAGATCGACAAAGTCACAGGGTCAACGTTGTCTAGCTGCAAGCCTTTGAGATATGGCGAAAACATTTCATCTAAGGTGGTTTTCTTCATCGCCACACCGCGAAATATCTCATGGAAATACTCAACATCCACTTTCGACATATCATTGTCGGTATGATATTCAGCCTCAATAACGTTTATAGCATTGCTGGTCATTTGCCATTGATAAATAGCCTGCATGGCAAAATGGCGCGCACGACTGCGGGTTGCAGCAGAAACTTTCATTAATTCTCTCTTTTATTAAATATTTTTCAACAGTGACACCATTTCCAGTGCCGTGTGAGCAGCTTCGGCTCCTTTGTTGCCAGCTTTAGTGCCCGAGCGCTCGATTGCTTGCTCGATAGAATCCACTGTCAAAACACCAAAAGTGATAGGCAACCCAGTGTTCAGCGATACCTGAGCAAGGCCCTTGGTACATTCACCAGCCACATAGTCAAAGTGAGGAGTACCACCACGTATAACGGCCCCTAAGGCAATAATGGCATCATATTTTTTGGTTTGCGCTAATTTCTGTGCTGCCAATGGAAATTCGAATGCACCGGGGGCGTAGACAATTTCAATATCATCATCGCTAACACCTTGACGACGCAGAGTATCGATTGCACCTTCTTTTAAGTGCTCTACAACAAAACTATTCCAGCGGCTAACAAGCAACGCATACTTACCACTTACCGAACTAAAATCACCTTCAATTACATTTATTGCCATGGGTATTTCTCGTTTATTCCAATAGTATTTAAGGTTTTATATATTCAGTGACTTCAAGGTCGAAGCCAGAAATAGCACTGAACTTTAAAGGTGCGCTCATTAAACGCATTTTCTGTACACCCAACTCTTTTA
This sequence comes from Agarilytica rhodophyticola, assembly GCF_002157225.2. Taxonomy (NCBI): domain Bacteria; kingdom Pseudomonadati; phylum Pseudomonadota; class Gammaproteobacteria; order Cellvibrionales; family Cellvibrionaceae; genus Agarilytica; species Agarilytica rhodophyticola. Next base: position 5,975,665 of record NZ_CP020038.1, read on the forward strand.
AGATTTGAGCGCCAGCACCTATTTGCTTATAGGACATATCCTGCTTTAAGCGCGCTTGTTTGCCGGTCAATACTCGCTCAATACTGTCTTCAATTTCATGGGTCGTTTCATTGTGACATATCAACACCACCACACCACGCCCCTCATCGGCAACGCACTGCATCGCTCGATGAAAGTTCCAAGAAGCACTGTCTTGTTCATCCCGCTGAATAGTGAGCACATCTCGTGAGGTATTGCCTACATGAACTCTCACCATCACCGGCTCACCCGAGCTAACATCACCTTTTACTAGCGCAAAATGCAGCTCATCATGTGCTGAATTTTGATATGTCATCAAATTAAAGTCGCCATACTGGGTGGTTACCTGTCGCTCATTAATACAAGTGACCGTCTTTTCATTGAGCATTCGATAATGAATAAGATCTGCAATAGTACCGATCTTGAGACCGTGGGTTTTGGCAAACACTTCCAACTCTGGCCGGCGCGCCATAGTACCGTCTTCGTTCATGATTTCAACAATAACCGCAGATGGGTCATAGCCAGCGAAGCGCGCAAGATCGCAGCCAGCTTCTGTATGCCCCGCCCGGGTAAGCACGCCACCTTGCTGTGCCATGATAGGGAAAATATGCCCCGGCTGTACGATATCCTGAGGTTTAGCTTCGGCGGCAACGGCAGCTCTTACCGTGCGCGCCCGGTCAGCCGCAGAGATACCTGTTGTCACACCTTCAGCCGCTTCGATAGTAACAGTAAAGTTAGTGGTATGGACGGAGAGATTATCATCCACCATTAGAGGCAAACCCAGCTGCTTACAACGTTGTTCCGATAGGGTTAAACAAATCAGTCCACGAGCATGAGTTGCCATAAAATTAATATCTTCAGACCGCACTTGCTGTGCAGCGATGACTAAATCGCCTTCATTTTCACGATCTTCGTCATCCATCAGAATTACCATCTTTCCCTGGCGAATATCGTCAATTATTTCTTCAACTGTATTGAGTTCCATAGTCATTACGTTTTACCGTTTACATTCGTCTATTTTAAGTAACCGTGTTGAGCCAAAAATGATTCAGTCATTTGGCTAGCAGTGCCGGATTCAGCTGCTTTATCTCCCATCAATAGCCGTTCAAGGTAACGTGCGATGACATCCACCTCTAAATTCACTTGTGTGCCTGGGCTATAGCTGCCGATAACAGTGTGATCTAAAGTATGGGGAACAATGTTCAAATCGAATATATCGCCATCGACCTCATTCACTGTCAAACTGGTGCCATCAATAGTAATCGAGCCTTTATGAGCAATATATTTGGCTAAGCTTTTTGGCGCCCGCAATTTAAAGCGCTCTGAGCGCGCGTCTTTTTCCCGACTCACCACCTCTCCCATACCATCCACATGGCCACTGACAATATGACCGCCGAGGCGAGACTGGGGGGTTAAGGCCTTTTCCAAGTTTACAGCAGTGCCCTTTTGCCAATGTTTTATTGTTGTTAAATCCAATGTTTCAACGGAAACATCGGCGATAAAGCCTTGGGGAATGAAGGCTACTGCCGTTAAACAGACGCCGTTAGTGGCAATCGAGTCGCCCAGCTCAACGTCGTCCCACGGTAAAGATGACGAGAAAACCGTCAACCTGACATCACCACTGCGTTTCTCTATGGACGCTATTTCACCAATAGCTTGAATAATGCCCGTGAACATCTAACACTCACTTTTTATTTAGTAATAACTTTGATTAAAAGTAGCGTAGCCATATAACGTTATATAACCACACATCACAATCATGGCTACCCCTCTGGGTCAGGATATGCCGTAATACGCCAATCCTCGCCAACACGACGAATATCTTCAATGGATAGAGGTAACTGGCTGCGCATCTTATCAATCGGAAGATGAAATAAGGGACGTGCACTACTGCCCATTAATTTAGGCGCAACATAAATAATAAACTCATCAATTAAACCGGCTGCAGCAAACGCACCAGCCAAGGTCGCTCCTGTTTCAACCAGTACTTCATTACATCCTTCATCAGCTAACTTGCGCACTAAGGCATAGAGGCTGATATGGCCATCCTTTTGCGGCAATTCCCAGTAGTTACGCCCATCATCCTTAGCCTCTCCTTGAGCGCAAGCAATAATAGTATTCCCGGGCTGATTGAGGATATCGGCCTTTAGCGGGCATCGACTATGTGTATCAACAATAACGCGAAGCGGCTGGCGCTCAGTCTCAGACAAGCGTACCGTAAGTGCAGGATCATCATGAATGACTGACTCTACCCCTGTTACTATGGCACAGCTGCGCGCGCGTAATTTATGCACATCGGCACGAGCATCGGGGCCAGTAATCCACTTGCTTTCACCACTGGCCATTGCTGTGCGGCCATCCACACTCATCGCCATCTTACAGCGAATATAGGGAATCTTCTGTCGCATACGCTTAATAAAGCCCAGATTTAACTCTCGAGCCTCACTTTCCAGCAAAGGGCCATCGACAATAATACCTGCGGCTCGCAACTTATCTAATCCGGCACCACTTACTTCAGGATTGGGGTCTTCCATCGCATATACAACCCGCGCCACACCAGCAGCAATTAGCGCATCGGCACATGGACCGGTGCGTCCGCGGTGGCTACAAGGTTCAAGGGTGACATAGGCTGTCGCGCCCTTCGCTTTTTCTCCCGCGGCAGCCAGAGCATTGATTTCAGCATGGGCCTCACCAGCGCGCGCATGGAACCCCTCACCGACGATATTCATAGCATCGTCCACTAACACACAACCAACTCTGGGGTTAGGGGTAGTTGTGTTTAAACCCTGCTTTGCCAAACGCAAGGCACGCACCATTATTTCACGATCAGACATACACTTAATTTAATTATGATCTTGTTGAAGTCGGTCAATTTCTTGTTGAAATTCACTCAAATCTTGAAAACTCCGATATACGGAGGCGAAACGCACATAGGCTACTTGATCAAGCAAACGCAGCTCATCCATCACCCTTTCTCCTATCACCAAGGAAGTGACTTCTCGCTCACCAAGGGCCTGTAAGTAGTGCTTTACTTTATTAATAGAGGCTTCCATGTTTTCGACACTAACGGGCCGCTTTTCCAGAGCCCTGGCAAAGCCATTACGTAATTTCTCTTCATCAAACGGTTCTCGGGAACCATTTTGTTTAATGATTTTTGGCATCAATAGCTCGGCGGACTCGAAAGTTGTGAAGCGTTCGTGACAGCTTAAACATTCTCTTCGACGACGCACCTGCGAGCCGCTTGCCACCAGCCGAGAGTCAATAACCTTAGTGTCTGTTTCACCACAGAAAGGGCAATGCATAAATATTTTTGCCTGGAATAAAAAGATGACATTCTAGCACAAATTAACCACGAAATATTATTAGGCTAATAGGGGCTTGTTAACTCTAATTAAGCCCCACCTATTTGCCTTTAAAGCTGGCTTAACGCGATTAAATTAGGCAAAGGCATTTTTTTTCGAACAAATGACGAAAACCATGGGTCTTAGCAGCAGATAAACTGAGCCTCAATGGACGCCATGCTAGCAGACTGGCAAGAATTAATAGAGCAAGCCCCCCCAATTACACCGAAGTTTTTGAGCTTTGAGAGTTGTCTGTGGTTGGTAATGGCGATGGTTTCTATGATTTGGCTAATGGAATATCGAGCAACACGTCTTTTTTTTACGCAGATAAAAGATAGCGATGAAACGCCGGTAGTTAATATCACTTTGCTACAAAACAAGAACATAATAGAGCCGGCTAAAGTCGTGAGTAAGGAGGCGCCACCTCAAACGACACTCCCAGCCTCTGTTGCAAACTCACCTATAGCATTTCAAGAAAATACAACAGAAGAAAGTCCACCCCCTAAAAGTAAAAGTAGGATAACACCTAAAATAACACCACCATCCACAGTGCCTACTTATCAGCTATTAGAAGAAGCAATAAAACTTAGTTCACCAGGCCACCTCCCTAAGACTACAGATTTGCCACAGGGCAGTAATATCTTTAATCCAGTATTAAGACAAGAGCTAGGTAAGTTGCGTAAAAAGAGGATATCTCAGTCGAGAAGTCTTCCACTCCATAACCAGCTCTCACTTACCACGGACGCATATGGAGATCTGCACTACACCGCGAGTAACGGCTGCACTTTCAGGAGAGACGATAGTGGCGGCATATTGGATGGCACGTGGTATGCCGTTGACTGTAAAAAAGATGGCGGCCTATCTCTCAAATCTTTTACCTTAGAAAAAATAACAAAACCCAGTTTTAAAAAGCCCTCACCCAAATAGAAGTTGAGTAAGACTTTCACAATTAAATGATCAAAAACAATAGCCTTTCAAATATTTCCAACTTAGCCAAACTCTAACAAGACTTTATGCTATGTTTTGAAATACTGTGCAAATAGCTAATGACAAACCCGGTGAAGATTTCCACATAATATATTTACATCATTGAGGTCATGAGAATATGAGTAATGCCAGCTCCGCTATGAACCGACCAAGATACAAACGTAAAAGATATTGGATAATAGTAGTAACAACTCTTGTCACTTTATATTGTTTTTTCAGTATACGCGGGATTATCCAGGAATTAGCATATGCTATGACGCCCCCGGTTTTACCTGACTACAAAGAGTACAAAGTAGAGCAACTTAACCCCACTGGCTGGGGTAAACATAATCAACAGTGGTTTAACCACGCGTCACAAGGCACAGCAACTCTGCCCATCCCCTACGAGTGGATTTTGGCGTTAGAAGAGCCTAAATCTAATCCATGGTTTATTTTCCTCGGTCAAAAAAAACCATTTTTTGAAGAATATATATTACGCCTAGGTTTTATAAAAGGAACAAAATCTGTCGATAACCCCGATAAACTCCCTATAGGCTTTGCGCAAACTCAAAGCATATATTTCCCCGGCATAGATCGAAAATCCACGGCCTTAGGCTTTACTTGTGCAGCCTGTCATACCGGCCAGTTCACATACGAAGACAAACGTTACGTAGTGACTGGCGGCCCAGCAATGACAGATTTAGGTTTACTCAATCAGTCTTTAGGTGCAGCACTGGCGCAAACCGCGCTTTCCAGTAAATTGATGTTATTCAATGGGCGTTTCGAACGCTTTGCAGGACGGGTGTTGGGTAGTAATTATAATGTGCTCACTCGCGCAACCTTAAAAAAAGAGCTAGCAGCAACAATTAGCAAACTTGTTAAGCAGAACGATACGATTAATGTTACCGAAGGCTTTACCCGTTTAGACGCGTTAAATCGTATAGGTAACACTGTATTTGCAACAGGAATGAATCGTAATCGCAATTATGCCCCTATTAATGCACCGGTAAATTATCCTCATATTTGGACAACCTCCTGGTTTGACTGGGTACAGTATGATGCTTCGATTATGCAGCCCCTAATTCGTAACGCGGGAGAAGCTTTGGGGGTTAAAGCCTATGTTAATAGCACTGCAGGCTTCGACAATACAACAGAAGATTACGTCAATATAACAGCTGCCACTATTAATACAGAGGCAAGTAAGCAGCAACGCTTCGCCTCCTCAATTCCAATAAAGAATCTTGTAGAGATTGAGGATTGGTTAGGAGGAACCCATCCTCTTGATGCCAAGCAGTTCAATGGTATACACGCTCCCAGCTGGCCATCGAACCTTCCTGCTATCGATCAAGAAAAAGCTCAGAAAGGCGCGGCCCTATATCAGTCTCTTTGCCAGGGCTGCCACCTGCCGCCAATTTCCAGCGAAGACTTTTGGAGCGATAAATATTGGTATCCAATCAGTTACCAACGGGATGGAAGAGAAATAAAAACAGAAGAGAAATACCTACAATTGGTTGTTATTGGTTTGGACGAAATCGGTACAGATCCATCCCAAGCTAAGGTCTTGCCCGAACGTACCGTCGACACCAGCGGCTTAAACTTAGCCACTCAGGTTTGTACACGCACTCCCTCCAAATTATACGAAGAAAAAAATACATTGGGTTATTTAAGTTATGTCCCTCTAAACGATAGTTCGACCAGTATGTTTGCACTTGCATTGGGCGCATTTGTGCAACGGACTAATGATCAATGGTTTGAACAGAACTATGTTTTTTCCAAACAAGAACAAGCCTTATACGAGGGCAAACGACCCAATTGTTTACAAGCGGGGCTTGGCTACAAAGCCCGTCCATTAAATGGTGTCTGGGCGACGGCGCCCTTCTTACATAACGGTTCTATAGCTACCCTATACGACCTATTATCACCACAAAACGAACGTCCTACTTTTATTGAGCTAGGCAACCAAGCATTTGATGCTAAAAACGTCGGAATTTTACAAGGCAAGCAGATAAACAAGCTTAACCAGAACACCAGAATCCACCATCGGGTTATGGCAGACTATAAAGATGGACGTTTTATTTTAGATACACGTGAGTTAGGCAATTTTAATACTGGCCATGTCTTCGATGACAAACCCAATACCCGTGGGGTGATAGGGAGAAAATTATCAGAAGAAGAGCGCTATCAGATTATCGAGTATTTAAAAACACTCTCTATAAATAGTTAAGTATTAAAAGCAACTAGGCATATGGCTATATGAAATACTTAATATAGCCATATAAATATACCTACTACCATACCTACTGAATAAAACGAGTTAATCACCGATATAAAATACTTAAGAAGTTAAGTGAATATTAATAGAGATTCTTAAGTAAAGTATTTGATAACACATTACCAATACAGAAAATTGCACACCAATATTTTTTCCTTTTCCCCGATAGCTATAGAACAATATTTAATCTCTGTTATAGTCACCACGACCTAGTTTGGTCAGATTTTATATTTTGTTAAATTATCATAGGGAAATAATGCAATGAATCCTCAGATCCTCCAAATTACAGCAATCATCTTTTTAACCTTTTTTTCCTTCACTGGAATTTGCCAAGATATTGATTTCCAGGAACAACAAGAGCTGCGGCAAGCGTTATACGGACAAACGCCTATTCCCGGTTGTTTTAATTATGCTTATCAGCTCAGTCAATTTGATGAATTACTTGAAAACTATCGCCACGCTATTGATAAACAAGAGCTAATAGAAGCAGAGTCTAATCTGGTAAAAATCTATAGGGTGCTTCGATGTGCAACAATAGCCGAATTAGAAAGGCCGAGCGAAACCATTAAACAATTTTTATTAGAGCACCCGGCAAAAGAAAACGCAGATTTCTTATCTTTAGTTGTTTTACTCCATGACCTAGGGATAGATACTTTTACTTCTCTACATAATTCATGGTTAGCGACTTTTTTCGAAGCACATCAAGATAATTTTGCCGCTACATATATGGCGAGGGGAGAGAATTTAATAAAGATCGATGAGCAAGAGCAATACGCCATACTCCACGGTATATACTCGGGCCACGTCAATGCAGATTTATGTTCCATTGAGGAATTAGAAAACTTCGCAAACTCCGAAACGCTTATTTGCCGAAAAGCAGTATGTGATGAAAATACAGCGAAAAATAACCTAGCAGTATCATTGGGAGAAACACCGCCTGTATTAAGCCATTTTAACAGCGATATATATAAAGACGAACAAGATATAGAAAATTTCTGCCAATCTAATAACAATGGAACAGGACTCACGGATCGCCAACAAGCAGATATCCTAAAATGTGCGAGAGAACATCTACAGTCGACACGGTCGGACATTGCCGTATGCTTCTCAAAACATAACAAGAACAAACGATTTTTAGCATGTTTACACAATAAAAACTTTTTTCGAGCTAATATAAGCCGTCAGTGTATGCTCGGCAAACCCTCCTTAATCGACCCGGATGGGCCGGTTCCCGTTGTAGTTAATCAAATGGAAGTTCTTTTTAGAAAGTTAAACCAAGTTAATAAAGACATAACCGTTATTAACAATACAATAGAACACCTTGATAAGAAATGGGAAGCATTAAATACCGACATTGCAACAGAAGAAGAATTTGATGATGGTAGTGTTGAAACTGAGGAAAAAATCAAGAAGCTAAAAAAAGAACGCGATGGTATTTATCAACGCCAACTAGACTTACAAAAGAAAAGAGAGAAATTAAAAAAACAGAAAGAAAATATTGAAAAATCAATAGAGACTGAAGAAAGGAATTGTGCAAAAAAAGGCCCTTCGGACGTAAAAACCTGTAAAGAGGCAAAAGAAGAAGGTAAAAAGCGTGCTGACAATAAATCCCAAGGAACAAACAATCGCTGTTCACCAGAAGATATTGATTGTAACAATGCCTGCGGCCCACGGGATGAGTTTGAGGACTTACGCAAGTGTGTCATTGCCAACTCGAAAGAAATAAAGCCTGTCATAAATGATACTCCGCAACCTGTTGACCCTAGAGTGCTTTACTTCGGCCCCGATAGTCCACACTTCCCAGAGCAAAATCTATCTTCAGATTTTATCGCTTGTATAAATAAAGCAACTGAAACCTCAACCACTGAACAAAATTCATGTAGTGCTGTGTTAAATTGCGCCGACGGTGAAATGCCAATTAAAAATGAAGAAGGTATTTGCCAATGTCCCAATAACGGTAATTTAAGCCTCCCCCAAAATCGCTGCCAACATGCCATACGCTGTGAATTAGGCTCTCCCAATTGCACATGCCCAAGCACAACACCAAGCGGCATACCGCCATTCAATGGCCCTAGAGATACAGTCTTTGATATTATAGAAGGGTAAAATAAATACAAAAAACAAAAGCCGCTCATTAAAGAGCGGCTAGATAAATAAGCTTACTTCCCGTAATTGCAAGCTATCTTACGAAGGGACCAACCTCCCGCCTAGCATACAGGTAGCTTGGCGTCTTGGCTTGCGGCCTTTTGCAAGCCATGTGACAAGCGGAGGTAGAAGCTCAGAGCCTCCCATAAACAAGCCCTTTACGGACTGTCCGATAACTCCATAGCGTCCAATGACGACGATTCTCGACTGGCTTTGGCTGGGTGCGTGGCTGTGTGGATTTCCTTAATATGTAAGCGAAACACTGGCCGATTTCGGGCAAGCGTTTATCACAATTAAGAAAGGATGCAGGCTATACATAGAAGGAACTGGCTGACGAGATCGGTTCAACTCGACGTGTGATTGCCTACTATGAAACGGAGAGCGACCACCCACCCGCTAACCTGTTGGTGGATTTAGCTAAAGCGTTAAATGTGACCACTGATGAATTGCTGGGTGTTAAGCCAGTTAAGCAAAAAGCGGCTAAAACGGACAATCGTTTGCAACGTCGATTTCAGCAAATTGAGAAGTTACCCGCCAAAGAGCGGCGACAGTTAGTACAGGTCATTGATACGTTTTTGAAGGCTGCACAGGTAGCAACATGACCAACTGAGTTAATGTATAGGCGTTGAGCCAATGGGCTGGCACCCAATGGCTCAACTAATCATCAATAATACGCGGAGTATTGATAATGACTAACGAGCATCATACACAAGCTTTGCGCTTGCCCAAAACTAAAGCCCACCAACGACAATTAAAAGTACGAGAGGCTTACCATTCCTACCAGCTAAACCAAAACACCCTTGAACGTACACCCATTGGTGAAATTCACTTAAAGGGAAACGGGCTTATCAAAGCAGGCTTTACTATTGATACACCAGTAAAAGTCAGGGTGATGGAGGGCTGCTTAGTCGTTACTGCTAATTTTCAGACAACAATTTTTTTCGTCTCAGCCGTTGAATAATATTCAACTTTTGAATCAGGGATTTCTGATTTAAGCAGTTGGCAAATTTCTACACCCTCCGCATCTAATTTAGAAACTATAGACTTGTCTTCGTATTGGGCGTAATGCTCATCTTCATAGCGATTTAACCAGCTAGAAATTTTTTGTTTGAGCTCTGGTGAAAGCCCAAGTTTATCAGGCTTTATATAACCGCCCTCGATAGAGTCACGAATACCAGTCCCTGAAAACATACCATCTACAGTTAAATACTTCATCAGTCATTCGGCCTAAAGAAACGATGGTCTATAACACCATCTTTATTAACACCTATTTCAAAAACACCTTCTTTGTATTGCTGTGTACGAACCCCAGTTTTAGGATCGGTCACAACCTTACCAGTCATAGTCCCTTCTTTTTGATAAATGTTGTAGCCATTCTTTTTCGGAATAGGCTTAGTGCTCAAAATGTCTTTATCAAATGAATAAGGGAAGTTGTGAGATTTGGGATCTTCAACACCTCTCGCTCTCACACGAGGCGCATACTTTAAGTCCGCTCCCCCCTTTGGAACTCCACCACACGTATTATGAACCCAAACTCCTCGTTCACCTACAAAATATGTATGAAAATCCTCAACTTCAAAATTGTATGTGGTGTATTGACCTTTCCTAACCTTAACTTCACTGATTGAACCTAATTCACCCTCACGTAAGTGAACATAATCACCGCTTGCTAATTCACCAACTTTAACCCAGCCTTTGCCTTCTACCCAGAAGGGATGCTCATGGGTGGCACCAAGAGTTTCCTTCTCTCCATTATCGATGATAACGGTAACATCAAAAACTACCTTATCATGATTAATGAAAAGCTGTGACACTCGCTTCCAATCCGTTTCACCGGTGACATCGTTTTTAGATGCCACTAAGTCGCCAACCTGTATTTCTTCGATAGGTTTTAAACCATCTTGGGTATGAACGAGAGTTCCTTCTACAAAGCAAAGCTTATTTGCATTCTTTGTAACAGTAAGTCCCTTAAATACCTTTAAAGCCTTAAGTTCTGGCAAAACCACATCAATAACAGTAACGGTTCCTAGTGTGCCATTATTCTCATCAAAAAGCTCACCTCTCTCCCAAGCGGCCTGCCTTCTATCTAAATATTCACTAAGCAAAGAATCATGAATCTGCTTAAATACATCACGAGGACTTGCACCTGAGGTAAAGCTGATTGTAGTGCATCCACCTTCAAGTGAAAAATCACAAAGGCCAAAGCTTTCGCGGCTAGTTCTTTCTATACCAATTGCTTCAGAGTTAAATGCACCGAGTGAAATATTATCAGGGCTGCTGGAAAAACCAAAAACGCCACCAGAGTCTGATGGAAATTCATTGTGTAATCCAACTGTGATAAAAGAACAAATCCCCGTACCGCACGGATCAGTTTGATCTGGTTCACTCATTACATCGGTTGTTATCTCACCACCACACCCTTCTGCAGCTTCTGGCCCGTCACATAGCTCAGACTCAAAACCACTCGGATCAGTATAAAACATGGGGCGATTTTTGACATAGGAATAACGATTGTAGCCTTGGCTATCCATAGCATTATCAACCAAAATATCCGCACTCATAAACCGCCCAAGAGTTGGATCATACACCCGTCCATTCATGTGGATTAAGCCGACTTCATCCAAATGTTCATGTCCGGTATATCCTTGGGTTGTGAAGTCTTGGATATATTCTCTTGCCAATACTAATTGATTAACAAATTTATAGGCATCTTCGCCTGTCAATGAATTCCCTTTATAGGCGTCGCGACGCTTACCCCATACATCAAATCCCATGGTCGCAGTGACTGTGCCTGCGGCATTGGTGATAACATCGGTACTGCCTTGATAATCCTTATATGTATAAGCACGATCCACTGAAGTAAGTGCACCACTACTATCAGTATCAATCGTATAAAAAGCAAAGGAGCCAAGATATCGCTTCCAGGTAATGGTATCGGTATTGCTTTTGGTGATGCGCTCTACGCTGCCAAAATACAAGGTGGTAACGTCCACACCATTTTTGCGCTTGTCAATACGTTTCCAGCGTTCACGATTTGGGCCGTAATAAATCGTTGTTGTATGCTCACCGCTTTTTATTATTTCATAGGGTTTATCAAACGCTGTGTATTTGACAGCACGACCGGTACTATCGCCAATTAAGTTGCCATTCTTATCATAGGTATAGGAACCACTAACTCTACCTGAAGTCGTTGTAACAGCATGAGGCCCGGCATTGTTTTGACCATAGATATAACTGCCCACATCTCTTTTATAGGTGATATTCCCTAGACTATTGAAAGTATGATGATAGTAATAAGATTCAGCGGCACAATTGCCATTTAGTGTTCCTCGATGAATATCGGTAACACGGTTAAGATCGTCATAACAGAATGTTTCTTCTATCGCATTTGCCGTCGAAAATTTAGTAGTGCGGCCACTGTAGTTTCGGCGAGTTTTTAGATTGCCAATGGCATCCCAGGTATAAGTAATATCCTGTACTGGAAACAGCGTCGTAACATTAGCGATTTGTTTTTCAATGCGGCCATTCTCAGGGTTATAGCTATAGTCACTAGTAACGCCATTAGCACGAATAGATTTTGTCACTTGACCACGGGCATTCATACTCAGGACTTCGTAAACACCTTCATAGCCATCGTTACCATTATTCGGTGCGCCAGTGCCTATATCGCTCAGAGCATAGTCGTAGCCGTATTGGTTGTAGTGATGGTAGACACCCGACTCGATATTTACACTCATCACAACGTCAAGTTCTTTTAATACACGGCCATTCGTATCGTATTCAAGTGAGGTGTTATATTCACCGTCTTGACCATTGGCTCCTAAAGTGCGAGTCATGCCTACACCTCGGCCAAGGGAATCAAAATTGTAAATTTCACACACTTGAGTACTTAAGGTGTTACAGGTTTCAACATTGGCATTCAAGCTGTGCACAACGGCACTGGTATGTCCGATGGCATCACTAACAGTTGAACCACTTGGTAGTTCCCCATCAAAATACCAACGGGTGTGGCTATCAACGGTGCCATCGGCTCGTCTGTCAGTGCGACTTAAAAGGCGGCCATTGTTATCATAGCTATGAGTTTGTGTGGCTAAGTTAGCATTGGTCTGTTGATATAATTCGCCAAAACCATTGTAGCTATAGCTCCAATAGCCTTTATCTGGATCATTCATCCAGAGTTTACGGCTAAGATCATCGTAACCCATGGTGATTACAACATCATCGAGATCAGATTCAGTTGGGTGAGTTGTAGCTTTAACAAGATTACCTAGAGCATCGTATTCGTTAGTAATGCGACCACCGTTATGGTCAATAACTTCATCGAGTTCACCTAGGGCGTTGTAATTCTCTTGACGAGTTTGTTCAAGTGCATTTGTTTTTGTAATATCCAGACCGCGATGTTTTGTAAACGATATACTACCATCGGCAAGGTAGGTAGATGTGTCTCTACCAAGTCGATCGTAATTATAGCGATTCCAACTGGAATTATCGCCGGAGTAGTAAGGCTCACTTTGAAGTTTGACATTACCTCGCGAATCATATTCCGTGTCGACAAAAATCAATCGCCCATCAAAACCCACATTAGCACGACGAATTACACGTCCCAATATATCTCGATATTCATAAGCATAAGCCCCGCCGGCTAAACGCGTTTCGGAACGTGTAATAGCACCTACAGGACAACTTATATTCTGACACGCTTGCATCCCAGAGCTGTTCCAACTGCCATCATTGGCTGATTCAACAATAGTGCGATTAAACACATCAAATTGAATCGTACGGGTGAAGCCATTGGCATCAGAAATATTGGAAGCTAGTCCCCAATCGTTATACGCATTCACGGTCTCGATTTTATGGTCGTAGGCATCGAACGTTGCCACAGCGAAACGCCCTAAAGGATCATAGTCTCTACGAGTGATTCGCGCTACAACACTAGGTACACTATTTTCTGCACTTCTGGTTACTTTCTCTGGGTTGCCCAATAACGAATATTCTGTTTCTGTTGTTATTTGATTAACAGTATCAGGTTGCGTAATTTCTTCTCTAATTAAACCGCAGCGCCCCTTAGGATCGGCATTATCTTCATAGTATCTATAATCTTTAATTAATACCGATGTCCTATTTGTTTGGCCCGGCACCACACGTGTGCTTGTAATTGTTTCACTGCTCATTGCTCCCCGTACATTACAAGCATTTATATTTTTATAAGTAACATCGGTAACGACGGTTTGCGATTCATTATCTTGGCCACTTAGCGTTGCAGTGCGTTTTTTAACAAAGCCTTCTGCTGTAAGGTCGGCACGAGAAATACTTGTGGATTCAACTTTTAATAAGCTGCCATCAAGCAAATCGTGGCTAGCGGTAATATTTTGTTTAGGATAGATCTGATAGGGGAAGTAAGGTGCCGCGCCATTGCTCGGTCTATTTAAACCATAATCGGTATAACGTGTGCTGAGTATACGTCCGCTTGTTGTGCGCACTTGCTCAATATACGCTTGGCCACTAAAAGGAAAATCCTGACGATAAACACGCTGCGTTTCAAGTTCAGTATCACGGTCAACAACCGTCATTGTTTCAAAGCCAACAAACCCTCGCGCACCTCGCGAAAACGCTCGGCCATAGTAATAGTCATTAACTTTTTTTGTGTCGGGATTAAAACTGCCAGCAACAACATTGGTCGTGTAGGGGTTTGATGTGATAACAGAGGTAACAACAGACAAACCACCAGCGATAGGTTTTAAACGATAATTTTCATTTAGTTGTTCTGTGCCAGCATTAGCTAAAAGCGGGCCTTGATTTAAACGAGTGTAGAAGTCATCAACACTATCGATAGCAACAGAGTAGCGATTTTGACAACTGCCATTTAATCCAGCAAGACATATTGAGTCACGAATTTCGGTAGGACTATTAACATTAATGTCAAAGGGAACATAGTGATCGGAGTTTCCAATATTTTCATAGGTAATTTCTGTTGTGTGTCCTAAGCCTGTGGTAATGATTGTAATACGATTGGAAAAACCTTCTCTCTTCTGGCTATAGTTAACGGATATTCTGTTATAGTGGCCTATACTGGGTACGCCAGTTCCAATGGTCCCAGTGGCCTCTAATTTCATGTAATCCGTGAGTCCATCACCGTTAAAATCTCCCGTAATGACTCGATCACCAGAGGATACATAGGTAGCATATAACCTAGGCCCCTTAATAAAACCTTGCTCAACACCTCGCCACAGGAGAATATCTGGGCCAATCACATCTAAAAAACCGTCATTATCATGATCGGCCAAGCTGAAACTGCCATTAATCATATCAAAAACGGGAATAAAGCCACCTTCACCATGGCCAGTAATACGATAATGGATATCCATATCATCACCATCATACTTAATAAATTTAGCTATAAGATCATCGCTGCCATCAGCGTTAATATCACCGGCTAAAATCGAAGCACCTTTCTGCGCAGGCCCTAAAAAGGTATCAATGATTGACGCACTTCCCGCATTTAATGGCAAGTCAAAAATAGCGTATGCGGTTAAAGCCCCTTCCTCTTCGTTGGGCACAAAGTCTTCGTACTTACCATCATTGTTACGCCCGCTTCTCAATGGATACACTAAATCAGGTTTACCATCGCCATTAAAATCACCGATTGCTCGATGGCTTACACCAAGATCAAAAGCAGAAGATAAACCGCTCGATTCACTTAAGCCTCGACGAATTGGGGGCAATGTCACTTTGTATGGCGCTTGATAGCGTATAACTTGATTGCTGGTGCTGCTCGCTTGAAGGTCAATTTCAGCCAAAGAAATTTCAAGCTCGGCTAAATCCGTAGCACTATGTATGCGAGTGGAGTAAGTTGGACGAATTAAATCGGGTAAGGCGTCTCCATTAATATCAATATAAATGGAGGAGCCAGTTCCATGCTCAGGATTTTCAGCGCCTAGACTCCAAGAAGTCCCATCATATGTGCTCAGTTGTTCGCCTCGATCAACGCGGCCATCTTCATTGATATCTCGGTAACGCTCAAGATAACGATTTAATGATCGCGGTAGCGTAAACGAATCACAACTGCCTTCACTTTTCGTTGTGGCTACTTCTAGTCCTGAAGCACTGCCAAGATATAATTGTTCTAATCTACTGCAACCGGTATTTGCAGTACCGGAACTATTGCGTGAAGTATCATATTTAATTAATAAATCTTGATAACCATCCGCATTAACATCTGGGGTGCTCCATTCATGTATCCATGCATCACCGCTTAAGAATAAAGTACCAGGATTCGTTATGGTGCCTCGACTAGAATCTTGCGACCAGGTAAAGACTGTGGGGGATAAGCATTCCCTATGACTGCCCTGCCCTGCACACTCTTCGATGCTTTCAAGTCTACTTAAGCGATTGTAATAGGCTTGACTTGTATTGAGCGCTTTATAAACCAGGCTATAGGAACGCAGCCCTACGCCCCCTGCTTTCTGCACTGATATTGTATGAAGCCGATCAAGCATATTGACACGATAGCCGCCAATATACTTTGCCTGGGTATCTTCTCGACTACGATCATATTGATAAACCACACGATAACCATAACTATCAGATGCGCCATAGGCGTAACGTACTTCTTTTAATAAAAAAGTATTATTGGTAGTACTGTAGTGATATGTAATCTTATTATCCGCAAGATCATATTCATGGCTTCGCGCCCAGCGATAGGTACCGCGAGCGGTGATGTGTTTTGCTTCGTTACCACCTTCAATAAAACCGTACCTGGTTTTGTGACCACTGCGAGATACAGATTCAAAATAATCCGGTGAGCCAAGTGTTCCCCCCAGTGCAGTAACAACAACATGATTTTCAATTTCCGTGGTATAGGTAGACCCCGGAGCACCGTAAGATCCGCTCTTTAATATTAAGCGCGTGCCATTCATACAAAAGCGATCATCTGCGTTCCATTGAATCGCCATTGCTTTATTATCGTAAAGGTTTCTTTGTCCACAGCGAGCAATACTAGACATACCACCAATATTCCACCCCTTACCCACAACACCATTACCGGCACCACTGCTGTACGTAAGAGACAGTTTCGGCGTTAAACCTGCTGTACCTGCAGGTAATTGGATAGGCACCGTATAACTTGCGCCACCAGAAGCGCCGACTTCAAACTTGCCTGCGGTTGCACCAACACTTGCATCGTGGTTAACGCTAGGCGTTGAAGTATGAGTTGTACGGTCAATGACCATTGGCCCAGCGTCAGCATAGTAGACTGGAGCACTATCACCAGAACTCGCTAAAATTGTTATATCAAATCGAGTAGAGCCTGCTTGCCCAACAGTTATGTCAAGCAAGCCATCGCCATTAAAGTCTGTATACGCAACAGAACTGACGACACTAAGAGAATTAACATCGATATCGTTGTTCACTTCAAGGGATTGATACCCTGAAGGCGATGACAGCAGCACATAACTGTCTCCTGTCGGGATTAAAATAGGAATTAATATATGACCATGGATGGGAATAAACTGCTGGCGAGCTTTTAGGTAGATATCATCAATATTATCGCCATTTATATCGCCGTAATGAACAGTATAATCGCCTTCGTTGAATCCAAGGGAATCAGAAACATTAACCGCGATCACAGGGGAGGAAGGACTCGTCTCCTCATTATTCTCACATTCCAAATCCCCAGTATCAGAATTGACAGAACATACCTCTTCGGTGTAACGCGTTGCTATTGAAAACGTCCATAAGCCTGTTGGTAAGTCATTGAAGGTATAGCTTGTTTTTGAACAGTCAACCTGAGTCTCCGAGTCAACCCCTACAGCCAAGTTTATATCAGTAATATTATATTCCGAACACTCGAAAGCCCCCATACCAGCGGCCCAAGTTAGCGTCACTTGGCCACTACCTGTTTGTTGTGCTGTGAAGTTTTGAGGGGTTAAGCTCTGAGCAAATACCGAAGATATCTGAAATAATAAACTTAATATCCATAATGAAGAGGCTTTTTGGAAGGCAGAAATTTCCATAACAATTCCTTTAAACAAAACTATCCAACAGGGAAGGGTAAGGTATATAAAAGTTGCTAAAAACAAAAATTGATAAATTCAAGTTTTATCGATCTATATCGAAGACTCTAACAAAAAAAATAATAATAAAAAACAACAAAGCGTAGAAAAATCAAAATTTATATTAAAAATACTCATAGCCCCAAATTTACTATTATGAATAAAATCAAAATACTTAATTAGATAATTAATTGACAAAGAGAATGCATAATTGGTCATACAAAAAAAGAGAGGTGAATCAGCAATTATCAGCGCCAAAAGAACTTTATCTATATCGTTGCACTTGGGGGTAAAATTTATCGACCTATTTCTAGGTGCCAACGACACATTTTCATAATTAAAAAATGTAAATGACATCTTTTACTCAATAGAATAATTTTCTCTGATTCGCTACGGATACTTTGAACTAGGACTGAGAATAGAAAAAAGAATGGAGATAAAAATATAGAACAACCGCCCTATGTGGGGCGGTTGTATAGTGAAGCTATTTCCCGTAAACAGGAAACTTTGCACAGATTTCAAGAACTTTGGATTTTACTTCTTGAATAACCGTTTCTGAGTTACCACTTTCCAATGACTCTAATACGTCGCACATCCAATTGGTTAACAGTACGGTTTCTTCTTCTTTAAAGCCACGAGTAGTAATTGCCGGAGTACCAACACGCAAGCCACTTGTCACAAATGGTGAGCGGGGATCATTAGGTACTGCATTTTTATTGACGGTAATATTTGCTTGGCCTAAGGCTGCGTCAGCATCTTTACCAGTATATTCTTTGCCGATAAGGTCAACTAACATTAGATGATTCTCGGTGCCGCCAGAAACGATTTTAATACCACGCTCCAAAAATGTTGCGGCCATAGCTTTAGCATTGGCAACAACCTGTTTTTGATAACTGACAAAATCTTCAGACATGGCTTCTTTAAAGCTTACCGCTTTGGCAGCGATAACATGCATAAGAGGGCCACCTTGGCCGCCAGGGAAAACAGCTGAGTTTAGCTTTTTCTCTATTTCTTCATTGGCACGAGCAAGGATGATTCCGCCGCGTGGCCCACGTAAAGTTTTATGGGTTGTGGATGTAGTCACATCAGCAATATTAACAGGAGAAGGATAAACACCTGCAGCCACCAAACCAGCAACATGGGCCATATCGACTAATAAATAGGCGCCAACTTCATCAGCAATATCGCGAAATTTTTGCCAATCTAGAATCTGGCTGTAAGCAGAAAAACCCGCAACAATCATTCTAGGCTTATGCTCACGGGCTAGGTTAGCAATCTCTTCGTAGTCCACTTCACCGGTTTCCTCATTGATACCGTATTGAACTGCGTTATAGATTTTCCCAGAAAAGTTGACACTGGCGCCATGAGTTAAGTGGCCACCGTGAGCCAAACTCATACCTAAAACGGTATCGCCAGGTTTACACAAGGCGGCATACACCGCAGTATTTGCCTGCGAGCCAGAGTGAGGCTGAACATTGGCATAATCTGCATTAAATAGTTTTTTCACCCTGTCGATGGCCAAGGTCTCGGCAGTATCGACATATTCGCAGCCACCGTAGTAACGCTTGTTAGGATAGCCTTCTGCATACTTGTTAGTAAGTTTGGTTCCTTGCGCTGCAATAACCATTGGGCTGGTATAGTTTTCAGAAGCAATTAGTTCAATATGTTCTTCTTGACGAAGTCCTTCACTTTCAATAGCTTGCCAAAGCTCAGGATCAAAATTGGCGATGGTTTGGTCTTTATCAAACATAGAATTCCTCTGTATCAATATATTGCAGGCAATTGAGCGACAAACTCAAAGGGTTACCCCTTTTAGTAGACAAGTAAAATG
Organism: Agarilytica rhodophyticola; assembly: GCF_002157225.2. Classification (NCBI taxonomy): domain Bacteria; kingdom Pseudomonadati; phylum Pseudomonadota; class Gammaproteobacteria; order Cellvibrionales; family Cellvibrionaceae; genus Agarilytica; species Agarilytica rhodophyticola. Next base: position 5,995,288 of record NZ_CP020038.1, read on the forward strand.
TGGTGGGATTGTACACTAAAGCGCTGGCCAGGGTGCAAGACCTCCGCTATCCCTTGAAGTTATAGCATTTGGCTATATGCCATGCCAGCGCTGTCAAAGATTACATCTTAACAACACAGAAAAAATCTTGCAGAAGTGCTTTTTCATATTTGAAATCGTACCTCTGCTAGGGTAACGTGCGAGGCAAAATGAAGACCCGCTGAATACATGCTCGATCCTCTATGTGATGCGCTGGCTGCAGCTGTGTGAACAACCATATTTTTTGTCTATTTATTATAATGGGGCTCTCAATGGCACAATATGTGTACACCATGAATCGCGTGGGCAAAATCGTCCCACCTAAACGCGAAATTCTTAAAGATATCTCTCTGTCATTTTTTCCTGGCGCCAAAATAGGCGTATTAGGCTTAAACGGTGCGGGTAAGTCTACCTTATTGCGCATCATGGCAGGCATTGACAAAGACTATAACGGCGAAGCGCGTCCAATGCCTGATATTAAAGTGGGTTACTTACCGCAAGAACCTCAGTTAAACCCTGAAAAAGATGTGCGAGGCAATGTTGAAGAAGGCATGCAAGAAGCAGTCGATGCCCTCAAAGGGTTAGAAAAAGTCTATGCCGATTATGCCGAGCCAGATGCCGATTTTGATGCACTCGCCAAAACCCAGGCCAAATTAGAAGACATTATTCAAGCCTGGGACGCTCACAATATGGAACATACCCTTGAGGTTGCAGCAGATGCACTGCGCCTGCCTCCTTGGGACGCCGATGTTAGCAAGCTCTCAGGGGGTGAAAAACGTCGTGTAGCCCTGTGCCGCTTACTACTCTCTCGTCCAGATATGTTGTTACTAGACGAGCCTACCAACCACTTGGACGCGGAGTCAGTATTTTGGCTCGAACAGTTCTTGCAGAACTTTTCTGGAACTGTGGTAGCAATTACCCATGACCGTTATTTCCTTGATAATGCCGCGGGCTGGATTTTAGAGTTGGACCGTGGCCATGGTATCCCTTACGAGGGGAATTACTCAACATGGCTGGAAGCCAAGCAGCAACGACTAGCGCAAGAAGAACGCAGTGAAGCCGCTCGTCAAAAAGCTATTAAGGCAGAATTAGAGTGGGTAAGGCAAAACCCCAAAGGTCGACAATCGAAAAACAAAGCGCGTTTAGCTCGCTTCGACGAACTACAATCGCAAGATTTCCAGAGTCGTAATGAAACCAATGAGATTTATATCCCACCGGGTGATCGTTTGGGAGATAAAGTTATTGAGTTTAATGGTGTTAGTAAAAGCTTTGGCGACCAACTACTTATCGACAACCTAACCTTCTCACTTCCCAAAGGTGCCATCGTCGGAATTGTCGGTGGTAATGGCGCAGGTAAATCCACGTTGTTTCGCATGATCGCCGGCACAGAAAAGCCAGACTCAGGAGAAATTGTCCTGGGTGAAACGGTGAACGTTGCATTTGTAGAACAAAGTCGCGAAAACCTAGAAGATGATAAAACCGTTTGGGAAGCCGTGTCTGATGGGCAAGATAACCTTAAAATTGGCAATTACGAAGTAAGCTCTCGCGCTTATGTTGGCCGCTTTAACTTTAAAGGTACCGATCAACAAAAACGTGTTGGAGAACTTTCTGGTGGTGAGCGCGGACGTTTACACTTAGCGAATACCCTGAAGCAAGGGGCGAATGTACTATTGTTGGATGAACCGTCTAATGACTTGGACATTGAAACCTTACGCGCATTAGAAGACGCCATACAAGCCTTCCCTGGGTGTGCACTAATCATTTCACATGATCGCTGGTTTTTAGATCGTATTGCCACTCATATTTTGGCATATGAAGGCGATAGTGAAGTGGTGTTTTTCGAAGGTAATTACACAGAATATCACGAAGATTTTATAGCGCGCAAAGGTGAGAACGCTCAGCCTAAACGCATGAAATATAAGCCTCTTAAAAGTTAACAGGTTTAAAGAATATTAATACGCAAGGATGCGTAATCAATTATCCTCACCGCTAGGTTTAGGACTGACTCCCTTAAATAGACACCGCCTTCTTTTCCTCTCTAAAATTAGCTAGGCGCCATTAAAGTTTTTTAGTTTTAATAATAAGTAAACAAAAACTAGCGTTTTGCAAAATTCCTTAGCAGGAATTTGTAAAGCTACTTTATATAAAATAAGCTCACGTTAAGCCACTGCAACATATTTCTATTAAGTAGTATCAAATTTAATTGTGAGTATAACTATGATAAATCTCTTACATTTTTTTCTACTATGCTTATTATCTTTTTCAACATGTGTTACTGCCAAGAGCTTACCTGCGCCTCAAGACTCTCGAAGTTTCTTTATCGATTCTGCACAACTTCCATTTGCAGACTTTCCAATACCAGGCATTGAGACCGAAAAGTATTGGGGAGAATTAAAAGGCGCTGGTTACCGTATTGAAGTGCCAACTAATTGGAATGGTGAATTAGTCATGTGGGCACATGGTTTTTTGGGTAATGGAGAACAATTATTTGTTGAGAACCATCCTTTACGTTTATTTCTTATTTCTCAAGGTTTTGCATGGGCGGCATCAAGTTATACGAAAAACTTTTACGACGTTCGCTCAGGAGTACAAAGTACTAATGATTTAGTTCGCTTTTTTAAGGAAAATATTGCCGAACCAAATCGTGTATTTATCTCGGGTGTATCGATGGGAGGCCATATTACTGCGGCAGCTATAGAACAATTCCCCAATTATCAGTGTCCCCAAGGCTCTCACCGAGTGCTTTGTAAACGTATTGTTAAATTGCTCGGGCGTATTTCTGGCGGTGTAAAATACTCAGGTGCAGTGCCGGTATGTGGTGTTATGGCTGATAGAGAAGGATTAATATATGGGGTAAATTATCGACTAGTCGCCGAACAGTTAGCAGGTTTAAACAATCAATTTCCCACTTCAGCAGACTACACACTTACAACTCTACCACAAGTTATTGCTCGTTTGTTTGCTGACAATGGTGAAGGATATCCACATACAGTCTCACCTCAAGGAGAAAAACTAAAAGATTATTTACGCTATTCAACTGGTGGCGCACGTCCAGTTTTCGACCTTGCATTTGGTGACTTTCAAGATACAGTATTTGCATCGGGACTTGGTAATGGCACACTTGATGGCATTACAGGTGGCAACCTTTACGATAACCTTCTAGCAGTATATCAACTAGATGGCGATCCCACACTTTCGGCTGAGGAACAAGCACTAAACGCCGCGATGTTGCGCGTAGCTCTAGATCCACAAGCTGATCCGGAACGGTTTTTGAAGTTAGAAAGAATTCCAATCTTAACAGGTCGACTGAGTGTACCAGTAGTGACACTGCATACACTAGGTGATTTGCGTGTTCCTTTTTCTAATCAACAAATTTATTATCATCGAGCAGCAGCCAAAGGGCGTTCAAACTTTTTGGTACAGCGAGCAATACGTGATATAGGTCACTGCACATTTGAAGATAACGAATTGATAGAAGCATTTGTCGATATGTATCAATGGGCAACAAATGGTATAAAACCGGAAGGTGATGATATTATTACGCCGGATGTCGTTTCAGATAAAGATTATGGCTGTAAATTTACTCGCCGTACTCGTTCAGAATTAGGTATTGATGCTTGCCCACAATAAAACTACATAGCACCTCTCTTCTCTTAACAATTAGTTATTAATTATTAATTTAGCGGCTAGATATATCGTCCTGATATATTTAGCCATCGCCCCTTAAAATTTAAAATATAGTGGCCTAATATAGAAACTGGACTCTACTTTTTTATACCTTAATAAGACACAAAAAATAGGCCTCTCGCCAGAGGTTGGCTTTCACATATAAATCGATGCGGTATGGATGCATTAAAAGTAATAAGTGTTTTGGCATAAAGCTTCGTAACTTTATCAGCAACGGCTAATGTTAATTCACCCTCTTGCAGCCATATATTTTTTCTCGCCCCTCGAGTATTTGCAGCAAATGAGGTTCTTCCAAACTTTTTAAAGTAAAAGCTATATACTTCGGTACTAAAATGCCGAGACTCTCGATGCAACAGATGACAAGTAAAAGCGCTGCCTTTTTTGCTAACAATATTAGTATTTTTTTCTCGATTTGTTTCTATCGCAACCTGAGATTCCGGTGGACGTACCAAATCTGAAAGTTCCATGTCCATAGCCTGTGATAGTTTATATAAGACGGCCAATGTTGGGCTTGTTTGGCACGACTCTATTTGCGCGATCATCGAACGACTCACTTGAGACCTGTTAGCCAATGATTGAAGACTTTCTCCTCTCGCACTGCGATAGCTACGAATAAAACTTCCCAAATAATCAAATTCTTCTAGGTTTTTATCTTTTTTCATAAATTTTTATGCAAAATAAGTTAATTTTTATGAACAAAAATTATTTCCGTTATATTGGAAATTATCTCTTTTCACAGTTGCCATACTTTAATCTTTAGCAAATAATTAATCAATTATTGAAAACTTAAGAGAACCAGCATGCAAAAAGTTATGACAATTACTGGTGGCAACTCTGGAATCGGAAGAGCTGTGGTAGAACGATACTTAAAAGAAGGTTATCGAGTGGCATCGTTTAACCGTACTATCGGAGAAATGAATAATTTTGTTACCGACTATGGTAATAGTTTTATAGAGTTTAAGGGTGATGTAAGAAATACCGTAGATTTACAGAATTTCTATTCTCGTTGTCACAAAGAATGGCATAAGATCGATATTGTTATTGCAAATGCGGGCATTGCAGAAGCTCAAACAATTGAAAAGGTTACACAGGAAAGTTTCGATAAAACCTTGGCGATAAATATAAGTGGCGTATTTTTTACGGTACAGAAATCTCTACCTTACTTATCAACGAGTGCATCTATAAGTCTAATTTCTTCCATACAAGCCAATAAGGGCGATGATATGTGGTGTGCCTATGGTGCATCGAAAGCAGCCGTTCGCTCTATGACACGCTCTCTTGCACAAGGCCTCGCAAACCAAGGTATTCGTGTAAACTGTATTTCTCCCGGTGTTACAAAAACAGCAATCTTTGAAAAAATGGGAATCGATAGTAAGAAAATGCAAGAAATGCTAAAAGCTGTTGCAGCATCAACCCCTCTAGAACGTTTAGGTGAGCCAAAAGATATTGTTAATCTTCTCTATTTTATTAACAGCGATAAAGCGAGCTTTATCACTGGTGCAGATTTTCAGGCAGATGGAGGGCTAACTCAAATATGATCGCCCATAAACTCTTTTGGTACTTTTTACTTTGTTCTATGTTTTCTTCCAAAACACTTGCCAACACAGTAAACGTAGAGCCTAATCAAATAAACACAATTAGAACAGAGATCTATTTTGAGATTTTAAAAAAAACTCAGAAAAGTTGGAATGGCGAGTTGTTGCCAAGTTACGGCAGTAGTAACGTAGAAATCACAATGTTAACAGGCCCTAGATCAACTCTATCATAGCACCGTCACCCAACAATAAACTCCGCTTTTATCTTAAAAGGACGGTTATTGTTAATGTCTGACAGAAAGGGAGAAATTATCGTTAAACAAGGAGACACTATAGTTGAAGTAATCAATCGTTGGCACCAAGGAAAAAATGTAGGCGAACAACCTGTCGAGATCCTGGCCGTTAGCTTTGGTAAGCCGAATATCACGTTAACAGAATTTAAATAGCATCAATAAAATGGAGTTACTTACGTATCTCCTTTAAAGTCTCTAAGCTTTTCTCTTCCTCTTCACGTGCAGCTTGTAAAGCTAACTCAGCGTCTTGATAAGATTCAAACACTTGTTGAAACTTAGTGAGTGTTTCACTTTGAATATCTTCCAGGCTACTTCCGTTGTCTTCAAGCTCATCAATATGGTCTTCAAGCTCAGCAACGGCTAATTCAATTTCATCAAATAATTTTTCTGCAGCCTCACGTTTTGCTACAGCATCATTATATTGCTTAGAGGCTAACTCAGTAGCTTCCAAAGGGCTGGAAAAGTTCTCATTATCGGCAATAGTATCACTGTGCATAGGTGTCGAATTAGTACTTATATCACCTACATTTCGTACATCTTCTTTATTTTTATGTATAGGCTCTTTTTGTTGAATAGTTCCCACATAAAAAGCTATACCAACAGCAGCAAGCCCAGCTAAATACCCCACCCACATTTTTTTCATAATACAATAGCCCACTAGGAAGTTGATGTCTTTGTTATTGTTTGAGTAATCTATACAAAAGAATAAGATATCATATAAATATACCTAATAATCGTATGAGAATCAGATTTTCTTGGTATGCATGGCAGTATGAAACTTTTCTTACAAAAATTCTTTTAAATATCAATGCTCAAGAAAAGAGCGAACTTCGATAACAACGATAAGGAGATTATTCATATGATATAAGCTAGAGTGGAAAAGTTTTCGACACTCGAAAAATGGTCATAAAAAACCACAAATAATTGCTGGAATAGATTTACTACTAATATTCGGCTAGTGACAAATATATATGCTTTCGATATTATCACCTAGTTAGACAAATATTCGAAAAGTCTGAAAGCCCTCAATAGGAGTGAGACATAAAGGGATATCAAAGAACTTACAACTTTATGTACAGGCTAATAAAGCAAAAGCAAATAGTAGCAGTAATGCAAATAGCTAGAAATGGCTAATTATTGATAATAAATACTGACAGTTATGTTAAAGGTTGACCATGGGCTTAGGTAGAATAATAGTTAGCGATCAATTCCTTCGGCGCTATGAGTTGCACACAGGCCATCGTGTTGCCCCACATCCTAGAGCGAGTAATGTAGAACTATCTTGTCGGCAATCAATATGCACTTTCTTGAGAAATATAGTCGTTGACATCAACTATTGGTCTAGATTAATACAACAACACTTTGTAACAAATAATATTGTCACACATAACTCAGACCCTATTGAAATAGTTGCAACTCTAGTAGAACGAAAGCAAATCCGTTTTTACAAACTGCCAAGTGTCGGCAGGAACCCACTACCCGATGGACGAGGTCGAGCATATAGTTTTGTCGGCGGGCCAGAAATCCCACAAGATAGCAAAGGTGTTGAATATTACTCTATTGGAAATATAGAACATGCTAGAGCATTTTTAGCTCAACTAAATGCAAATAATGAATACTGGCAAGTAGTACTTAGTGAAAATGGCTTTATATCTGAGCAATCTGCGAATGAACGCCATGCGATAAGTGAAGATTACATTGCCGAGCTACTGGCATCGAATCAGCTAATTACTTATCTATCACCTTATCGAATCCCCCGCCCAGAGGTGACAGCATCAAGTACCACAGAACAAGCCTCTAATGAAGTCGCGACTCTAGGGCCTCATACAGATGAAGAGCCTGTAGTAAGTAAAACTTTCGCATTTTTACTATCAAGTTAAATATACCATTTTTTCATTATAACTCTGGGAGAGACATAATATTGGGCACGATTACTTTTCCATTCGGCTGTAAAGATTTTGAATCTGCGCTGGACATGCTCAATACTTCTGATGGGCGTTATGCATTGGGAGCAAGTTCATTTTGGCACGGCGGCGTACACCTGACGTTATCTAAAGATACACAAGCGATTTTATCACCTGCAGATGGCGAAATTATTGCTCATCGAACAATGAAAAAGCGCACTACAGGTAAAGCAAGTATTACCGTAGACAATGAAGGCAACAAGATTTCTGAGGACAAAGATGAAGACGTCGACTCATCTTTTAGTTTTGTCCTGAGTCGCCATACTTTTAAGACGCCTAAAAAACAAGATATTGTCTACTATATCCTCCATATGCACTTGTTGTGCTACGAAAATTATCAAGATATACACAAGCTAAGGCCACCACCCTATTTATATGGCGATGTACAATATTTTGTCAAAAAAGAAGAAGATGACGGTGGCTCGCTGGTGGGCAAAGGCCTCAATCTTCGTGCTTCCCCTTCCAGCCGCAGAAACAATGTGTTGACCGTCATCAAGAAGGATACAGAATTCGAGTTTGAACATCGTGGGAGTTACGACCATACGACATCAAAAGCATATTTTAACGTCGTTATTAAAAATCCACAGAAATTTACACTCTCCAAGGCTTACTTATCGTCCGGCTCAGACGCTAAAGACAAACTTCGACTACTCCCGGTGGAAAAATACTACAGTGATCATGGAGTTTTATATCGAGCACAAATAATAAGTGCCTCTGAAAGTCATATAGGGGTGCCTCTATATATCAATAGCTGCTATGTTGGAGATCTAATAAAAGGGCAAGAAGTCTATTTTAAAGAAAAGTCTGCTTACGAAGGCAGCCACGAATTAATTCTTGATAATATAATGAACGTGGTGAAACCAAATGCTGAGGGCAAACTAACAGTTGATAGCTTTTTTGATGGCTGGACTGACAATAGCTCTATACTGGTGCCTACTAAAGATGATCTTGTTTCTTTAGAAGAAGCGTTATTGGCAGCAGGCCTATGTATGGACGATGATCTCACAGCTTTAGCTAAGGTCAGGCCGGAGAATGCATTCGGGACATCAGGGAAAATACGCTATATAAAAGATTATTTTTCAAAATTAAAAATTAATACATATGAAAGTAATCAATGCGGTATCCCAGCCTATGATAGTGCGAGTGGAGGAAGTCGCCTCATTGATATTCCGCACTCACGTTTTGTTGAACTAGTAACACCTATAAGCATAGATGAACTAGCAAGTAGTCAAGGAGCAAAGCATTTAATAAAGCCAATCACTATCGAACAGCCCAAAGAAGGAGTGGTTTTTTGTAGTAACAAATATGTCGAACAAAAGATCAATGAGGTTACCGGAAAGTTCGACAGCATTGAAGTATTTAAAGAGCCAATTCCTATATATAGTGGCGACGTCATCGGTTATCCTGGCAATCATGAAAAACAAAATATTGTTCATATGGAATTGTGGCTAGACAATATTGATTTTTTCAAAAACCCCAAAAAAGACCAGCAATACGAAGATAAAGTTGACCTGCCAGCAGGTTTGACTACAAAAATTCAAAAAATAGAAATTAGTAAATGTAAGCCAGAACAGCAAAAAATCCCAGCAAAAGGGACAATGAGGTTTGTTTCAAGAGTAAAGGATTTAAAGAAAAAGCCTACAATAAGAAAAGTAAAGTATAATGAAAAAGAATATTTTGTTTATTACAAGGACATAAAACCTTATTGGAGTACGACAAAAAATGCATATTACTTTAAAGATGAAACAGAGCTAACGCTTTACCCATCTCACCCGGAAATCGAGATTGAAACCATTACATATAGTGATTCGACTCTTGCACAAGCTGTATCTCTAGAACCAATGCCAAGAATGATGAACGCAGAAGAAAAAGATTACTTTCCGGTTTCGTCAAAAGAGGAAACGACAGAGCAAGGTAGGATTAAAGAAACCGTTCTTATTGCAAAAGAAGAAGTCAATAAATATCGTGAAGACTACTATAATTGGGAAAAATTTTTCCATAAAACTTCAGCAGCGAATTTAGGTTTTGAAAAAAGCGGATATTATGAATCCAAAAAAGATATTGAAAATCAAGTATTAGAGGAATATAAGGCACTAAGTGAAAACAAGTCTATGGTAAATCTTCCGTCCTATCAAAAAAGCCATCCACTCAGTCACTTGATTATCGAATCAGGAACAGAATGGAGTAAAAGCCAAAAAGATAGCTCTGGATGGTCGGATGGTGTTATTGAGTATCTCTGGAAAAAACATAATGTAAGTTCACTTGAAGAAGATGCAGGTATCACCAAAGCAAGTGTTAAGAGAGTGTTTGACCAAACACTCAAAGAATATTCGGATAAGATCAGTTTTTTTGATGATGTCAAAGCATCAGTATCTAGTCTGCCAGATAAAAGTAAAGTATTGCATGCTCACCCATTGAGATTTCTAGGTCATATCAATCAATTAGATCAGGTTGGCCCACCATGGATGCAGTTCGCTCGTCAACAAATGAAGGAGTATGGGGGCGTAAGACAAACACAATCTCCCTTAAAGGAACAAATTTTCAAATACTTCGATAGTAGTAGCTATCCTGAAGGAACAAATAAAACTAACTGGTGTGCAGCATTTATTCATTGGTGCTTTGAACAAACGGATGACTTCAAAGGTAGTAACCCAAACGCGAATGTCGCCGCTTTTGACTGGCTTCCTAAATCATTAGCGAGAAAGCATAGAAAAGATGTAGATGGCTGGAATAATAGTGAGTTGATAGAAAGTATCGATGACGTATTTGTTGGTGCGGTTATCGTATTCTCACACTCTCATGTGGCTTTCGTTGCAGGTCAATCGGAAGATGGAAAAAGCATTATTTACTTAGGTGGAAATCAATCAGATGGAAAGCCAGGTGATGGCAAAGGAAAGCGCACTATATGTACAAACCCAAAATCCAAATCATCCTTTAATAAAAAGTATTGGTTGGTCAAGCCGAAAAATTATCAGCCCACTTCGGCAGATATGAACCTGCCTATACTTTCTCCAGATGGGAAAGAGTTAGGATATGCAGATACACACGGTTAATTAAAAAGAATATGAAAAAAACACTTGATAAGATTTTAATCGGCATTAGCATCACTGCGCTTATAGTGGCATGCGACCAAAACCATGCTTCTTTAGATAAGAAAGCGCAATCATCGCTACCAGAAGAAAAGACTGAACCTTCAGCTGTAAAAGAAAGTGCGAGTCATATAAAACAAGATAAACTAATAAAAAAGGCGCTAGCCAAGCAGCTTAGCAATGGCATATCAGCTCTCTATGATAACTCGTTCGATATTGTTGGTCATAAATTCTCAAGAACAGATTTAGATGCCAGCATCCCAATATTAAATAATGCATTATCAGATTATAGAAAGCCTAATAACGAGCAGTTTTTAAAAAAAATAAAGGAAATTTTTGGTCGTACTATAGATTTTAATAGTAATTCAAAATATTTATATATAAATTTCAATGACCCTAAAGATAGAAAGTTTAAGTACCACAGAAATGATAATTCAATAGAAATCCGACCATATTCAGTTTTTGTAGTTAAGGGGCATAATTTTATTAGCCAGTTATACGGAATTCCAGAAATTCTAGATTACCAAAAACACTATCCACAAATAGCTCAAACTGAAAATAAAATGCAAATAGATAGAAAAGATGACGATGGCTCTTCCCTTACGATATACCGGTGGCTTGATGATGAATCAATCGATAGAGAAAAAAATATTAAGACACTTATCGCCAGAAATAAATATCTTTTTAATAATGATAAAAGTCAGCTACCCTGGTTATTAGATAATGATGAAGAATTTATGGTAGCTCTTATTAAAACATATAATTATTCAAAGGATACCGAACATAGGCAGTGGTATAAGGATAAGCATTAGTTATTAACGTAAACAACACAATCATATCTTAAAAATATTTACCACAAAACTAAGACAAAACTTATAATTTAATATTGTTGTAATATATTAGCTACTGTTATAAGAATACCTAATACGGCACTTATCTTTTATCGAAATACATAGATACCACACTGTAATTAATTCTGTTTTGAGCTTTTAATGCTTATAGAATCACCTAAGAGGTTGTAAATCTTTGTAAAATTGGTTTGTAACATTAAAGTGAATAGAATGACTAACTTCTAAGGTATAGGTACACACAACACTGCTCGCTTAGGTAACAATGTAGACATTTCACCATCTTCAGGGAAAATAACATCTGAAATAGCCTCTTCTTCTCATGAATATCCCATCATGAGTGAAGGAGCAAGTAGTTCTTTAATAAGTGGAAAAAAAAGGTCTGCAGAAGCATCAACAAGCGATCATGATAATAAAAAATTTAAGGCCAGCATACCTCGTTCGCAGACTTATGATAGGCTAAATCTAGTTTTTAATCATAAAATAGAGAATGGTGGTGAAAATATAGGAGTAGGTACACAAGCAGAAATCCATACTAGTCAATCAACGCATACTGATTATGTCGGCAAACCAATGGCTGTTAAAATATTTCACTCTAGCCAAGGATTCAACTCTGCATTGACAGAAATGCTAGTATCACGCTACATCAAACAACTCAATGATCCAGAGTTATCTAATAGAGTAAATCTCGCTGTAGACTTTGCTATAAGTCGAGGTAGCGACTTCGGAGGGAATTATACCGAACCTTTTGATAGCCAAACAAAAGGGCCGCTGGCAATTATTACAAGCCCGAAAATGGATAGCGATTTAAGGAGTTTTAATGCAGACATTACCACTGAAGGCTATATGAAAGTAATGCAGGATCTTAAAGATAATGTATTTAATAATACTTGAGGATAAAGGACTAGTTCACAATGATATTAAAGGTGACAATATTTTAGTAAAAACAAAGGAAAACGATGAGCATGAATACCGTGTTACTGACTTCGGCTGTGCTCATCTCATACCTGGCTCTGAAGCCGAATCTGCATTTTCAGATATATGGCAAGAATTAAAAAGGGAATTAACACAAAACAACGAAATAAATAGAGAAAAGCTTGAGAACATTAAATTAGATGACATTATCCCATCCTATGATCCAATAGACCCTGATGACATCAGCGACTACTCTGATTTTGAAAGCGAAACAGAAAGCAACCAAAGTTCAAAAAGGATTTAATGCAAAGTGAAACTTTATTAAGAAATACTCTTATTTCGGGCTAAACTCAGATTATGATAGATTCATATTTAGTGTATTAAAAAGAGACTTCAGTAATACCATTGTATTTTAAAGAGTTAAGATATTATGATTATTTCACACTTACAAACCCGATATCCATAAATTAAGTTTTGCAAGTGTGAAAACTATTAAATATAAACTAATAGTAACTTAAGCTTCTCGCTTTACCCCAAAAAACCCGATATGAGAATATTGTATAACCGAGAATACAGGGAACAACTACAGCCGCGCCATAAAAAATAAACATCAATGATTCTGGTGCACTGCTTGCTTCAGCGACGGTAAGTTGCCCAGGAATTACATAAGGATAAAAGCTATAACCAAGGGCCTGAAAGCATAAGAAAAAAATAATCGCTGCACAAACAAATGGAATCCAACAGCCAAAGTCCTCAGCATGAGGTACACTGCGAAGATAGCGATCGCTCAGAATAAATAGACTTAAGCAAACGAGTGGTATGGGGAACAAAATAAAAATTTGTGGAAAAGAAAACCACTTCATATAAATATGTTCACTAACAAAAGGATTAATGATTGATACAAGCAGTATTCCTGATGCTGCCAACCATGCGCTTCGGCGCGCCCAATATGCGGATTTTATTTGTAAGCTGCCCTGGGTTTTCATTACCAACCAAGCACCGCCAATAAATGCATAAGCTGCGGCAACACAAAATGCACTGACAATTGCAAATACTATTGCTGCCCAAGCATCAGAAAACCCTAAAACATATCGCCCTAACATATACCCTTGAGAAAGAGCTGTTACAAGTGAAGAAAACTTAAAACATATATCCCAATGCTTGCGATGCATTGTTAGAGCTTTTGCGCGAAAATCAAAGGCTACGCCACGCAAAATTAAGCTAATCAGCATAAAAGTCGCTGGTATATAGAGTTCTTTTAGAATAATACTATGAGCTTCAGGGAAAGCGATAAGCAGTAATCCAATGGCAAGCACAAGCCAAGTTTCATTCGCATCCCAAAATGGGCCAATCGAAGCGATCATAGTATCGCGCTTACTTTGGGTTGAGTCATCTATAGGCAATAGAATACCAACACCTAAATCATAGCCATCTAAAATAGCATAGGCCAAAGTCGCAAGTCCCACCAAACACATAAATACTATAGGTAACCACTGTGCTTCACTCATTTTACCACCTCATATTCTGCGTTGATATTAGAGGAAAAACTGGTACTTAATTCAGTTTCATATTCTTCAACATTGACCGAGCGGCGAGCCATTAAAAATAGTGTGTGTAAATACGCAACAATCAGACCGCTATAGACTAGCACATAAAATGTTAGAGAAAGCCCCACATGGCTAGGGGCGATTGTCGTAACTGCGTCAGCTGTACGCAGCACACCACTAACTAAGAACGGCTGCCTCCCTATTTCTGTTACATACCATCCAGCTAGAGTTGCAACCCACCCTGAGAATGAAAATAGGACGAAAGCTCGCAACACTATGGGCGTAATATTTTCTTTACGTATCAATTGAAAGGCACCAAACCACGCCAGAGCAATCATTAACAGTCCGGTACCTACCATAATACGAAATCCCCAAAAAACAGGCGCAACGGGAGGGTGAGCATTTTCAAATTCATTAAGACCGCGAATTTCACCATCGATATCGTGGGTTAAAATAAAACTCGCCATACCAGGAATACCCAAAGCAAAGTCATTGCGGCGCTCTTGCTCATTAGGCAAAGCGAATAATAGTAGCGGTGCTCTTTTTTCTGTTTCCCAGACACCTTCCATAGCAGCAATTTTTTGAGGCTGATGTTCGAAGGTATTAAGTCCGTGCAAGTCACCAACCAAAGCTTGTAGCGGTGCAAGTATAGCAGCAACAAATATTCCAGCTTTTAACGCTAGACGAGGCGCTTTTTTGCTATCGCCCTTTAAAATACGATAGGCAGATATCCCTGCAACGAGAAAAGAAGCTGTTAAACCTGAAGCAAGTAATACGTGAGTTAAGCGATAAGGCATAGAGGGGTTGAAAATAATTTCCCACCAGTCTAACGGGTAGGCTACTCCGCCTCGCATCTCAAAGCCTTGCGGTGTCTGCATCCAAGAGTTTAATGCAATAATCCAAAACGCAGATAAGCTAGTACCAATAGCCACTAAAAAAGTAGCTAAAGTATGTAGCCAATTAGGTACACGCTGGAAACCAAATAACATTACACCTAAAAAAGTAGCCTCCAAGAAAAATGCAGTTAAGACCTCATAACCAAGTAGCGGCCCTGCGATATTCCCAACCTTCTCCATAAACCCAGGCCAGTTAGTACCGAATTGAAAAGACATGGTAATACCGCTAACAACACCTAGAGCAAAAGTTAAAGCAAATACTTTTACCCAAAAGCGGTAGGCTCGCATCCAAACAGGTGCAGATGATAAATTGAACCTTAATTTAAAATAAAACAGAAACCATGCTAGCGCGATAGTAATAGTAGGAAACAATATATGAAAACTGATATTTACCGCAAACTGAATTCGCGATAGAAGCAGCGTATCAAATTCCATGACGATAACCTCTTATTTTTTAATAAACTTTTAATCTCCTCATATATTTATTATTGTTTTAAGATGAGTTGTACGAAGAAGCTTTTCTTCTTCAAAAATCTATTCCAGCTCTGTACCATTCTGAGCTTTTTTGTTTAACAAACGATCTTTTATATCTAATACCTTGCCGACACCTGCGCCTAGCTTCATCAAAGTCTTTAAGTTATCGTGACTCATATCTTGCAAGTCAGCACTCCAATTGGATACCAGCTCCAACAAATCATGAATTTCTTCCATTTTTTTGTGAGCGAAGGTATCGGCAGTATTCGTAGGAGCCTCTAATAACAAATCTCTCAAAACAGAAAGTGTTGGGTCAATCTCTCGTTTACGCCTCTCTTCTAAGACCTTAATTCCCATATCCCAAACATCACCGACGGCAGAATAATATTCTTTGCGATCACCTGGAACATGGTAGGGCTTTACCAGACGCCAGGACTGTAATTCTTTTAGCCCCATACTGACATTGCCTCTCGATATGCTCAGCGCAGCCCCTAGCTCCTCTGCGTTAAGAGGTTCTTCGTGGATAACGAGCAAGGCGAATAATTGACCAACAGTACGATTAATCCCCCAACGGGAGCCCATCTCTCCGAAATGCATAACAAAAGATTGCACTTTTGGCGTCATTTGCATAAAAACCCCTTCTGTAAGGTAGTCACAATATTTTTTGAATTTTCAATATTTTTTGAAAGTTTAGAACAAAAATTAGATCTAAGTCAACTAATGCGTCAATTTGTCACACAAATCGAGCCAATAGACAGATTCAATAGAACAGAAACAATTGCTAAACCATAGCCGGCATGTGACACACTCAGAAGAGGTATGAAAAACACGACAGCTAAGACTTCTAAGAAAGGAAACACGAGAAAGAGTGTGTAAACAAACACGAATGCAAAAGCGGATGACTGAAACAGTGCACAGCGCCGTAATTGGCCGATTTTTATTAGTAAGCGCTGCAAATAAATCGGCGCAAGATTCTATAGTTTCGTAGAAAAAGGAGTTAGCCTCTATGTCTCATCCCGCCCAATCCACTTATGATCCGATGGCGCTTGATACTCAAACATACGATCCAACAAGCTCTGTGCATCATTATCCACAAGCAAACTATTGCGATGTATATCTTTCACAAATTCTTCTCGTACAGCATGATCAAGAAATGCTGCAAGTTTGTCATAATAGCCTGCGGCATTGAATAACGCGCAAGGCTTAGAGTGGAATCCCAGTTGGGCCCATGTAAGAACTTCAAATATCTCTTCTAAAGTACCTAAGCCCCCAGGTAAAGCGATAAAGCCATCGGCAATGTCCGCCATGATAGTCTTACGCTCATGCATCGAATTAACAACTTTCAATTCTGTCAAACCTGGATGCGATAATTCCTTTTCAGCTAAAGCATGGGGGATGACACCAATAACTTCTCCTCCAAAAGCGAGGACCTTATCAGCAATTTTTCCCATTAAACCAACGCTAGCACCACCATACACTAAACCAATACCACGCTTAATAAACTCCTCGGCTAATATATTTGCAGCGTCTAAATACTCCGGTTTGCCGCCAGAACTAGAACCGCAATATACGCATATTTTTTTCATGTTTTTAAACCATCCATTCAGTTGTTATTGAACTTTACTCCAAAGAGACGAACAGCTAGAATCTATTACTCTTGGTAAACAAGAGACAAGAATCTCATCTGACGTCATACATTGTACAACAGTCATCGCTCAATAAAAATTATCACTAGTTGAATGGCTGAAACTAGCATTAAAGAAACTATAATATTTAAAACGCCCAACTTTCGGTCAACGATTTAGGTTGATTTATTAATTAATACAATAAAGCTGATCGGCTTTAAGTAAAAGTTGAGTGACATCACTATGAGAATACCTGTAAGAAATTCATTGTATGGCATACTTGTTTTTATTTTTTCGTGCTCGCTAACTATATTTTCAGATGCCAAACCCTACAAAGCAGCTGAAATACTAACGAAACAGCAAAATAAATATGGTAAATATGTAGTTCGCATGCGTGCAGCTAAAGGCAGCGGTATTATATCGAATTTTTTTACCTATAAAAATGGCTCAGAAAAAGCAGATGTATTTTGGGAAGAAATAGATGTTGAAGTCTTCGGTAAAAATAATTCAATGTCTTGGCAAAGCAATATTATTACGGGCTTAGGCAGCAGAGATACATCAGAAGGAGTACACAATGGAGAAAACTTCGCAGATGGATATAATACTTTTACTATGGAATGGACGCCAACATACGTAAGATGGTTAGTTAATGGCGTTGAGAAACGTCGAACAAATGGAGGGCAAGCGCGCCAATTAAGTAATGCAGCATCATTCCGCTTCAATATCTGGAACCCTAATATTCCTCAGTGGGTTGGCCCATGGAATCCCAATATATTACCAGTACACATGTTTGTTAATTGGGTGGAATACCACAGCTGGAATGGCAATGGGTTCACCCTAAAATGGCGGGATAATTTTGATAGTTTTAATTCTAATCGTTGGGGTAAAGCCAACCATACTTTTGCCGAAAACCAAGCAGATTTTATTCCTCAGAATGCTAATGTAAAAAATGGCTACCTAGTTCTATCGTTAACTCGTGAAGGCCAAGAAGGATATAACGGTAATCCACCAATGGATAGTGGCAGTAGCAATAATAACACAACGATACCACCAACAGGTTGGACTAACTTACAAGTCCAACACAGCAGTCGTTGCCTCGACGTAAAAGGAGGACGTAAAGATAACACCAGTACTTACCAGCAATGGGCTTGTGATACTAATAATATTAACCAAAGATTTAAGTTCGAAGGCATAGGCTCAGGTTTCTACAATATACGTGCACAAGTAAGCAATAAATGTATCGACAATTCTTCTGGCAGTAGAGCCAATGGTAATAAAATACAACAATATGCGTGTTCTTTAGATAATGACAATCAAGCTTGGCGACTAGAAAACAAAGGTAATGGTTGGTTTGAAATTCGCAATAAAAGAACTAATAAATGCTTAGATATTGCTGAATTTTCTCAGAAAAACGGTGGCGTAATACATCAATGGCAATGTTTAGCAGGAAACAATCAACTCTTCCGATTTAAGTAAACTAACATAAAAAGCAACTTATAATAGTGTAGAGAGCTAACAATAAATGCTCTCTACACTCCCTAGCCTCTAACGCTTAAATGTAACAATCAACTCAGGAGGAAAGTCACTTTCCAAAGATGCAAAGGCAATTCCATCTCCCCCCTCATCCATTTCCAGTAATAATGATATTTCACCGTTATCACTTAGCAACGATCCGATATCCAGAAGATAAGATTTTCCAGACTTCCACTTACCATTCCTGCTACCAATTAGCCCTCCTTTAATTGGTGCGCTAGAGGCCGTCAAATCACCTTCACTCCAATTATTACCCACGCCCCGGTATGCTTTTATCATACCTTTACCGGCATTAGTAATATGTACTTTTAGTTTTACTCCCGAAACAACACCGTCAATATTTTTGACATCGAATTTCAAATAAGCAACATCCTGACCATCTTTAACCTGTAAGTTATCTGTATTTCGCCCAAAATCACGCTCTAAATAAGCGTCCTCTGTAGGTTGAAAACGCAATACTTTTTCATTTCTTTCGACGCTGGGGTATGTTTTATCACGATAAGCTTTAGGTAAAATATTCGCAGCTAAAACTATGGAAGACTGATTAACGTTTCTCTCATTAATTCCGCCAAAAGATATATTGCTATATCCATATGTAACAATTACAAGAAGAGTATTAAATAAACGTTTATTAGAAATAAAACTTTTCATTTTCTTAGTTTTACCTTCACTTTTAAACCAAACAATTGCCCTAAAAGCGACAAGGGGAAAACATCTAACTCATAAGATGATCCACAAAATCACTTTTATCCACCTAAACACTAAAGCAAAGGCCCCAGCTTAAAGTAGAACTTGATCACAATTTGGTTAAAGACTATAGAGCCATGAGGCTAGAAAGGTATTTTTTGGCGAGAGAAATGCTTTAAATATTGATAACAAATTTAAACACCGCAACCAATACGCTTTGAATCGACAGCTATATTGTCCATCCATCCAGACATTCCTTCATTACTTTGATAAGTCTGTAAACCAAACTTAATCCAAGTAAATATACTTGGAATAGAATTTTCTGAAGGAAATTTTACTTTATGAGATATTTGGTCAATACGAGAGCCATTTCTAAAAAACTCGTAACTTTGCGACTTGTGATCTATATACCATTCAACACAAACCCATTCATTAGAGAAATGCCAATTATAGTCAGAAGCTACACCACCTTCAGCGTCATTATCAATTTGAACGTTGTAAAGATATTGATGCTGCTTTGATATATTATTTTGCACAGTATCCACTACTCGAACTTCATAGTTTGCGCCCCTAAGAGCAACTAGAGTCCCATGCAATACTGTATGATTATCAGCTATCGGCGTAGGTGTTTCGATCTTATAAAAGATACGTCCCCAGTGGCTACCGGGTATATTCTCCTTAGTGATATAAGACTGATGATACGCCTGGGTTCCCTTTGAAGAAAAATAAAGCGCCCCTTTACTCTGATAAGCTTCTTCATTTTTAACAATTTTTATATTTTTACCCACATCAAACTGATGAGAAAAATTTTCAGGTATACTCTCCTCAAAATCTAAGCATATATAGTAATCTTTATTCAAACATGTTTCAGCAGGCATACCGGAAGTATTAGAACCTATTAGTCGACGATTAAGCTTATCGACAGATAGGATGAAAATTAAAAGTAGTAAGAAACAAAAAATAATAATACTAGCTTTCTTGTTATAAAGAGCCTTCATTTTTATTTACTCAATTAGGAAAAGCTTACCATTGTTATCAAGGCTAAAATGATCAAAGTCCTTTGCTAAAAATAATGGGCCATGATAGTGTTTTTTTGCGTCTTTTTCTAAATTATCTATTGCGTTCACGGTTGTGTTTGTAGACTTATGATAGCGCGCACTAAAGTGTGTCAAAATAAGGTTTTTTATTTTGGCACTATTAGCAAACTTTGCTACCCTAGCAGCATCACTGTGTTGAGACTTCGGCCCAACCTTAAGGTGGACATCCTGGCAATAAGTCGCCTCGTGTATCAACACTTCGATATTGCTTGCAGATTCATTTAATAATTCAGGAGTGTCATTATCGCCGCCAACAATAACCCCCAAAGGCTTCCTAGGCTTTAGAATATAATCACTAGATTTTAACTCACTACCATTTTCAAGTTTTATAATATCTTCTTTTACAATTCGTCCCCATAAAGGCCCCTGTGGAATCTTATCTTCTATCAGTTTATTTACGTCCAACTTAGCCTCATTGACGATTTCCTTAAATTGATAACCATAACTTGGAACTCGATGGGACAGAGTACATGGGGTTACTTCGAAATTACTATCAACAAGAATATTTTTACTTTCTTCACTACTAATAAACTCTACATCATATGAAATATGCATATCTGTATATTTCATAGCATTTAAGAGAAACTCTTTAACGCCATAAGGCGCAACAATTCGTAAAGGTTCGGTTCGACCTGTCATAGCTGTCGTCGCTACCAGTCCAGGCAGGCCATAGCAGTGATCACCATGAACATGGGAAATAAAAATAGTGTCAAGATGAGTAAGAGAGTAAGAAGTGCGTAATAGTTGCTGCTGAGTGCCTTCGCCACAATCCACGAGGCACCATGACTTTGTGCCCTTACGTTTAATGGCTAAAGCAGAGACGTTTCTTTGAAGAGTAGGAATTCCAGATGAAGTACCTAAAAACGTAAACTCAAGCAAAGTATATTCCTTAGTAGAATCAGTTGATGGTCATCCAAAGACAAAGGCGCTGTATTTGTTCCAGATATCGAGCATAACAATGCAATTTTCAGCCTACGTATACTCGATTTCGACCATACTGTTTAGCTTTGTACATCGCAACATCTGCTTTGCGAATAATATCATCAACTGAGCAATCTTTTTCGTTTATGAGATGGATACCTATACTACCACTAATCTTGACCAGATGATTAGAAACATCTATAGGTTGGGATATAACACTGAGCATCTTTTCTGCAAGCAACTTACTTTCCAAGATATTATGGGTTAAATCATTATCATCTGTAATTAAGATGATGAATTCATCACCACCGATTCTTGCCACAATATCTTCTTGCCTCACTGAAGCCTTAAGTCTACGTGCAGCTTCCTTCAAGACTTCATCACCAGCAGCATGTCCATAGGAGTCATTAACTTCTTTGAATTCGTCAAGATCGATAAAAAATATAACGGCAGTTCCTCCATGCCGTTTAAACTTTGCAATCTGCTCCCGCACCCTTTCAAATAAGTACCGTCTGTTAGGTAAATCTGTCAGCGAGTCTATATGAGCAAACTCGATCATTCTATCCTCATATAGTTTCGTCTCTGTTATATCATGGGCAGATACAACAGCTCCTAAAACATTCCCCATACCATCAAGACAGGGGGTTAGATTAACATCAAAAAAAATTCGTTTACTATTCTCGAAAGCTAACCAGTACTTTGCATTTACCTCATTGCCGGACAAACAAAAGTCTATTTCTTTTCTGACGGTGTTATTAAAGTTCTCTTGTCCTAATAATTCCCCAACTTTACTGCCAATAATTTTTTCTCTAGCTGTTTTAAAAAAGTTTTCATAACCTTTGGAAACCATACGATATGTATAGTTTTTATCTACAAAAGCCATCATATGGCTTGTGCTTTCGACCATTTTCAAACTTAGTATTGCTTCATGAGTTTTAAAATGCTGATATTCAAGACTTATTCTTTGTGAGAGCCTATGAAAGAAGTGTTTATCTTCATCATGTTGCTTAATTTTTTCATTATGTAATGTTGCAATATGCCCTAAAGGACGGCCTTGGCTATCAAAGAATAACTGCGACTGATAGGTGCAAGCATTCTCTAACGGCGTACCAACGAAGAATTCAGTATTGTGAGAAAAGCAATATGTATTTGTTTTTTCATTTATATCGAGATACATACTGACCCAGGGAGTATCAGCCAATGATAAATTGAATGGTGCCTCGCATTTATTGTCTTTTCTATAAGCTTTTGCCTTTAATGTATTCGTATCTCGAGAATAAATAAACAGCACAGCCCATTTATGTCGAGTAAGCAATGACAAAGCTTTAACTGCTTTATTATAGAAATCCTCTTCAGAAGAAGTAAAAGCTAATACTTCTAATGCTTTTTTATGATGTGAGGATATCATGTTTACTCCTAACAACACTTAGAAGCCATTTCATAACTGCTGCACTTACCGATACGGCGTTAAAAATACTCTCAAAATGCTCATTTACTTCGTGTAAACTCCGCTTTTTCGGTTATTTTTGCCTTGTCTCGCCTGCGTTCGCGAGTTATGAAACAGCTTCTAGTCATTTATTATTCAATACAGCTATACTAAACAGCTAAATAAAAAAAAAACAAGAAATATCATTAAATTTAAACTTAAAAAACTGGTTTAAATGTTAATTGAACAAGCAGAGATAGTTAATATATTAAAATTGTTATAAAAAATTATATTTTATAATAAAAGCATAAGAACTAATGACTATTTAAATCTAACACTATTAGGGTTCATGACATATTTTGTGTAGTCTAAATATATCAATATAGATAGTAAGAAGTACTACAATACGGGAAGCTCGAGCTTTCAACGCTAGAATATAAAGAAAAAGCTTATTGGTTTTAAGGATTTTAAAGGTTTTAGGATAGATGTATTAGTAGACTAGAAAGGAAATAGTTCTTAAAAGCGAAAGAGCCTGCGTCGGCAGGCTCTTATCATAAACCAATAGAGTCGATCATTTATTAATGAGGAGACTTTTTAGAGGCCGCTTTTTTAGGTTCAGCTTTTTCTGGTTCAGCTACAACTTCCAGTAACTCAACATCGAATAAAAGTACTGAGTTACCAGGAATTTGTGGGCGAGAAACAGCACCGTAGGCAAGTTCAGCAGGAATAAAGAGTTGCCATTTTGCACCTTCTTTCATTAGCTGAAGCGCTTCAGTCCAGCCTTTGATCACTTGGCCAACACCAAACGTAGCAGGCTCGCCACGGTCGTAGGAAGAGTCAAACTGAGTACCGTCAATTAAAGTCCCTTTGTAATGTACTTTAACACGATCAGTAGCCGCTGGTGACTTACCCTTACCTTCAGTAACGACTTTATATTGCAAACCAGATTCAAGTGCAACAATGCCTTCTTTCGCTTTGTTTTCATCTAGGAAAGCAGCACCTTTGGTTTTATTTTCTTCAGCAATTTTAGCCTGCTCTTCTTGTTCAATCTTTCGCTTTTCCTGCATCGCAGTATTAACACGCTCACGGAACTCATTCATTACCGTTTGTAAGCTTTCATCATCTAACTTAGAAGAGTCTTCCAAACCGTCAACATAGGCTCTAGCAAGTGTCTTCTTATCGATAACAATACCTGTACCATCAAGGTTTGCAATATTGCTAGACATGTTTTTGCCAGCAGAAACGCCAATAGCATAGGCAACTTTAGTATCAGAGTCTTCGAGGTTGATGGGCTCTTCTTTCTTTGCTTGCTCTGCAGGTTGATTACAAGCAGCAAGTAATGCACCTGTCGCTATGAGGGTCACAAGCTTGAGAGTCGATTGATGTTTCAAAATAGTTTCCTTATACATAGGATTATTAATTGTTAAACCACTATCATGTAGCAGTCACGAAAAGTTATAAATTTCAATGGTGTATAATACTTACCGCCACTGTCGGCCTCGACCGCAAATGTAAGGCATATATAACTTATGTGACACCTCCATCATTCCAAGACAGACAACTGATGTCCCTGCACCTACATTTTCTTCTAACAGCACGTTTAGGTGTTACAACACCCTTATAAATCACATTGTTATCCTGCATTTTTTACCAGGCTCACAACCGACTTACTTGTCTTTGTATTAGGCTGATATTAGAAGTCATCAGCCTAATTAAGGCTATCCGTACTGTTTAGCGCGTTACCGTAACATTTCACACATGACTGGCGCCGATAATCAGTTCACGCTTATCATGCATTCCCTCTATTACCGGGGGTATGCTACACAGGCTAACAATGTGCCATTGTTGGCTTGTATAATACTTCGTAGAAATACAAAGAGCACATTTTCTTCTTAATATTTGCACATTTCAACGGCATTGTCGCTTTTTTCAACATCAATTTCGCACAATTCTAAACGGATCTAGCGTTCAGTAGACCGCTTACAGATACACCACCTTCCCCTCACATTATTCAAACAACAAGGTAAAGATGATTAAAAAAACAAATAGATTGATTTTTAACCAGAAAATATAAGTGAATATCACGATAAAACTATCACTCAAAAAAATCGCGAAATATAGAGGCCATATTTATATTACTTAAATAACGATATTTACCCTGTAAACTGTCTTCTAAACATACAAACGAAAATGTGCGCACCAATATTGCTCATATATTTTCCAATAAAACACCAAGTATCTCAAAGACTGTGTGGGGACGAGTGTTTAAGAAATTTGTTTGTTTTTCAAACTAATGTTTGCATGCTAGATTGCGTTCTCTGTGACTCGTTATCCACTTTAATGTAAGTCATTAAGATTTGAGGACTGATTCAAGATCTCGTCCTGAGTCCATTCTTTTATAAAGCTATATCTAAGGGAAATAGTTTTTTGCAACGAAAAGCTAAGCAACAAGTAGCTGAAGAGATACAGGGAGGTTGCTATTGAGAAAGCCAAGAAATTGCCAGTCTTCGCTCATCCACGAGTCAATTTTTGCTTTGGCGTTCTTCTATAAGGACAAGTGCCCAAGCCAAGCATTATAGCTAGTCAAAAATCAACATAATATTAATAAACACGTTAATTATTTAACCCCTTTACTGATTAGTAATATGAGTTACTAACTCCTTTACATTACACTGTAGGTATTATGTAATGACTTGTAATTTAAGTTTTAATCAGGATCAGGTATTTTCATTGTGAAACTCAACAAGTGAATCTAAGCTGGCACAATTTGCTTCATCATTGAAGCAAAAAAGTACAAATGGCATAGAAATCACATAATTATTTATCACTTAAACTTAGATAGTTTTTAAGAAAATAAAAAAATACACATTGGAATTTTTATGTAAGTTTTTATTCAATATAGTTTTTTAAAAGCATGTAGAAAGCACCCACTGAGCACTGGAGCTATCTTAACATACAAATGTAGCACTACAATCGATTGCAGTAAGCTATTGATTGGCTAGGAAAAATAAATCTTATATTTTTATTTTTCATAAGGAAGTTAATTTATAAATGGATTATTTAGGTTTTCTACAACTACAGAAATCGAGCCTCAACTCATCTCAAAAAAAAATTACGTCACTTCCATTTAAACGTGACCAACCTTTCCAGTTGAAAATTTAATTTGTAAAAAATTATTCAATAACATGCAAATTAAAATTTCACAATTATTGAACTTATCAAACTAGTTATATTTCCATTTCAATAACTAAGCATATGTGATGACGCATAACTCTCTTTAATTTTGTAAGAACATAAAAAAAACCGTATAGGCAATGAATTAACCCTATAAAAAACTTTTCGTCCCGCCTAATTTAAACATTCAAAAACCACGTAGGCTAAGTGGGGCCAGTGGCGACTATACCTCTAACGCATCTTAAGAAAATAGGTGCCAAATAAATTAGAAAGCTCGCCAAAAATGAAATTAGCATCGCTTAGGTAAGCTATTATTTTTTAAGGAATCAGAAATGAAAATTTTCTCAGATACTAATAACTACAAAGCTAATAATATCCAGAGTACCAAAAATCACTATCAGCTACAGTTTTGCCTCACCAAAATATTAGATAGAGCTAACCTCAAGAATGGCGCCATATACTTCTACAAAACAAACCAAATTGATGCGCCAAAAAAACCACTAGAACTCTCATTTAACTTTGGAAAAGTTCCTGCTGAACAATGTACTAGCTATCCAATTCTTTACCAAAGAAAAAAGATTGGGGACTTACTTTTAGATAAAGATCAAGAATCTCAAGAGCAGATCTATAACTTGTCCGAGATAACAAAAAGCATGGCACTATTATTTAAACGTTTCAAAACTAATGAATGTGCTGACCAAGCAGGTAGTGAATATCCTGTTCTTGTTGGGTTTAGCGAACAATCATTGGCCTTGGAAAGTTTTATAGAAAAATCATCCGATAGCATCTCCCCTGTCATTATCGAAGGTGACCACGGAAATGAAATGTCAGCAATTGCAAGAGCAATACACGATAATAGCCACCTGATTAAAAAGAAATATAGAGAGATAGATTGCTCAACCAGTAGCAATATAGACGAGAGAATAAAGCAAGCATGGAAAGAAAGTATAGGTGGTAGCCTTTATCTACACGAGATCAATGAATTATCCCTAGAGTTACAATGTCATTTAATACAGCTATTACATGGCGACGTAAAAATTATAGCATCATCAACTCGACCACTAGAACAGTTGGTACACGAAGGGAAATTTTATCGTCAATTATATACCGCACTGAATTTTCTCAAAATACATATCCCTCCACTAAGAGAGCGAAAAGAAGACATCCCATATATGCTGAATCAACTGATTCTAAAATATAGATGCTACGATAACCAAACATTAACTGAAGAAACAAAGCAAGCTTTGTATAATTTTGATTGGCCTGAAAATTATATGCAACTCGAACGAGTAATGGCTAAGCTGCTAGCCCTATCAAATAGTAATCCTATAGAACTTCACGAACTAAAACTGGTACTACCTACCATATGCTCAAATATTAAAAACAACGAAAATCTATATCCTATACCAACAAAAATAGATTTACTAGGTTGCTTAATAAATAAAGATTATCGTGAACTATCAGGGTTACACATTGCATTGAGAAGGTCTCTGCAATACCTAGCCGAAAATTACTCTGAAAGCATTACCCTAGAGAAGCTCTCCATGAAAGCGCATGTTAGTTCATCACACTTATCCTTTCTATTTAAATATCACTTAAATAAGAGCTTCAAAAAAGTTCTTGCAGAACTTCGAATAGAACAAGCCAAAAGACTATTCGAAAACTACCCTTACAAACGGGTTACCGACATATGTCTTGAAGTGGGTTTCGGGGATCTCAGTCATTTCGAGAAAATATTCAAACGCTATACAAAAATGACACCAAGAAGCTATAAAGATAGTTTCCATAGAAAATGTTTCTATTGAAAGAAGTTCACTAATTTAACTGATTTATTCATATATTAGTCCAATTAAGCCTAATCAAATGGACTTATTATTTACACAAATAAAAAATAGGAAAAGATATGAGTAACTCAACACCACAAGAGATATGTAATACTTTAATTAAGGAATATGATCCAAAAATTTCAAGTTTAATGTTAGTTCAAGTGGTAGCTCAGTCACTGGGAAATGCAGCACAAAATGCTACTTTTTCGCAACAGCAGCAAAACATAATAATAAATACGAATACAGCTATAAGTGCAAGCCTTCTCCACTCTATAGGTTCTGCATATTCACAATAGTGATTTCGTTCTTCGCCAAATTTAAAAGGGACACGTAAAACGAAGTCAAATAGATTTCATTAATATATAACAGAGGTAATAGTATGCCAGTAAATGAACAAGTTACAGATTCAGTCACACAAGTAAACTCAAAAGTTGTTGGCGAAACGCCGGCTATGACAATGGGCAATATAATTTTATCATCAGGGCAAGCACTAAGCACGTCAGCTTTAAATGTTGCCAGTGGGCTAAACCATGGAAGCATTACAATGCAAGCCGCAACTATACAAGGTATTAACTCTCTAGTAGCGACTGGCACATCAGTGCTAGGTCGTGTGTCTGAGGAAGTTGTTGAAAAAGGTTAATTTTATAATGAGAGGAATTAGCTCTACAAAATTACTTTATTTCGGTAGTCTTTTAGAGCATTGATTCGCTTATACTTATTAGTTTGTTAACTAATAATATGATCGAAAGGGCTAGTACAGCCAATTAAAACGATGTTTTATTACATCATGTTAAACTATTTAAATTAGGATTTTAATTATGCCAGTAAATGAACAAGTTACAGATTCGGTTACACAAGTAAATACTAAAGTTGTCGGTGAAACACCAGCGATGGCAATGGGTAATTTACTTATGTCAACAAGCCAAGCTTTAGGTAACGCTGCACATAACGCTACTGCAGCACAACAACAAGCACAAATAACAATGCAGGCTGCCACAGTACAAGGTGTTAATTCACTAATGTCTATTGGTAGCTCCGTTATCGGGCGTAGTGCAGAAGGAATTATTGAGAAAGACGGTTAGTAAGTTGCATTAGATTTTAACCTTCATTACGTGAGAAAACGTAATGAAGGTTTTAATAGTTCCCTCCTACTATTAGACTGTTCACTCTTTTATAACTAACGGCAGAAAAGCAATGTCAAATATCAATCAACCCCCAGAGCCAAGCTATACAGCAGTTGCAAATGCGCAACAATCAATCGCACAATCTACAGCCTTAGCGTTAGCAGATGCTACAGATAATTTAAGAAACCTTAATACATTAAGCACCACAGCCATAGGCGTAGCATTATCACAATATATAGAAACAGGTGACGAAAAATTTAGCTCAATTATTGAAGAGGCACAGCAAGTCGTAACTAGAGGCACAGAAAACTTTAGCGCTGTAGGCGAGAAAATTGCTGTTGTATTACATGAAAAAAATGACTCAGAAAAAACTGAAAAATAAAAATTTACCAATTTCATTTACTTTTAAACATTAAAATGATCTTTCTATGCTCTATAGCATATTGGTATTAAAACAAGCATATAACGTAAACAGAGATAAACTTATCATCATTTTACCCGATTATTTACTATATTCATCGAATATTCTTTGCTTTATAAATAGTACCTTTTAGTTTTTGTTAAGAATAACCCAAAACAAACATGATAGGAAACAACATGAATGAAACTGAAAGTAAAGGCACAGAATCCGAGAGCACACCTGAAGAAATAAATCCTTTTTCAAGTCAAGCTACAGGTTTGGTGGAGACAACTTTCGCCGAAACTCTAGGCCTGGCTATGCACAACGCAGTGACAAATCAACAAAACTCTCAAATGACAGCTTCGGCTTCTATAACAAATGCTTGTGCTCGTTTATTGCAATCGCCTACTCCTAAAAAACCAAAGCCAAAATCAAAGGCGCTTAATGATAATGAATCAAGTAAGGAAATTGATTCGGAAGATGGAAAGGATGATAAGAATGCATTATCGAAGAAACCGAAGTCTTGGTTAAACGTTAAAAATTTTATGAAGCGAAAACCAAAAGATGAAACTCCAGCACCGGATGAATCGGATGATGATCATCTAGAAAGTAAACAACAGTCCACGGCACCAAAGAATGAAGAATAATGACAGACCTACAAAAGATAATGAATGATATAGATGATCATATCAAGTCTATTTCTGATTTGAATAAAAACCAAATGAATTTAGTTGATGAATTGGTAAGTAAGAATGAAAAGGATATCGAAGCCTATCAAGCTTTTAATGACGCAGATGAGATCAATGAAAAAGTGGCAAGTATGATACAAAAAGTCACAGATGAACTTGATTCGGCAGTAAAAGATATTAAGGATAGAATAAAGGTAGGCGACATGAAATAGCAAAGAAAGAAAAATAAATTATGAGGAAAAATAATGGCAACAGTTAATGAGCAGATTACAGATTCAGTTACTCAAGTGAATACAAAAACACTAGGTGATGCACCCGCGATGGCGATGGGCAGCCTATTTACCGCCACGAGCCAAGCATTATCAAATGCTGGGTTAAACTCCACCACGTCTCAGCAACATGCGGGAATTACCATGCAGGCAGCTACTGTTCAAGGAGTCAATTCTTTAGGCGCTATAGGAAGTGCTGTATTAGGAAGGGCAGCGGAAGCTGTTGTTGAAAAAGGATAGAACTTAGTTCTAGGCCTACTTATAGGTAGGCCTTTTATGAAGCACTAGAATCGTGAAGCTAAAATATTAAATAATTTAGTAATAGTCTTTTAAAACCTCAAATATAGAATATTCTTCATCCCTTCCTATCGTCAAATATTCGGGTGTATCATGGCACAAGAAGAGACAGAAAAAATAAGTAATATAATAAACGAATTAAGCGAGGCTACTTTAGCCGATACTATCGGGTTAATGATGGAAAATGCTGTAACCATACAACAAGGGATGCAAACAGTAACTAATGCTTCAATATCTTCATCTTGTGCTTTAATACTGGCGCAAGGTGGTGGCTAATATGTATCTCATAACAATCATAGTTTTTCCTAAATAAACCATGTCAGATAACTCAGCAAAACTCAAAGCTCAACAAGCAGTTGCACAAACAACGGCAATCGCTGTGCAAGATGCGGCTGATAATTTACGAAATATTAGCACAGTTACCAGTACAGCAATTGGTGTCGCTTTAGCTCAACTACTCGCTACAGGAGATGAAAAATACATTAAAGTGATAGATGAGGCAGAAAAAGCTTTGGCGAGTGCTGTTGAAAATTTTGCCACCGTAGGTGAAAAGGCGGCAAAAATATTAGAAGGATTTTCTTAACAAACATAATAATTCTAGAAAGAAAAATTTACACATCATATGCAACCACACATAAACGCTCTCCCCCATTTCTCTTGATTTGACTTAGACGTGCGATACTGGTGCTGCCATTCAAACTTGTGTCAAGAACATACGAGCACCTCTTATTATTATCTAGAGGTTTCAGTAGATTAATATCTTTGT
This sequence comes from Agarilytica rhodophyticola, assembly GCF_002157225.2. Taxonomy (NCBI): domain Bacteria; kingdom Pseudomonadati; phylum Pseudomonadota; class Gammaproteobacteria; order Cellvibrionales; family Cellvibrionaceae; genus Agarilytica; species Agarilytica rhodophyticola. The sequence goes on from NZ_CP020038.1 coordinate 6,026,388, forward strand.
TTTCAAAATTTCCATTAAATACAAATATAGTATTAATAGACAAAGATGGATTTTCTTTCTTTAGATGTTCAACTCTTATCATATCATTTTCAAATATTGCAAGCTGTCTATTACTCTTTAATGAAATTGAGTCACTACATCTAACCTCAAAATGTTGAGTCTTTCCATCACACTCAAAACTGAAGTCACTTCTAGACGCACGCCTTTTTTCCATTACTTTAGTTACACCAGTTTTAGCATGGTAGTGCAAAAAACGGGCACTGCTATTTTCATCATTATCAACTCCAGATGCACAATAATAGTCTTCGACACTAATTTTATCACTTAATTTTTCACAAGAAAAAAGTAGCGCCATTTCAGTTGTAAACCATTGTTTCCAGGACTTACTAAGATAATCATTTTTAAAAACATCATAAGCTTTAGAGAAGTTATAGTTCTTTTGAATTATTGAAAGTAATAATTGTGAGTTCATAGTTATTTTTCATCTTGTTTTTAATAGTAATTTATTTATTAATAATATTTATTTAGATTATTTTAAGTGCGGTATCCGTTAAGCGAGACATCGCTGAATTTACCGCCTTTTGTACAGTAGATCGACCTATAATTTCCAATGTTATAATTTCGGCCTCGATAATATCCCTCTCCCTTTCCAATTCGAATGCAACATCATCTTTACTTATATCGCCATTTTTATATGCTACAATCAAATCACCAAATAGTTGATTGCGACTAATCAAAGCAGTGGAAAACTCATTTTTTATGGCGTCCTCATAAGAACTCAAAGAATCCAAAGCATCATCTGACATTTTCTTTATAATATCTGAAACATTCATATTTATAACCTTACTGTTAATTTCTAACTTAATTTTTTGAGGGTTTAGATGATTCTCCGCGAATCATTGCTCTAAATAGCCTTTTATAATTGTCACGGCCACGCTTTATAAAAAAATCACCTAATTCAACTTTATTTTTATGTCTTTCTATATCTGAATTCCAGGAGTTAATTACTATATCTACTTGTTTTAATGTTAATTCATTAAACGGTCTACTTTCCTGCCTAGACTTCAGCCTATTTAAGCCTGCAGCCACATTAATGTAGTAGTCTTTAAAATTTATAAATGTTCGTTCACTTCTATCGACGTGACTCATATGGATGTACATACGATCAATATTTTCTGCTATTTGCTCCATTTGAAAAAGTGACTCTTCATCATAGTCTGAAATAACATTCAACAAACAACCATATTGGAGAGCTAAAGCTAAATACACACTACACTTGAAGTACTTATAAAATAAAAACATAGATCCCTCATTCAAGATTTTACGATTTTGACATTATGGTTTTATATTCAATAAAAACTACGCACAATCCACTAAAAATTGAACAAATTATTTATAAAAAATAATTAATAGTAAATTTAAACGAATTTACGGTTGTTTATTTTTAGTTTTGGAACTGTCAAATTGACATTATTCGATAACATACTGTGACGGGGATAGAATAAATGAGCATTAAACTAACGAATGATGATTTGAAAAATATAATGCCAAAATCTTCATTAGATAATATCGAGTTTTACCTACCATCTCTAAATAGGAAAACATCAGAATTTGGCATATTAAGCCCACTTCAATTAGCACATTTTATCGCTCAAATAGCGCATGAAAGCGGTAGTTTTAATTATAAAGTTGAAAACTTGAATTATAGCACCGGAGCTCTAAGAGCTGTTTTTGGAAAATACTTCGAAGATGAATCTACCGCAGAAGAATATGCGCGCAAACCGGAGAAGATCGCCAACGTAGTATACGCAAATCGTATGGGCAATGGTGATACAGCGTCTGGAGACGGATGGCGTTATCGAGGGCGGGGTTTAATTCAGTTAACAGGGCGAGATAACTATGCTTCTTGCAGTAAAGCAATAGGTGTTGACGTAGAAAAAAACCCAGATTTATTAGCTGGCGATGCAGACGTAATTGTAGCTGCAGCTTGCTGGTTTTGGCAATCGAGAGGGCTCAACCAACTAGCGGAGCAAGATGATATTAAGCAGATAACTAAGAAAATAAATGGTGGTTATAATGGTTTAGATGATCGCAAAGAATATTTGGTAAGAGCAAAGAAAACTTTTCATATAAAATAGAAAGAGGATAAAATCTTGAAAAACAAAAAAGAGTTCTATGATTTACTGGAATCATTCAATAGCTCGGATGACATTTTTAAAATATTTCAGAGTATAGAAAACAATATCAATCACTACGCAAAGAAAATATATTCAGATAGAATAAAATCTAAAAAAACTGGTGTTCCTTTATTAGATTGGTGGATTGCATGTAGCACTCTACTTATTAATAAACAGTTAATCATAAGTGATGTTAACTTTGATGATAAATCTGATAAAGGTAAAGAATTTATAGAGATATATAACCGTGGCCCCCTCATTGTCGATATCTCTCAATTCTCTATTAATGCTGGCGACCAGGGACAGGATTTTACATTCCCCGACCACCTCATTATGTATCCGGGACAAAGGATTAAGGTTCACACATATGTCGGCGAGGGTTTCAATTTCAACAGCAAGCGGCCTATATGGAATAATAAAGGAGACGTAGCTTTCCTTTATGATAATCAAGGTGATCTTATTTCATCCTGGGCATATGGTATGGCAGCACAAAATCATATCAAAATTAAATATATAAATTATGACGGCGAAGAGAAATATACAGAAGGTGATGAGTATGTCGAGATAGAAAATAACAGTACTCATCAAATAGATATATCGGGATGGCAATTGCAGTCAAATAAAAATCAAGTTTTCACTTTTCCTAATAACACAAGTATTTCACCATCTGCTGTTATACGTATTTATACGAATTTTGTGGATACCATCACTGGTGGTTTTTCTTTTAATAGTGCAACCGCCATATGGAATAACAAGGGTGACAAAGGGACACTTATAGATGCTCAAGGCAAAACCGTAGACGAATACTTATATTAGAGGCTATTCAGGCTTATGTTGAAAGATAAAGATGCGGAAAATGGCAATATATCCTTAGATATTATAAAAATTGTTGATGATAGCCAACGATTGATTTCATACATAGCCAAAAATGGTGATATTGAGCTTGATCCTGATGTCACAAATATTATTGTACAAGCCAAATACAAAATATCAGAAAACCAATGGGGCTCCGAAGATGAAGTAATTTTTTTATCTAACTATGACAAACTTGCAAAGATAATATACCCGGTTACAGTCGAAAGCTTAAATGCAATCATTCCTACTTATGAAGGAAAAAGAAGGAAAAAAACTAATGCTGAAAAGGCTGTATCCTGGTATAGGAGAAATACAATATTCGCTTTAATATTTCTTTTGACTATACAAGCATACTGGCTTTTCGGTCACCAGATAAGAGCAAATTTAATAGAAAATATATCTGAGAGGAAAATTATAAGTGAAGAAATAGAAGATTTATCTCCAGGTGACAAAAAACTAAAAAGACTAAAAAGTGATCTCAACTTACAAAACCAAGAGTTTGATGCTAATAATAGTTTACTGAATAGGTGGAATAAAGTGTGGTCGTTCGGTGCTGAATTCAAAGGTACGATGCCAAAATATTTTCAAACAGTCTATGAAGGTAAGAAATCTGAGATAGAAAGCTATGCAGATGCTAATAACCAAGCATTAGTTGAATTAGAACAGTCTCATATTTTACATACAGAAAGGATTAAGTTATTTGAAAACATTCTCTCATCAGGTTTTGTTTTAGATACATTTCAAGGATATTTTTTACCACTACTTTATGGTTTACTAGGAGCATTTATTTTTATTTTGCGAACACTCATGATGGAAATAAAATCTATGACATACACAATGAATTCAGAAATAAAATTTCGCCTTCGTTTAACACTGGGAGCTCTGGGTGGAATGATTATAGGATGGTTTCTAAAGCCCGATAACACAGATGCTCTTGCATCTTTGTCTCCTATGGCTCTTGCCTTCTTAATGGGCTATAACGTAGATGTATTATTTTCAATAATGGATCGAATTGTTGATAACATAAGTCAGAGTATTAACAAAAATGAAAGTAATCTACATCAAAGCAAGTAAAAATGTTGCTAATCTATGATGCGAATCAATGTAATAACCTTTTATTTCAATTGTATGAATTTGGGCATTTAATATAATTAGGATTTGATAGATATCATACATGATATCTATTTTTTAAGTTGTCATTTAAAATTTGTGTCTATATGTGTAACTACAAAGCTTCTCAGCAGCATTGTAGTTTCACCGCTTGTAGGACACATCATTAGTCATTTGATATTGGCAAACCAATCTATCAGTAGCTCTATAAAGATAACGAGATAAATTACTAAATTAAAGTCATTACCAAAATATTAATTCGTACAATGCAAAAAAATTAACTCAATATAACTCAAATGATATATTTCGCGACAACTTCTTAAAATCGAAATGAATTGTCTGTTTTATTTTCTTTAATATGTTAGCCATGTTAGTTAAATTAATCTTATAAAAAACCTATATACACTTTTTATTACCCATCACCTGTTAATTATTATTTTAAGGTGAACAAAAATCAATCTAAAAAATAACACGTTAATCAAATTATTAATTTACAAACATTAACAATGTGTCGTCTAAAATTCTTTTTGCTGTAATAGCTGCTCTATTTAGTGTCGGCTTTCTTAGCACTCTTATACATTTACTGGCGCCAAAACAACATATTGGCGCAACAATCTTTTTTGGTGATATAAAACTGTATTGCTAGTTCATCCAGAATCTATACAATAATGCCGAAACGGGAAAAGCATTTATTATTTAATATATTAAGAAGCCTCTCACCTCAAATAATAACCCGGCCAAAATTAAATTTATTTCCAGACTCTAGAATGATGCATCGATGTAATTGAATATATTTTATAAATAATTTTTCAACGCAGCATTGACCTACCTACAAGGTGGCATGATTCGGTGCGGTCACCATTGTCTGATTTACTTATTCATTACTTATTATTGTTATTACTCGGGAGAAATGCAGTTGAAAAATCAGCAACTACACCAACCATTTTGTAAAACTCTGCTCGCTATAGCAGTGGCATCATTTATGCCAAATGCCTTCGCTCAAGATGTTGATTTTACACTTGAACAAATCGAGATTACCGGTACTCGTATTCTAGGCACAGATAATGATGTATCAGTTCAACCTGTAACTGTTCTTGATGGTGATTATTTGCGCGCTTCTGGTCGTCTAACTGCCGGAGATATACTTAACGAGTTACCTATGTTTGGTGATGGCCAACCAGGTGGTTCCAGTATTAATTCATTAAATGGTGGTTTCAGCGCTGATGCTCGAACGATCAACTTACGTAACTTGGGTGATAATCGTAGCTTGGTTTTAGTTAATGGTAGACGCCATGTTGGTGGAGATGTAGGCACATCTTCGGTTGATTTAAATAGTATACCTGTAGGCCTTATAGAGCGTGTAGAAATATTAACCGGTGGTGCCTCAGCAGTATATGGTGCTGACGCAGTAACGGGTGTAGTTAACGTTATTTTAAAAACAGATTTTGTAGGTAATGAATTCACCATTCGCGGCGGCGCCTCAGGCGAGGACGATGCCGAAGAAACAGCACTAAGTTTTACCCATGGTGGGGAATTTAAGTCTGGCGGTTATCAATTTTCATTGGAGTATTCAGATCAACAACCAGTGTTCGGTCGTGATAGAGACTTCGCCCAATTCGATGGTAGCGCAGCCACAGGCTTAAGCGCCGCCGCCAATGGTTCTGGTGTGACCCCCCAAGGTTCTTACATAAGTGCAGATTTGGGTAACGGTCGCTTTGATACCGATGGCAGCTATGTTCCAGGTTTAGCTTTGGAGAGATTTCAACGCGCGCCTACTCGCTCTTTGCTTAATGAAACAGAAAGATTTTTGATTTCTGGTCGAGTGGATTTCCAAGTGAGCGATAGTTCCGAGTTTTTTATTGAAGGAACTTATAATAATACTGAAACTGAAATTCAGTTCGATCCTCAATTGGCTATTTTTAGCGACGCAGGCTTTGCTTCTTCAGGCACCGCCGGCTTCCGCTTTCCCACTGCACCAACAGTAAACGTAGATGGCGTAAATACAACCAATAATTTGGGTGGAAATTTACGTGTATCTAACAGAAGGCTCGATGAGTACGGCCCACGTCGCGCTCAAGTTGAGCGTGAATTGACCCGTTTCGTATTTGGTCTTGAGGGCAACATTGGTAATGCAAATTATGAACTGTTTTATCAGTACGGGCAGGTTGATGCTACTCAAACAGACTTCGATACAATTGATAAGCAACGATTTATTACTGCAATAAATCCGCAAGAATGTGCTGCGACATCAGGCTGTGTATTTGCTGATATATATGGCCGCGGTACAATTGACCGAGCATCATTAGCCTATGTGGCGGATGATTTGGAAAGTGATAGTGAGAGTACTCAACATGTATTCGGTGGCTACGTTACAGGAGACGCATTTAAAATTGGCGGACGCAATGCTGCTTATGTTATCGGCTTTGAGTATAGAGACGAGTCTGCCACTATAGAACCAAATAGTGGTTTGCTTGCAGTGACTGACCCTGAAACAGGCTCTGGTAATCTCGTTGGTTTAAAGGGTACACGTACCTTCTTCGGTACCACCGATAGCAGCTACGATGTTTCTGAAGTTTTCGGTGAACTTAAATTACCACTAACAGCATTATTTGATGTTGGTGTATCAGCAAGGTTCTCAGATTATAGCTCTGTAGGTTCAGAGTTTACTGCAGGCCTCACAGCTGACTTAGCAGTAAATGAATATTTACGTTTCCGCAGCAGTGTTGGTTCGGCAACTCGTGCGCCAAATATTTTAGAGCTAGCCTCACCTGATGCTAGTATTACATCTGGTATCGCAGATCCATGTGACACGCTTGCCGATGACGGCTCGGCACTGACACCTTCAGCTAACTGTAGTCAATTGGTTGCCGCAAATTATAATCCTAGTGACTTGGATCAACAGATTCGAAGTGTTACTGGTGGTAATGAGAACCTGGATTCTGAAACAGCTATAACAGCTACCTTAGGTGCCGTACTTACTTTCAATTCAACCGTTATCTCTTTAGATTATTATCAAATATCTATGGAAGATGTATTGGCTGATGCATTTAGCCCTCAGGCAACTCTAAATCGTTGTGTTGACACATTAGATCCATTTTTCTGTAACAACATTACGCGAGATTCAACTTCAGGCTTCATTACTTCAATACGTAGTGAGCAAACTAACCTAGCAGAAGAAGATGTATCTGGTATAGAACTGTCGTTCAATCACGCATGGATACTGGGCGAAGGTGAATTAGAATGGTCAGGTGTTTACACTCACTTACTTGAGCATACAAGAAAAGTAAATGACTTAGCACAAGAGCAAGATCTTGCTGGCCGTGTAGACAATATTGAAAATAGAATCAACACTACTCTCCAGCTTACTCAGTCAAACTGGTATATCGGAATGACAGTGCGTCATTTAGATGATGCTGTACAAAGTATTGATGCTGATCCAACTATTGCACTGGGTAATGATATCGATGCCGTTACCTATCTCGATCTTTTTGCTGGCTACCAAGCGACACCTAAATTACTCATTAGTGCTGGCGTAGAAAACGTCACCGATGAGGAATCACCTATCGTAACACAGCTATACGAGAATAATGGTAGTGCCGATACAACTGCCCCTGGTATTTACGACGTGCGTGGTCTTTTTGGATATGTACAAGCATCTTATAAGTTCTAGAACATTATAAGGCTTCATTACAATGCCAAGGATGGCAGATCGAGGGAACTGTAGACCATACACTTGTCTATATTTATTAGCAGGTTTAGTATAAAGGGTATGAAGGGCTTGTCCCTAATTACTGATGCCTCATATAGCGCCCAATATATTGTACCTATTATATTGAAGCTATTTTGTTTGCACCGGGAGTGTATCTATTAATCCGGCGAGTATTCGTTCCACATTAATGGATAGATTTTAGTTAAGAGTATGTCTGTCTACCATTTAATATGAGGCATTTTAGCTTAACATGATAAAAAAAATTGAAACATTTTGTTTTTGTTTGTTTATTTTCATTGCCGCTGTTCCCACTTATGCCAATGAAGAAGCAACTGAAGCGTTAAACCCTCTGTTTGAGGTGATGGCAAAACGACTTTCAATAATGAAAGACGTGGCGTTATATAAATGGCACAATCACTTACAAGTAGAAGACCTATATCGTGAAGAGCGCATATTAGAAAGAACTACAGAAAAGGCCATATCACTAGGTTTGCAGCCAGCTTCCTCTCGCAACTTTTTCCAAATGCAAATGGATGCAGCTAAGGCTATTCAAATAGCATGGCATGAAAAATGGCGTAAGATGGATAATATCCAATTACCTGAAGGGCCCAATCTTAAAACTGAAATACGCCCTAGCCTCAATAGTTTAGGTGAAGAGATTATGCATTTGTTAGCTGCCGATTCAATTTGGCTAGCACAGTTGTCAAGCAAACAACTTTGTGATGCACTTATCCCCAAACTTGACGTGGAATTACTACCATTAGATGCAAAAATAAAAGTGTGCAAAAGTCTAAGTGAAATAAGACCTGTAGTGTCACCTTATTTATCATTTACAAATAGCAGCCAAGCTTTAAGTGGCTCCGCACAGCTAGAAGATCGATAATCTATCATTTAAAGCTACGCGAAAAAAAATACAAACTAAGGCGAAAAATAGTTCGCCTTAGTATCTCCTTCAACTATCTTACCCTTCCATTCGTTTGTATCTGCAAATTATCTAATAATATGAGGTCTTGCTCTTCAGGTAGAATAATGTCTGGTAAGAAAATAAAGAATTCGTCACCAATTTCTGTATATGTTTTTAACGTAACCTCACCTACAAAACCTGGAGGAAGCTCCCTCTGGTAGTGAACCGATTCACCCTCAACCTGCCCCATGATGGTTTCGGTATGATTATGAGTCCCTGACCAGCTCAGAAATAATACAGATGATCGAGGATCGTCATCACGTATATTATTCCGAAATTGAACCATATCAAACGATAATATAGGCTTTTTCATCTTCCTCGCATCAACACAGAAAGCCAGAGAAGCTGAATACTCATCGCCAGGAGCCGCTATATACCGATAAGCATTATCGATATCTGTACATGGTATAGCAACGCCGTCAAAAAAATCACCGTATTGCTCGGCATTACCTATCGCTAAATAATATGTTTCATTATTTAATTTAACTGTTTCACCATTACTTGAGTTAGTTAGTGTGCGCAAGAATTTATCTGTTTCCGGTTCATTATCAAAAGTGTTGATATAATTTTCTATTATTGTATAGCGCCTTTCAAAATCTATTTCTACACTATTATTAGTTGTATCACTATCCCGATTATAGTTTGCTAGGAAATGTAAGGTGCCGCTATCTACATTCTTCATATTTACCGGTAGTGTTTCAATAATCGAACCAAAGGCCTGAACTTTATGAGGTACTCTATATTTTTTCTGGTAAACAATGTTCCCTTGATTATCCGCTAATTGCAGATTAAGTTTGGTTCCTTTTCTAATTGTCGCACATGAATTGTTTCTGATTTCAAAAGCCAAACTGTAGCGATCGGAACCGCACATTCCCGCAGTGTTGATCCTTGGCACGAAAGGCCCTAACTGTGAAGTGAGAGATAAATCCGGCGAGGTAGATTTAAACGTATAATCATTCTGGTAAGTGTGATTAGAATCATCGATATCTTCTGGAAAGTTCAGAGTTGCTTCAACTTCTTCCTTTCCAAGAGAAGCTGAAATTAACCATTCATTTATTGTATAAGTAACAGACTTTCCTGCAGGAATAGTATCTGTAATTAGCACTTCTCTATTATCGATAGGAAGTGAACTATTGAGCACAAAACTGGCGTTCATATCTGGTGTGTAAGCTTTTGTACCAAAATTTGTAACCCGTATATCTATAGGGTGGAATGTATCTATTCCGCACACAAAATTCTCTGATAATCTAACCCCATTTTGAATAGATAGATCAACACCTTCTACATCTTGAGCTGTAGGTAAACCAACTGCTCGCCATGCCTCTTTTACAGCAAAGACCTCTGTCGAACCTAAACCAAATAATTCCTCAGCAGCTAAAACAGTACTTTTATAAAAGTCAGAGTATGTGCCTCGTGTCAAATATTCCCTGTTGGCAAGAAAGATAACTTGAGCAGCCTTCTCTATTCCTATTCGTGGTACAGAATAATCAACCCCGATTTCATTAACGCCTATTCGCCCATCAGATACTAGCGTAAACCAGAATGACGCAACTCCGCCTCGATGGTGAACTGAACCCGAATCATTCCAGTATTTGCCTTCAAAGTAAGACGGCATGCCTACCCTATTCGGATCATCCATTATACGTGCAGGGGGCAATGATGGGTTAGAACTATTTGCTACCTCCCATGAAAAATTGCCCTTATCCATCTTATATTCAATATATTGTCCCATCATGTCAGCAATACTCTCATTGATAGCCCCAACGCCTAGACCAGAGGTATGTTCTACAATGCCGTGCATAAATTCGTGGGCTATAATATCTGCAGTTACAGAGGGACCATAAGAACAATCGCCATCTCCAACCACAATACCAGTGGCATTCCAAGAACCGGTAACACCATTGCCGCTACCAACATCTACACGTAATAAGCCACCTTCATTATCGATTCCATCCCAGTTAAAATCCTTTAACATAATGTCATAGAATGACTGTGTCACATAATGAGCATCTAATGCTTTCCTATCAATAGTTTCTACATTCCAAAAACGGCTATTGTTAGACAGAACCTTGCCATCAGGTCTTGAGCTTACAATTGTTCGAATACCTTTACCTCTGGTTGTATCACGAAGAATAAATTTATTAGGCCTCGATTTCTCTGTTACTATGTTTTGAATACCATGAAAAAGTGTATTTGCCTGACTTTTTACCGGGCGGCTTTTTTTATTCAGGTGTTTTACCTTATTGACGTACTTCTTTAATTTTTCATATTTTTTAATTTCATTTTTTTCAGCAAAAGCCGAATTAAAAGAAATATTACAAGTCAAAAAAAGAAAAGTGACTTTTGATAAAAAGCCAAATTTACATTTATTAATCATAAAAAATTCCACTAAAATATAGGAAGAAACTTATCTTTACTAATACATTTATTTTTAAATAAAAACTATTTTTTATCTTTATAAAATAAAAAATAGCCAAACTAACGATCCCTCTCTTAAAAACACTATGTGTAACTACACACAACAACAGCGAGATAAATGGAATGAATAGCAATAGCCAAAGAAGCTTCTAATGACTACATAACTAGCTTTCGAAAATCTTATACGGTGTATAATCGTGGTAACCAATGTTTTTAAGAGAAGGTAGAATAAATTAATTCAGTGATAACAAACTCTATAGCAGTTAGAAATTTTTCCATAAACAAGACTATTAATTAAATTTAGTTTATTAAAAATAAAATTTCAATAGCAGCAGGCCTATTTGAGACATTAATCTCAAACAATAAAAGCTGAGCTAATATTCTTTATCGTAAATACAAACACTAGACAAAAAATCACTTTAATCCATAGCTTTAATTTTCTTCGAAAAAATAACAGCCATTTCTATTAGCGATGAAAGACCATAAAATTTAGAGTATATAGATATCTTTATAGTTAAATAATTATTTTTTTATAATTTCGTTTATTTTAAAAAACACCTCTTTTTAAAATTTAACTTAACGATATCATGCTGTAAATAAGAGCAACAACATACTGATTTATTTCATTCATACAATAATTTATTCTTTAAAAAAATTAATATTTTTCTATATAAAAAACTTAATTATTACTTACTTAAATAAGTAGAAAAACACTACTAACTTACCCACAACAGTCGCGAAAAACAACATTTTATCACAAAACCTATTCCGAATATTATTTATAAAAAACACCAAGAATATCTTATTAAGTAAAAATATTATTTCCCCAGAAAACCTCGTGATATATTAAAAATTGCCGAACGCCCTGGATGATATATCGTATCTTTTTAAAAATTAAAAACTGGATAAAAATGTTATATTTGAAAATTGCGTTTAATTTAATCCGAAGATAGACTGGCATCGTAATACGTAGTTCTACGTCGAGTTAAATTACGAAATAACAGTGTTTATTTATGTTTTTTTGATTCGAGCATAATAATAATGCTGTTAATTATCTCTTAAGAGCGTCTCTATATATTAATACCTTGTCGGCTTTCTGAATGCTGACGAATAAAAGATTACTTAGTTTAATAAGCTATAAAAACATAGATTCGTCTTTGAAAGTCCATAACAAGAGATTGTTTGTAAAGGCTCTCTAAACACAACTTCAATAGGTGAGACCCACTATGAAAACGATATACTCAATTGCGTCGAGTTCGATCCTCGCGCTTATGCTTATGTCAATAAATCAAGTCAATGCAACAGAAACACACACACACACACAAAAATCATCTGCGGCAACATCCGCGGCATTAAAAGTTGTGAGAGATAAAGAGACGGGGCAGTTAAGAGCGCCAACAGCAGAAGAAGCAGCGGCAATGAATCGACAAGAATTTAGCTCTCAACAGCTTAACATGCAAAACAATAGTGCATTATCTGAAGTTGCCGGACAAATGCAGCATCACGCTAATGGCGTGAGTTCAATGGTTCTTGATCCATCAAAATTTCAATCTATCTATGGCAAAAAAAATAAAAAGGGTTCGCTAGTAATACAACATGGTGATCATAAGATTGAAAACAATAATTCTGCATTACCGGAGCGATAAAAATAATGAAGACAAAAAAATTATTTCTAGCCACTACTTGCGCAGCAATGTTAACGGGCTTTTCTTCACTTTCTTTCGCTGGTGCTAACATTGTTATTAACAATGTTGACTTACCTGGTGTGGGTTTTAATGATCCAACTCCGGCCACTCCTGTGGGGGGAAATATAGGTATTACCGTTGGCGAGCAGCGTTTAATTGCTTACCAATTTGCTTTAGATTTATGGGGAGCACGGCTTAATAGTGAACCGACTATTGTTGTTCAAGGCTCATTTGCAGGACTTAATTGCGATGCTACTGGCGGTACTCTAGCTCAAGCAGGCGCGCTACAAATTTTTGCTGACTTTGCCAATGCACCGCTACCTGGAACTTTGTATGGTGCAGCTCTTGCAAATTCAATCGCAGGAGAAGATATCTTTGCCGAAATGATGGGAATTCCCCCCGGCGAGCCAGATCCCGGTCCACTGCAACCTCCTTTTAATGACGAGATAGTGGCAAACTTTAATGGCAATATCGGCCAGGAAGGATGTTTAGAGGATTCGTTTTGGTACTATGGCTTAGACAACACCCCCCCTGAAAATGGTATCGATTTTCTCAATACTTTTATGCACGAAGTTGGTCACGGTTTAGGTTTTCAGAACTTCGCAAATGTCACCACAGGGGCATTAGCTGGCGGCATGCAAGATGTTTATACCACACTAAGTTTTGATAATTCCATCGGTCTAACTCATGCAGAAATGACAGACGAGCAGCGCGTTCAATCATTTGTAAATACCGGAAATGTTGTATGGATAGGCGAAAATGTCAGTGCTCAAGCACCTAATATATTAGACGATAGGCAATTCTTAGAAATCACCCAACCAGAAACCCTTGCTGGTGAAGTAGACTTTGGCTTCGCTAATTTTGGTCCGTCACCAAGCCCTGAAAATTTGGACGGCCAAGTCGCTATTGCTATTGACGAAGGCGGCGCATCGATAACCGACGGCTGTGAACCATTAGTTAACGGTACCGATGTGGAAGGAAAAATAGCACTAATTGATCGTGGCTCCTGTAGCTTTGCTGATAAAGCACAAAACGCTCAGGATGCAGGAGCTGTAGGAGTGCTCATTGCTAACAATGCTGGCGGAGCTATTGCCTTAGGTGGAACTAATGCCAACATCGTAATACCCGCCGTAGGCATTAGCCAAGAAGATGGCGCACTTATACGTGAAGAAGCAGACAACGGTGTATTTATTCGTGTAGCCATTGATCCTACCCGTTTAGCAGGCGCAGACGATTTAAATAGAGTACGCCTTAATGCACCGAATCCTGTGCAACCAGGCTCATCGATATCTCATTATGATACTGCCGCTATACCTAACTTGTTAATGGAGCCTGCTATTACAGATACTCTGCAAGCTGCAACAGATGTCGATCTTACTGATGACTTATTTGCAGATATCGGCTGGTCAGTGAATTTCGACGCAGACATTCCGGCTACTAGCTCCGATTGTAATGTCGGATATCCACGACGCCGAGTCGCAATTATGGGCTGCCCTACTTTTGTGAAAAACAGAAAGGTTGCCAACGTTTGTCGTCTCTCCGATGTGGTTAATAAACAAATAGGAATCTGTTTAGACAGCTCTGAGGACTTACGATCAGGTATTAAATGTTCAAAGCAGGCACTTTCTGATATTCGTGACTTAGGTCTCATTTCAGACAGAGAAAGATATGGCTTAAAAGGCTGTGCCGTAGTCTCAAATGTTCGCCATTTTTTGAAGAAAAAATGGTAACAAAAAAAGTAAGACGATAAAAACCGGATGGGCCTCCTTGTGAGGCCCTAATTTTATTTTATATTTTAGGTGGCCCTAAAGGGCAATCAATATAGTATACCCAACCGCCGTTATCTAATTGCTTCGCAACTTCGGTAGAACTACCTTCTGCAATGACTGAACCGTCGGGGCCTTCAAAACGCCATTCGGCCTGTAGTAATGCAGTATCTCCTACAATAACTTCGCTAGTTACATTAGAAATAAGTGTAGGGCGCATTTTAATAAACTCGGCAAATGCATCACGCGCCCCCTGCTTGCCAACTTTTGGTGGTTCATTAGGTGGAAAAAACATCCTGCATTCTGGGTGGAACATTGAAATCACTCCTTCTAAATCCCCTGCTAGGAGAAACTCCGATACTCGATCAGCTATTTCACGAGGTTTTTTTGCCATAGTTTTTTGTATATCTGTCATGTTAATTACTTCCAAATTTTTATTTAAAAATTAAAAGAGTCTGCGCTGCGCACCGATTCGGGCAACCAAGTTTCTTGAATATGCAACCATTTAAATGGCTTTGCTTTTGTTATTAAGGCGCTAGTAATACGTGCATTAGAAGATTTTTCAGAAGCTTTGGCACCAACCTGCCATTCGGTATATGTCACTAGTATATGATCAGTCATTGTTTGACATATCTTTACGTCGCGTATCTGAATACGGAATTCTTTATTTATTCCATAAGCCTGCTGAAAATTAGTAGCAAGATCAGAAACAGAAAAGACACTACCTTCCGGTGCAATAAAAGTAAGGTTTTTATCTAACTTCGACAAAAATTTACTATCAAGTTCGTCTTGCCTTACTGTTCCATTAAACCAACTAACAAAAAAATCATGAAGATTTATAATTTCATTTCGAACATCATCTAAGAGTGTGTTCATAATATTTTCTCTTCTCTTTGGTCATTCCAAATCAGTCATTGTTATCTATATCGAGCAGTAACTTCCACGATCCATCGGGATGTTTCCTGTAAACTAGAGCTAAACGACCGGAACCGCCACCTTTTTCGCCTGTAGTTTTATTTGTGAAGTCAACACCGTAGTGACCTACGATCATGGCGAGATCACCATAGACTTTAATATGCTGGGTCTCAAAAGTTGACTTAAAAACACCAGCCTCAATACGTGGGGCATATTTATCTCTCACGGCCTGTACGCCCACAGTTGTCGGTTGATGTTCATTACAAATAATTACTTCAGGGTCACAAGTGGCCAACATTTTCTCTATCTCGCCATTATCTAAACCTGTTAGCCAATCATTTAACGCATTCTTTACTTCATCAATATCACTCATCGTAAAACTCCACAATTTGTATGTTTGAGAGACAACCTTGTATATACAAAGATTTGCCTATGACGTGTTGCAATGAAGAGAAATATAGGCCATTCTATAGTTAGATTAAATAGCATAATTTAAAACATATTGATCGGAATATAGAACAATGCAGCGTAATAATTTTAATGACATGGCAATATTCGTAGAGGTAGCACGCACCAATGGCTTTCGTGCAGCAGCGGATAAACTAAAGTTAGGAGCTGGCTCTGTAAGCGAAGCGGTACAGCGTTTTGAAGATCGTATAGGCGTGCGCCTGATCGATAGAACGACGCGAAAGATAGCCCTTACATCGGCGGGGGAGCGCCTTTACCAGCGTAGTTTGCCGGCAATTAAAGATCTCGAAAGCGCTATTTTAGAATTGAGTGATGACCTTGATGCGGTCTCAGGAACCCTCAGACTAAGTGCACCTTATGCTAGTGGTACCTTTTTCCTCAACGACCTTCTCAGCCAATATAGTACTAAGTATCCATCAGTCAATATTGAGATTATATATGATGACGAGAAAGTCGACTTGGTAAGCGCCAAAGTCGATGCCACTATCCGAGCGCAAACTCTCCTGGAGAAAGACACTCACGCCATCTCTATAGGCCCAAGCTTAGATCTAAGTGTTGTTGCTTCGCCCTCTTACATAAAAGATAAAGGTACACCGAAAACACCTCATGATATTTTGCAACACGACGGAATTTGTTTTGCTTTTGGTAATACTGCTCGATTAGCGCCTTGGACTTTTGTCGGCGTAGAGGGCGAATATACTGCAATGCCAAAGCCACGATTAATGGTTAATGATATGACTTCAATGTTGCATTTTGCTGAGGCGGGTTTAGGGCTTGCTTACCTTTATACAAAAACGGCCGAACCATCTATTGTTCAGGGTAAGCTGGTGGAAGTATTAGTGGGGCAAGTACCATCACTACCTAGATATTCAATTAATTATTTAAGCAAGCGCAATATGCCAGCAAGATTAAGAGCTTTTATTGAATTGGCAAAGGTGATGAATGGTTAGGTTGCTTAATAAATTAAGCGAGGCGTTATCAAGATAAATAGTTATAAAGGTTTTAACAGTTAGATATTTGCTAGTTATATGGCTGTAGAGGTATTGTCTTCTGCTAATTTAAAACGATCCAGTAGTTTATCTCGCCAATAAGAGGCGTACTCAAAGTTAGGGTTTAATGCCAAAGCTTGCTCAAATTTCTCATAGGCGAGCTGATAGTTATCCGAGTAATAGTAACACAAGCCCTGGTTATAGCTAATATGATCAGCGTTTCCATAATATTCAATAGATAAATCATAATATGCTAAAGCTTCCTCGTATTCACCAAGTTCCTGATAAAATAATACGATGCCAACAAAAGTATCTATAGTTCCAGGCATATGATAAAAATTCTCAGTAATTTTCGGTATTCCTTCGTGGATGGCGTGTATGGTATTTAAGGAGCAGCTAGGCAGTTTTTCTAAGAGTACCTCAATATATTTATTAAAAATATGAGAGTCCCAATCAGTCAAATTCATCAGTGCTAAAAACGTATCAGGCGTACAAACTTCGATAGAATCACGGATATAGGCATACAATTTGAAAAGGGTTGCAGGACTGTAACGGTGTAAATAATTATCAATGGCATGCCGTGTTTCGACAAAATCAGAAAACTCTAACCCCGATAACATGACAACACTGGAAAGACCTGTTTGTGCCTTTTGAATAATATAATCGCCATCAGACATAGCCGAATAATGTGTCAAAGCATGAAAGTTCACCTGCATAGAAAAACAGTTACCATGTAAGCTAAAGCTAGGAGCACGACTATAAGCAATTTCGTGTATCTCGCAATTACCTTTGTCCGCCGCAATAGTGAAGTAACGACCATTACTTATGGTCTTTAGATTCTCCAGACAATGCAACCCCCCAATGGGGAAAATAAAGTGCTCATCTTTTAATTGTGTAGAGTAACTGCTAAGTAAATCATTAAACTCTTTATTATCATAATAGTGATTGGTAATTTTTTTATAGCTAAAGTCTACCTTTATTTTATCTAGCTGGTGGACTTTAACACCCTCAGAGCTATCTACTTTAATATTATCCTCCGAGGTTGAAAGTTGGGTTAGTGCAGCGTAAATCTCACCATGTTCGACTTTAAAAATATCATGCCGAAGACTATCAAATAGATAGTTAGCAGTCGCCATAATGGGATTACAGCATTTAGAATCGCCAAGCTTGTGGCCGGATAGTTCTAGTGTTATTTGTTTATCATTTTCAACATCAAAGCAAGAAAAGTCTACGAATCTACCTTTAATATATCGCACCAAAGCGCTGTGCCTCATCATATATTCTACGTTAGACTTTGCAAAATCTGTTAATACGTAAAAAATTTTACATACTACTACCATTCCATAATTATTCGTATTTATTACCACTTTAGATAATGTAATTTTAACAAGCAGTAATTAACTCGTTATCAATATCTTTTGCATTAGAACAATATTTTAAAACCGTTAGATTGTTATAACGAACCCTTGCTATATCAATGAGGAATTGAGGTCTATATTGGCGCGATAATCATGCAACCCTATGTAGCTTAACGTCACTAATAGCCTAGATATTGATAATAAATTTATTTTCCAAGTTAAACTTTATTAGTCAGTGATTCAATTAAAGAAACAATTACTATCTTAATAAAAGGATTCACTTTCATGGAAAATGGTAATCTTGATAGCAAAAGTATTGACGAGAGCTATTTAATTAATGACTTAAATTATAACTTCTATATTATCGAATCATCTTTAAATAGTTTACAGCATAAGCTTAATCATCATTCCTTCCTATTAATGAAAAATAATAGAGATAGAAACCTTGAAAATCTCATACATTCAATAGAAGAAAAATTAGATTATTTGAAGAAATTCAACAAGCATCAAAGTGATTCAAAAAATGAAGAGCACTTTTCACATCGACAAAGAGAAGTTATGAAAAATGTTAATTACCATGTCGAATTGGATAAAAATTTTAAAAAGTCCATTGTTAATCTTATGGTTTTAACACTACATTATTGGGAAACATCAACTCAAAGAAGTAAGTTGGAGCTAGCCGAATGTAGTAAACAATGGAAGGTTTATATAAATAATGGGCGTTTAATTGCACGCACTATGGAACGCTATTTAAGCATCAATAAGCTCCCCAAATATCCAAGAGTTAAAAATGTTATTAAAACTGCTGATTTCGTATTAAAACAATGTGAATTAGACGATATATCCCGAAAAAAAATTGAGAATAGTTTGCAGGAAACTTAAGAACTTGAGAAGCGCATAGCGCTGTTAAAAGCTGAAGATAAAAACACTAACACTAAGTAAAAGAGTGTATATCACGAATATACACTCTTTGTTGGATTTGTTTAATAGGATTCAGTTAACCTTACTCGATGGTAAGGTTTTCCACCGTACTATTTGTTATGCCACCACTTTCATTACTAACAGCACAAATACCGATAAAGTAATTATCGCCAATAGTTAACGTACTGGAAGCAACTAAAGTCCAAGTTACACCATTTTCAGAAGCATAACGGTTTATTGTATCTCCAACTTTTTGTAATCTTACCCAAGCACCAAGTGTGATATTGGTAGATAGGCTATGATAAATTGTACTTGCGTCAATATTATCACGATAAATGCTGACGCCACCAGATAGATGCTCAAGTGTCATAGCGGCATGCATACTGTTACTATCTAAACTACTACGTATCATTAAACCCGTTTTGGCATAAAAGCTGTCAATGTAGGTGATTCGTGCTCGAATATCAATATCGCCAGATCTTTGCGTATAGGCGAAGAAAAAATTGTCGGAAACTCCTCCCACATCAAAACCAGAAGAAGTTAAATTATAAACGCCTGTATTACTGTCGTAGGACAAGCCACCCGCTAAATTGGTGATGCCTATATCTATACTATGATCAAAAACTACTGGTGACGAACTACCTTGAGGTTCTACGCTTACTTGTATTGTCGCGGTATTTATTAGGTTTTCGCTGTCTGCCACAGTAGCTGTAATTGTGTGTAAACCTACACTAAGGGTATCGGTAGAAACATTACTACCAGAACCAATAGCATTATCAATATCTGATGACCAAGTAATATTGGAGCTAATATCACCATCTTCGTTATCTATCGCCGAAGCAATAAAATTAATCATATCACCTTCACTAAAAACTATGCTGTCTGTCGGAGCAGTAATATTAATTAACGGCTGAGTATTTACTGGATTGTTAATAGTAATCGAAACCGTATCTGTGGCGATCAAATTACCGCTATCTTGGACACTGGCAGTAATAAGGTGAACACCAAGGCTAAGTGAAGTTATGTTAATGCTGCTGGCATTACCAAGCTCACCGTCGATATCTGACTGCCATGTAATAGCAGCAGATAGATCTCCTTCTTGTTGATCATGAGCCACAGCTGAAAACGTAACATTATCACCCAATATAAATTGACTATTGTCAACAGGCTCACCGATACTAATTGTGGGTGCGGTATTTGCGGTCGTATCATTGCTCCTCTTCACTTCATCAACAACAATAGTGGTGCGAGTAGATGTTTCCGAATTAACAGCAACAATACCTAGGTAAAAATCAGAGTCCATAGCCATTGTCTCGCTCCCAACAAGTGTCCAATTAACACCGTCACTAGACCCATAACTGCGCAATGTATTAGCTATTTTTTCTAATCTTACCCAATGACCTTCTGCCATCGCTAAAGAAGAGGCGAGATAATGGGTATTACCTAGCTCTTCTGTTCGGTGAATCTGTAAACCGCCAGCGGAGCGTTCGATAGCAATGGATAATTGGCTGTCACTCGGTTCCAAACTATTACGAACCATAAGCCCGGCTTTAGCATAGTGATTCGAAATACTTGCAATACGAGCTTGTACATCAAAATCACCGCTAATAGTTTCATAAATATAAAAAACTTGATCTGCCGAACCGCCGAGATCAAAGGCCGATGTTTCTATTGTGTATGCATTATCTGTAGCATCATAGTTAAAGCTTCCATTTTGACCTGCTACACCAATATCGATACTCCGGGAAAAGATTGGGCTTGAATCGCTAACTGCAGGGTTTGCATCTTCATTATCCAGCAGTCCATCACCATCTGTATCTCGCGGGTCGGCAACATTTGGATCAATTCCAGTAGTAGGATTAGCACCTGGGTCACTATCAACACCGGCAGTATAATTGGTTGGATCACCATCGCGATTTAATTCATCGTAATCTAAGATACCGTCACCGTCGCTGTCTGCGGCATCTGGATCAGTACCTAAACTTAGCTCTAGAGAATCTAATAACTCATCGCCATCACGATCAAATGTTAACAACGCACTATTAATGTTAGGTAAAGGGCCAATATGGTCGTTGCCACTTTGCGCTGTGCCGGTTGCCATTAATAGCTGTCTCATTTGCATCGAAGTCAAAAGTGGTGCATTGGCGGCTTTAAGGCTGCCTTGCACGGCAAGAGCCGCGCCCGCAACAATGGGCGAAGCACTGGAAGTACCCGAAAACAAACGAGTATAGCGCTGACGAATATCGCCAGGATTAAATAAGTTTCCATAACCTGTGGTAGCAACTAAACGCCCCCAACCTTGCAAATTTACGCGGCTACCATAACTGGAAAAAGAAAGCCTTGCGCGAGTGTCTTTATGCCCTGCCCCCACAATAATTGCTCCGGAATCTCGCACACTCGTATCGAAGCGTGACTGACAACTTGGATCATCCAAATTTACCTGGCCATTACCGGCAGCCATGATAACTATAATACCATTAGCTGTAGCAGTAGAAATAGCGTCAAACCAAGGAGTGAACCACTCTACCGGGCCATAAGCTTGATCGCATACCGTTGTTTGTTGTTCAATAAGAATAACATCACCAGGATTTAAGTGAGACGCAGCTAAATTTATCGCACGTCCAACGTTGTAACCAAACTCTTCTGTTATTGCAGGAATAACCAAGGCCGAAGATTGAGGCACGATACCGGTGATACCATAGCCATTATCACCCCCTATTAACTGACCTAAAACAGCAGTACCATGATTCGCTTCATTTTCTGGAAAAGGGTTAGAAAGGGTCGCACTATCAATATTAGCCGAAGGTGGTAATTCAAGGTCTTCGTGATCGAGTACCCAATCGTATTCAATATCAACGATTTGCATTCCGTCACCTCTCACCCCAGGAACTCGACGGCTCGACATTGCGCTAATGCCAACCGGAGCGGAATCAAGGTAACTTTGACGGTCAGAAAAATCTGGTGTTACAGGGCTCAAATCAATTGGTAATGGCGCCGGTAGAGGCTCAGGCTCTGCGAATTCAATGATATCTAAGGCATTTAAATCATCACATACTTGAGCTGCGTCGATATTTGATTTTAGGGTAAGTGAGTAATACAGGTTTAAATTAGCTAACTCTCGTTTACTACGTGCTTCACCTTGAAGTTTCATTTGGCTTAATTGTGATGTAGGCTGATCAAAGTAACGCTGT
Source organism: Agarilytica rhodophyticola (assembly GCF_002157225.2). Taxonomy (NCBI): domain Bacteria; kingdom Pseudomonadati; phylum Pseudomonadota; class Gammaproteobacteria; order Cellvibrionales; family Cellvibrionaceae; genus Agarilytica; species Agarilytica rhodophyticola. The sequence continues at coordinate 6,048,914 of NZ_CP020038.1, forward strand.
AATTGTTTTTGAGTAATACTATGTTGAGATAATACTTTATTTAGTCGTATTAAATTCAACCCAGCAGCTGATTGCAATTGACCACCAATCAACGCCACTGCTGAATTTTCCCGAAACTTAACAACAATTCGCTCTCGGTTTTGCCAAGGCTGTAGCAAAGTACGTTTCGGCTTTTCTTGCACATATCTAGATAACAAGCCTGTGTTTGGTAATGAGCTTCGAATATTCCCTATTTTTAAATCTACACGATTTGAACTCTCATTCCCATAACTATAATTCATATAAAATATTGAGAAAAAAAACCCCAACCAATAAATTTTTTCACACAATCTAGAATACAAAAAACCAAAAGAAAAATTCGAAAAAACAATCATATTTTCCCACTCCCCCACATTAGGATATATATCACCCAGAAATTGATATTGAAAACAGTTTTAAAATATAATAAACAGGCTAAGGCCTCAGCCTGTAGTGTCTGTATAAAGTAAGATTCATATATGACCTCATCCTTAAGTAGAGAATTAATATTTTTTTATGCTTAACTACATTAACACTTAGCCATATTCCATTTAACACAAATACTACTAAGTTCCTTATTAGGAAAAAATTTATTAAATTGTATTTAAACAGGAATAACTTTAAACTCAGTAATCACCATACAAAGCAACTTCAATAAATTTTTAATTTTTCACTCCTGAGAATGCAATTCAAGCATTACAAACTTTCGTCTTTTTCATCTTTTTTAACAATTTGTCGCCTTAAAGCAAACATATAATACGCGTTACGTATAGAATACAACGCTATCATATTTACTAATAATGTAATACCACCAAAAGTTGTATAATATCTTCTTAAGAGATATAAACTGCAATTCGAAAACAACATACAGGAAACAAGTTTTTATAATAAAATAGGCATCGCAAATCCAAACTTTTATTATTTTTATAAAATCCGCATAGATAAGTAAGTAAAGGGATAAATAGATAAGATAAACAGATCAAAAGACAAATAAATAATCTTGCGCAAGCTGATCTTCTCTCCAAGCATCTCTAATAACAAATGCTTCGGATTTTTCGAGAGCTGTATTTATTTATCGTCGGTAATACACGTCGAACTCTAATCTACTAAAATCAAGGTAGCTGCTGATAAATTTTATACTATTTTTCTCATAATTTCTTTAATATACTGGATAAAACAGCCTATTCCTATTATTAGCATTTCCCTTTTTTTACTTCTTCCTTTTTGCTCAACAAACGATTTTTCATTTCTTCAAGCTGATGTATCTTTTCATCAATATCCATTATTTTATCGTCAAGAATCTTATTTCTCTCAGAAGAAGAGAGATAGTTGTTATCCGTTAGGTCAGACAGCTCTCGAATTTCTCTTAAGCTAAAACCTAGAGCCTTTGCTTGTAGAATAGAGGTGAGTTTGTGAGCCACAGATTCGTCATAATGACGATAGTTATTTTCAGTAACAGTCGTATATTTGATTAAACCTTTCTTCTCATAAAACCGAATAGTATCCACCGATACGCCAATTTTCTTACTTAAAGCACCAATCAACAAGATTCAAACCTCCAAATAATTCTATTGACTATGGAGCATAGTCAATGGTTTACAGTATTTAAATCAGTATAACTCTATTGGAAATACAATCAAATATGACAATACACAGAATCGATGTGAACATTATTTATTCATATTTTCCGTTCGCCAGGAAAACATAAACCAGCGGCTTGTAAAAAGGTTTATCACATCTTTTGTTAAATTAAGATGAGGAGGAAATATATTCAATATTGAAAAAACTATCAAAAACGCAGAATTTCCTTAAATTTTTGCACTACCGACTTAACAACGAAGAATTAACACTGAGGTAATCATGAAAATAACTTACTTACTTTTAACCCTTATTACGATAATTTTTATACAAAAAAATGTCCATGCTTTAGAAACAACAAATACATATTGGGAATCAAAATTTGAATGTCCAAAAATTAATAACCCAGATCCACAACAAGATACAGACGCTTGGTTACAAGTATTTGGAAAAAAATCTCAGCAAGTGGGGGCTCCAATGTACGGTATCAATATCTGGCAAGTTGATAAAATCAATCTTCTTGAGTCTATACAGAATATGCTCGCTCAAGGACAACTTGCGTTTACAGAGTCTATTGGTAATGCACACTCGATAAAGGTGTATAAAGATGATGAAAGTGATTTTTTTACTGTAGTATTTATCTATCAATGGATGTCTTTTGGCAATGGACAAGCACCTATTGATGTTAGAGACCTAACCACGCGTTTTCTCGATATTGTAGAAGCATATAATTGGACAGCAGTAAAGCAATTAAATCCAGATTTGTTTTCTTATTCTAAAATGATTAATCGAAAATTTCATAGAAATATTTGTTACTATAAAAATAGACGTTCATAGTAGGCATTTATTTTTTAAAAACGTATTTATTTCTAGATAGCTGCTCTCTTTACAGCATATTTCACTAAAATTTTCTTATTTAGTTTTGCATTTAGAGGGCTCTTTAAAAGCCAACTAAAGCCCTTTAATTATTTATTATATGAGAATAATTTTTTTAAAACCATCATCTAAGATGATTAGAAATTATTACTCATAAAGGGAATCACTAGATGAATCTAGCGTTTGAAATTCTCGGCTAGGCATAAAAAGCTGTATATCAATCGGCTAATACCGTATATTTATTAGCTATAATACTGATAACCATATTTTCAGTTAAATCAGTTTTTAATTTTTATTGATAATAAGCTATGAACCTTGAACACTTGAAGTTATTCGTCCGTATTGCTGCTATCCAGAATATTAGTTTGGCAGGTAAGGAACTCGGCTTATCACCAGCGGTTTCCAGTTCTCATATAAATAAAATAGAGGAAGATTTAGGTGTACGCTTAATACATCGAACGACGCGCCGTGTATCACTTACCGAGGAAGGAAAAACTTTTTTGCCCCATGCTATGGAAGTACTGGAAAAGGTCGAGAGTGCACGAGCTTCAATCGGTGTTGGCAGTGTAAGTCCACAAGGAAAATTAAGAGTGGCGGCTCCCGCCTCTTTTGGACGTATGCACTTACTACCAGCGATCGATGATTTCTTACAGCGTTATCAGGATTTACGTATCGATTTACATCTTAGTGATTGCATTATTGATATGGTGGAAGGAGGTTTCGATATCGCAATACGTGATGCAGAGCTAAATGATTCTACATTAATCGTACGAAAGTTAGCTCCAGTCACACGGATCATTTGTGCTTCCCCAAGTTATTTAGCTAAACATGGTGAGCCTCATTCCCCACAAGATTTAGAAAATCATCAATGTGTTAATCTCATCGGGTTAGAAAATTGGATATTTAACACGCCTGACGGCAAAGTAAACATCAAAACTAACAACGTATTTCGAACAGATAATGGTGAGGCAGCTAGAGATGCTTCGGTTAAAGGTTTAGGGCTCACACTAAGCTCCACTTGGTGCTGTTACCAACAGGTACAAAGTGGAGAACTCATTCAGGTGCTAAAAGATTATCCACTCATATCCAACACAGCTATTTGGGCGGTATACCCAAGCTCCCGTTTACTGGCGCCAAAAGTGAGAGCATTTATTGATTTTTTCTCTGAGCGTTTTGCTGATAAACCTTACTGGCAAAAGTGCATCTCTTAAATTACCACCTTTAATATTTATTGACAAAGTTGACTGCATCTAGGTCGCCACTGAAAAATGATGAGAGATTTGTCACTGTTGTTTCGGCGATAGCTTTAAGCGCCTCTTCAGTAAAAAAGGCTTGATGCCCGGTAATCACTACATTTTTAAAAGTGGTCAAGCGGGCAAATATATCGTCCTGTAAGACTTCATTTGAGTTATCTTCAAAAAATAAGTCCGCTTCCTCTTCATATACATCTAAACCAAGATAACCAACCCGTCCTGTTTTTAACGCAGCGATCACTGCAGGGGTATCAATTAACGCTCCACGACTGGTATTAATAAGCATAACGCCATCTTTCATTTGGCTAAGAGAGTTACTGTTAATAAGATGATAGGTTTGTTTTACTAAAGGGCAATGTAGGGAGATGATATCGGATTGCTCCCAAATTGAGCCGAGCTCTACAATTTCGATATCCATGCTTTTAAGTTCATCACTTGGCTTGGGGTCAAAACAAAGCACTCTACAACCAAAGCCTTTCATGATTTTTATAAAAGCGATGCCGATTTTACCACCGCCAATAACAGCGACCGTTTTGCCGTGTAAACTAAAGCCCATAAGCCCATTGAGAGAGTAATCATTTTCCCTTACTCGGGAAAAAGCTCGATGAATATTACGATTAAGATCTAAAATTAAAGCCACCGCATGCTCTGCAACCGCACAGGGAGAGTATTCAGGAACTCTAGCCAAAGCTATTTCGTGGGCAGAGCAAGCATTGAGGTCGATATTATTAAAACCTGCACAACGCATGGCAATTATTTTTATACCGTAATCGGCCAAAGCTTTCACGACATCGGCATCTACTACATCATTAACAAAGCAACATACACCGTCAAAACCTTTTGCTAAAGCGACAGTCTGCCACGTTAGTTTGGGCTCAAAAAATGTGAACTGTAACGCATCATCGCTCAGTGCTTTTTGTAGCTGCTCTTCGTCGTAGGGCTTGCTACTAAATACTGCTATTTTTTTACTCATAAAGTAATTCCTGGGAATCGGTTAGCACTAATTCATACATCATAGTTATCGCTAATGGGGTTACGAGGGATGATTATAGTACTGCCAGTAATCGATATATTGATTACTAACACATTTAATCACCTTAGACCCAACTGCTAACTTGTAGCCAGCCATCGAGATTAACTTGGCAGAGCAATCTGAAGTGGCACTCTTTGCAGTAGAAAATGATATGTTGTAACATATTTAGATAAAGTAAATTTACTACCTGTTCATCTATTACAGTAAACCCTGAATTCAATCATATTGAGAGACGCTAATGACCGATAAAAGTAGGCTACCCGTTACCGTACTTTCAGGATTTCTTGGTGCCGGAAAAACCACCGTACTCAGCCATATCTTGAATAACCGACAAGGCAAGAAAGTGGCTGTAATTGTCAATGACATGAGTGAGATCAACATTGATTCCGCCATTGTGCAAAACGAAGTCTCATTAAATCGCAGCGAAGAGAAATTAGTAGAGATGAGCAACGGCTGTATCTGCTGTACCTTGCGAGAAGATCTACTACTAGAAGTCACCAAACTTGCACAGGAAGGACGCTTTGACTATTTGGTCATTGAATCTACAGGAATCTCCGAGCCCCTCCCGGTTGCCGAAACCTTTACCTTTGCTGATGAAAGCGGTGTATCCCTGTCAGATGTGGCAGACCTGGATACTATGGTTACAGTTGTCGATGCTGTTAACTTTCTACAAGATTACGAAAAAGCACAATATTTGAAAGACGCGGGTGAGTCTCTGGGAGAAGATGATGAACGCAGTGTCGCGGACTTACTAGTCGATCAGGTAGAATTCGCCGACGTGATTCTAATAAGTAAAACCGATCTAGTAGAAGCTGCAGAGCTTGAGCGCTTGCGCGCCATCCTGAGAACACTCAATACCGATGCCCAAGTTATTGCCATTACAAAAGGCCAAGTGGATATAGATGCAGTACTAAATACAGGGCTATTTGATTTCGAGCGTGCCCAACAAGCGCCTGGCTGGCTTAAGGAGATGCGAGGGGAACACGTACCAGAGACTGAAGAATATGGCATTGGCAGCTTTAGTTACCTAGCAAGGCGCCCTTTTCATCCAGAAAAATTTTATCAATTTCTCCACAATACGGAGCAATACGGCAAACTAATTCGTTCCAAAGGTTATTTTTGGCTGGCTTCTCGCCCCGAATTTGCAGGCCAATGGAGTCAAGCGGGAGGCATTGCTCACTATGGCTTTGGCGGTATGTTTTGGAAGGCAGTACCTAAGGAAAATTGGCCAACAGATGAAGACTACCTCGCCTCGATTGAAAAGCAGTGGGTTGAGCCTTTCGGTGATATGCGTCAAGAATTGGTATTTATTGGCCAGGGCCTAGATCAAGCAGGTATGACGCAAGCACTGGATGACTGCTTACTAAGCGAAGAAGAGGTATTACATGGCAAAACATACTGGGCAACATTGAATGATCCATTCCCCGCCTGGAGGGAAAATGCATGAATGCAGTCACCTCTGAAATCACTGAACAACCGATTAAATTGCGCCGTGCAGCACAAGATAATGAAGCTGCTATTTTTACCGATATTTACCGGGAAGATACCAATATTGCGATTTGGCAACGGCAATTATCTGCATCATTGCAGGAAGCAGTGCAAAGGTTTTTGGCATCTAAAACAAGCTTTCAGACATCGCTGACAGTGAGCCCTCAGAGTGCCTTCGATAATATTAAAGGAGAGCTTGGAGATGACCAGATAGAATTGAGCGAAAACATTGCTGAGCTAGTAGATATGTTTTGCTGTTTATTTGAACTTAAACGTGCGGGTTTACGCTTAGCTATTCTCGATCATGCAATGTGCCCAAGATTTCACGTAGATCGAGTGCCTTGTCGCCTCATTACCACTTATCATGGAATCGCCACTGAATGGCTAACTGATCATATTGTCGACCGCAGTAAGTTGGGCGCTGGTAATAATGGATTATCCGATGAACAATCAGGGCTTTTTAAGAACAGCTCAGAGCTGTCTACAAAAAGCTCAGGGCTGTCTACAAAAAGCTCAGGGCTATCTACAAAAAGCTCACGGCTGTTCAAAAATAAGCAGAATATTCAACAATTAAAAAGTGGTGATGTAGCTTTGCTGAAAGGTGAAAATTGGGAGGGGAACGAGAATGCAGGTTTAGTCCATCGTTCGCCCGCGTTGTCAGCAAATGAACGCCGCCTGTTGTTGACCTTAGATTTCAACAACTAATAGTTTGTAGCATGTTACATTCAATGAAAATCAAAATAACGCATACCTTCTTATTTCTGCTACTATCAGCCAATGCAATTATATCGGCAAACGCAGGGCCTCATTCCCATGAAGCTCACGAACATGGTGTAGCACAGCTAACCTTAGCCATTGAAGGCAATGTATTGGCAATTGAGTTTGAATCTCCCGCTGCTAACTTAGTCGGATTCGAACACAAAGCTAGAACCCAAGAAGAAATAAAGCAGGTTAAACAAGCGAAAGACATTCTGAACTCGCCTGAAGCTTTATTTTCATTTGTTGGAACAAATTGCATTGCGCAAAAAACCACCGCAGATGTTTCAGGTGTCAAAGGTGATGCTCATAATGAACATAAACACCATGATCATCCCAAAAACCACAGTGAAATCACAGCGAATTACCTTTTTAACTGTAAAAATAGCTCGCAGCTCACTTCGTTATCAATCGCACTGTTTGAAAAGTTTAATGGTATTAAAATAATTAATGCCACGTGGATAACGGACACTGAGCAAAGAGCAGAAAAATTGAATGCTGAAAAGAAAATAATTTTTTTGAGGTAAGCAAAATGACAAGAGTTGAGCAAATCATCGATCATGCTGAGCAACAATGTAAAACTAATGGAGCACGCTTAACCAATAAAAGAAAACAAGTGCTATCGGGCTTACTAAAGTCTGAGAAGGCTTTATCTGCATACGAGCTAATCGATATCTGCAAGGCAGAATCAGGTGAAACTTTGCCGGCCATGTCAATTTATCGAATTCTAGAATTTCTTGAAAAAGAGCAACTTGTTCACAAATTAAATTTAGCCAATAAATATGTTGCTTGTGCTCACATCACTTGCGACCACGATCACTTTGTATCGCAATTTTTAATTTGTGGCCAATGTCAGAAAGTTCGAGAGATAAGTATTAGCAAAACCACCATCGAAGAACTTCAATTGAACGTAGAAAAAGCTGGCTTTCACCTTATGAGTCCGCAATTAGAAATGAATTGCGTTTGTGACGCCTGTATGGCAAGTGCAGCTTAAATAAGATATAAAAATGAAAATGTTCCAAACACTGACCGATAAAATGGCAATCAGCCTATCCTTGCTTTGTGCAATTCACTGCTTGGCTTTTCCTTTCATGGTGGTAGTGCTGCCTAGTCTTGCAGCCTTGCAGCTAGATGAAGAAGTATTTCACTTTTGGATGCTATCGGCAGTAATCCCTACAAGCACTTATGCATTAACCATGGGTTGTAAACAGCATAAAAATTATAGTGTTTTTATGCTGGGTTTACTCGGCCTCTTCGTCTTAGTATTTTCCGCCATTGTAGTTAAATCACTCCTGGGTGAACTATGGGAAAAAATCATGACCTCTTTAGGTGCAGGAATAATTGCTTATAGCCACTATCGGAATTACCGTTTATGTCAAGATCAAGGTAATTGCGTTTGCCCTGGTCGTTGTGAAGAGTAAATAACAAGTTACGGTATTACTTTATTATTAGAGTTAATAACTCTTTCCAAGTCCTGTCGATTAAAACCTTATGGATTAGTGCCACCGACAATGGCCAAAACCGATAACAAAAGCAGGCAAAGATTATATTGAAGACCTGGGGAAAAACCATGAAAAAACGAAATGCACTAAGTGCAGCGATAACACTTGCGCTATTGGAGATTGCGACTGGCCATGCTTACGCTCAAGACTCGAAATTGGAAACTGTAGTTGTTATTGGTGAGCGCGAAACACCACTGGTAAGCAAAGTTGTTGGCTCTGTTGATGTAATCAGTCAAGAGGAACTAGCTTATGAACATGTTGATGATACTTTAGAATTGTTTAACAAAGTTCCCGGTGTCTATTTATCCCGATATAATCAAGGTATTATCAATACTGATATCGCAATTAGAGGTTTTGCTGGCGACGGCGTTACTCCTCATGCAAAACTACTTATCGATGGAGTTCCGGCTAATCTGCATAATGGTTTCAATGAGCTTGACCAATTATTTCCATTAAGTATTGCCTCAATTTCCGTATTTAAAGGCACTAGTGATCCTCGCTACGGACTTTTCAATATTGCCGGTAACTACAATGTTGCAACAAGGCAAGATGATGCAAAAGAGCTTGAGTTAACAGTAGGTAGTTTTAATACCCAAGAAGCACAAGCTTATGCCGGTTTTTCCAAAGAAGGTTTTAAACAAAGTTATGCTGGTGGCTACCGCACTAGTGAAGGCTATCGCGATCATACGGATTTAGATAAATACGCCTTATCTGGTAGCTGGGAATGGCAATTTGATACCACAAAAGAATTAAGAATTATCGCTCGTCATGCAGTTTATGAAGGCGACTCACCAGGTTACTTTAATGACCCTGAAACTGCTCGAGCCACCCCGCGCCGCTCCGAGCCTTTTGCCAGTCAAGATGGCGGTGAAAAAGAGACTAATCATTTAAGTGCACACTGGTCACAGGACTTTAATGAAGAATTGCAATGGCAGCTAAAAGCCTACACCCAAACCTATGAGAGAGAGCGCTGGGTGCGCTTCAGTGAAGCAGGTTCACTTCAGAATCGCTTCGACGATCAAGATCATTGGGGATTAACATCTACTTTAAGCGTACAGTTAACAGATAGCTGGACTGTAGACTGGGGCGTGGACTATGAATTTCAAGACGTTCTCGAGCAACGCTTCAGAACCATTAGCAATGATAGCCGCACGCGAGATACCTCAGCCAATGGTGTAATACGAGATCGTGCCTATGATTTTATTACCTACGGCAGCTATTTACAGCTGGCCCATGAACCAAGCGATCAATTGCGTTGGAATATTGCTTTACGTGCAGATCAATTAGATGGTGACTACCTAGATCAGGCTACTGGCGAAACTCGTGATATATTCGACTTTGGGACGATTATCCAGCCTAAATTTAATATTGTTTATGCGCCATCGGAGCTTATCAATGTATTCGCAAACGCAGGCCGCAGTTTTCAAAGCCCCTTCGGGAGAGGTGCATATCAAGCAGCGAATAGCCCTTCTCGTGATGTATCGCTAAACGATGGACTAGAATTTGGTACACAGTGGACGCCAGCAGACATACTCACTGTGAGATTATCTTACTGGCAACAAAATGCCAGTGATGAATTTATTAACGTTGACGGTACTAGCCAAAACATAGGCGAAACAGATAGAAGCGGTTTTGATATTGCGTTCAATGGTGATCTAAATGAAGCTTGGTCTTATTGGGGTAATTTCACCACTATTGAATCAGAAATTGTTCGAGCAGCAGATGTATTAGGAAATGTTGAAGGCAATGAATTACGCAGTATTCCCGAGTACACTGCATCTATTGGTCTTAACTATCAAGTCACACCAAACTTTGTTACGCGAATACATGTCGATGCGCAAGGTGACTACTTTATCAATGAAGCCAACGTCGGTGGAAAGTTTGGTGATTACACACTGCTAAGTGCAAGCGCGGACTACGATGCAGGTTGGGGGAAAATAAAGCTACAACTCAACAATATTACTGATGAATATTTCGAATATGCTTTCGATTTTGGTAACGATGCAGCATTTACCATACATTCACCAGGCGATGGTATTAACGGTAGTGTTTCTGTTAGTTGGGATTTATAAATATAATTTTGTGTTTAAAGCCTACCCTTAGGGTAGGCTATTTTTATGTATTCTAGATAGTATTATGCAGACAAGTACCGCACGACTACATCATATCGATCTGCTTCGAGGCTTGATTATAATTTTTATGATAGTTGATCACGCCATGGTCTATTGTAGTAGCTATCATGTTAATGACCCAATGGATATTCCTGGTACCGAACCAAAAATATTTTTCTCCCGTCTACTCTCTCATTTTTGTGCGCCATTATTTATATTCTTAGCCGGTCTCTCTTCAGCATTAACTGAAAGCCGTGCAGAAAATGGCCGGCAATTTGCAACTAGCTTAATTCAACGAGGCTTCGTTCTTATATTACTTGAATTTACACTTATTTCCTGGTCTTGGAGTTTTAACCCCCTATATCCTATGCTCTATGCACAGGTAATTTGGGCGATAGGATGGGGCTTTGTATGTTTAGGAATACTACGCTTAGTTGATGTAAAACTAGTATTTATTGTTGGTTTAATGATCGTTTTTGGGCACAATCTACTCGATAGCATAAACTTCGAAAGCAATACTTGGCAACATTATTTATGGTCGGTATTACATCAAAAAAATGTTCTGACACTTCCTTTCGACTTTAAAATAAGAACCACGTACCCGGTGCTTCCTGTCATTGGTTTAATGTGTTTAGGATATATTGCCGGGCGTTATTACATTAGGCAAAATTTTTCAAACAAAACTGAAAGACAGGCGCTACTAGTTGGTATTACATGCCTACTTTGCTACTTCGTACTAAGAGGCTTTAATATCTATGGAGATACAGGGCAGTTTGCTTTAAAGGATTCTGCTTTGCTTACTTTGATGGCATTTTTCAACCCTACAAAATATCCTCTATCTTTACAATTTATGTTATTGACAGTGGGCACAGGTTTAATTGCTTTATTCTTTTTTAAACATTCGAAACCGAAATTTTCTGAGAAGTTTTTACAAACCTTAGGCAAGACCAGCATGTTCTCTTACATTTTGCATCTATACCTACTACACTTTTTAAGCTGGTTACTTATTCCAGTACTCGGTTTTAAATTTAGTGACATGACCTACGGAGAAACCTTAATCGGGCTACCAAAAGGGTTTGGTCTATCTTATGGTGCAACTTATTTATTAGTTATATGTGTTGTCATTTTAACTGTTCTTCTTGCTAATATTTATTTACCTTGGAAAAGAGCAAATAAAACTAACCTAATTGCAAAATACGTATAAATATGTCTATTACTGCAGTTCCGACAAATATTATTACTGGCTTTTTAGGTGCGGGGAAAACTTCCGCAATTTTACATTTACTACAACACAAACCAAGTGAAGAGCGCTGGGCAGTATTAGTTAACGAGTTTGGTGAAATCGGTGTTGATGGCCAACTATTTCAAGGACAACACACACAAGAGCAAGGCGTATTTATTCGCGAGGTGCCGGGAGGATGCATGTGTTGCGCTTCGGGCTTGCCAATGCAAATTGCTTTAAATCAGCTGTTAACACGCGCAAAACCCGATCGTCTACTTATTGAACCAACCGGGCTTGGGCATCCGAAAGAGGTGTTGCAGGTTCTCGCTGGAGAATATTATCGAGAGGTACTCTCTTTACAAAGAGTCCTAACTTTAGTTGATGCACGCCACTTATCTAAATCTCGTTATACGGAACACTCCACTTTTAACCAACAAATTGCTATTGCCGATATTGTGGTAGGCAATAAACTGGATTTATATCAGCCCGACGATAGATCTAAACTAGAGGAATACATAAAACAACATGGTGCTAATGATGCAGAAGTAATATTTACACAAAATGGAGCACTAGATCCAAAGCATTTACAGGGAGAGACAAACGCGGTATTAACCGAAAAGCCTCATCACCATCATGCTAATGAAGACAAACCTTTACTTTCAGAAATACCTATTCCAGAGTGTGGCTATCTTAAAGCAGTTAATGAAGGGGAAGGTCAATACAGCATAGGCTGGCGATTTTCAGCGGATAATATATTTAGCCGGGAAAAATTATTTACATTCTTTAATGGCATAAAAGCTGAGAGAATGAAGGCTGTAGTTATCACCGAGAACGGTGTATTTGGCTACAACCTCACTCCGGATGCATTAACAGAAATAGAGTTGGATGACTGTATAGAAAGCCGCATAGAAATTATTGCTGCTGAAACCAATGATAAATGGCAACAACAGTTAATGGCCTGTATTGCTAGCCCAAACTAATTTTCCACATTATTCGGTATAGTGTTCGTAATACTGCATTTTTAGCGAATACGCTGCCGTAGCCAAATCATTCTGAATCAGCGAAGTTTTTACAACACCTGAGATCCAAAAAGGGTCGTACAGAGCATCAAGTTTTAAACCTTCAGGGTACTCGACAAATATAATTTGATTGGGCGGTGGCGGTGGAACATGGATACAAGCACCAAAAAATGGTACTAAGAAAAACTGCGTGATAGTTTGATCATCATCAAACTCTAAAGGTACGATAAAACCAGGAAGCCGAATCGCTTTACCATCCATTTCGGGCACAACATTTGTTGATACCAAGGCCTGTTGATAGCGATCATCGCTAGCAGCGGCAATTGTGCTTTGAATTTGACTACTGATTTGATCTTCAGCAGAACCGTCTTCTATCTCATTAATATAACTCGGAGGGCTTAATATGGCATCAAGGTCTTCCTTAGGCATTAAGTCAGTCCACTGCAGCGTTTTAAAAGCAGATTTCGGCAATTTTTTCTTAGGTTTATCCGGCTTGGATTGGACAGAAGGCTTGCTCTTATTATTGACACTGAGAGATACATCCGAAGCGTTAGTCCCACCTAGCACCTCATTACCTCCGCTTAAATCTAGCAGTGAAGCATCATTACAAGCGCTTAGTAAAATTACTAGACACAGACTAAAAGCCAATTGCCATACATTATTCATATCACATACTTCAAAACGGTAAGGGTTTATTATCTATAACATTAAATGATACAATGCAACATTTACTTTTGGCAATCTATCTGATAAAACTTTTTTAGGGTCTGTTCACACTAATTACATCATGACCATTCAGCTTCACAATATTCACTTTGCCTATCCTGAAACGCCAGACAAACAAGTACTGAATATCGCCAATTGGTCGGTTTCATCAACAGAGCAAGTCTTTGTTCATGGCCCTTCTGGCTGTGGCAAATCCACTTTACTCAATGTACTTAGTGGCATGCTCAAACCTGCCAAAGGGGAGGTTTCTATATTGAACGAGCGCTTGGATAAAATGAGCCAGCGCCAGCGAGATCGATTTCGAGCTAATCATATTGGTTATGTGTTTCAACAGTTTAATCTCATCCCCTATTTAGACGCAGTGGAGAATATTCAGCTCGCCCATAACTTTTCACAGTATAAATATGAAAAATCAAAAGGTGATGGTTCATTAGAAGGTGAATTTAAAGAGCTTTTAACACAGCTTAATGTATCTGCTGAAGACTGGCATAAGCCTGCTGCAAAACTCAGTATCGGCCAACAACAACGGGTTGCTATTGCTCGTGCACTTATCAATAAGCCCAAGCTACTAATCGCGGATGAGCCCACCTCATCTCTAGATCAAGATAACCGTGATAACTTTATGACGATGTTAATGAGATTAGTCAGTGACAATAATATCACCTTGGTTTTTGTCAGCCATGACATGGCTCTATCTCAGTATTTTAAGCGTGTTGATGCACTTTTAGATATAAATCAACCAGGTAGCCAAAACTAATGTTTTTCAAGCTTGCAGTAAAAAGTCTACTAAATCGTAAAGGTTCGGTAGTGCTCACGTTAATGGCTATGACCGTCAGTATTTTTGTTTTATTAGCAGTAGAACACATTCGTCATCAAGCAAAAGCTAGTTTTACCAACACTGTTTCTGGAGTGGATCTCATTGTTGGAGCAAGAACCGGCAGCCTTAATTTACTGTTATATTCAGTGTTTCGCATCGGTTCTCCCACCAATAATATTGCTTGGCGATCCTTCGAAACTATCGCTTCTAACAAACAAGTAAAATGGGCCATTCCTATTACTTTAGGAGATTCACACAAAGGTTACCGTGTGATGGGAACCACACAAGATTATTTTAAATTTTTCAGCTACGGTAACAAACACAAGCTCAATTTCTCTAATGGCGAGGCATTCGAAGGTCTGTTTGATGTTGTTCTAGGTGCCGATGTAGCTAAACAACTGGGCTACACTCTCGGTGATAAAATCGTACTCTCCCATGGTATTGCTGCTACCAGTTTTAGCCGCCATGACGATAAGCCATTTACTATCGTAGGTATTTTAAGTCCAACGGGAACCCCAGTGGACCAGACATTGCACGTAAGCCTTGAAGGGATTGAAGCCATTCATATAAATTGGCAGCAAGGCGTAAAAATACCTGGCGCAAACACTAATATAGAAGAAAGTAAACTCAGCGAATTACAGCCAACCAGCATCACTGCTTTTATGTTGGGTTTAAAATCGCGAATTGCCACTTTCCATGTGCAAAGACAAATTAATAATTACCCACAAGAACCAATGCTTGCTATCCTACCAGGAGTTGCTTTGTCAGAATTATGGCAAATGATGGGGTTATTAGAAAAAATACTACTTTGCATTGCAATATTAGTATTTATCGCTGCTTTGTTAGGACTCAGCGCTATGCTGCTTTCCTCTATTCGTGACCGCAAGCACGAAATCCAACTGCTTAGGATAGTGGGGGCACCATCTTACTTTTTATTTTTCTTAATAGAACTTGAGGCCTTGCTTATCACTAGCCTCAGTATTGTTCTGGCTGTATGTTTTCTTGCTATCAGCTTGGTTACCGCTGAAAACTTTTTTACTCAACTTGGTTTACATATTAGCTATAATATTTTTTCTAAAAGTACTCTGTATTTTCTAGCTATTATTATCGTCACCCAGACAGTGGCGGCAGCAATTCCAGCCCTCAGTGCTTTTGCAAGAGCAAGGCATGCTTAAAAATAAGCATTATTGAGGTAAACAGCAGCACCTACTGTAGCCAATTTGGCTGAGCATAGGGGTTTTTACCTAGCGGTACTTCTAGACGATTGCTCTCTTGACTCGCCGGTAAACCGATCATCTCGTCGTATGGACTCTCGTGTCGAAGAAATATTTCAGTAATCTCGAGTTTCTCAAATTTTTGCCGTAACTGCATAAGGTTACGGCTCATAAGTACTTTATCGGCGCTTTCCCAGACAACATGCTCTTCGTCATTAATAACAACGATCGCTTGATAAAGCGCCTGCTCTAGAGAGTTAATAACGAGTTTTTGTATATCTTGGGATGCCAAGTCACTTAATAATATTTTCATAAAATAACTTCTTAACCCTAACTATTAATAAGTATAAAGAAATTTCTTAAAAATATACGTAGAACCGGAGCATAGAGATTCAAGCACTACAACATTGTAGTTTAGATATGTTTCAGTGAAACCTTCTATAACATAGATAGCACCAATCTTGTTTTATTTTCAAACATACAAGCAAGCACTCGCCAGCATTGTAACCATTTGTTTTTATTGACAATTTTACAGCCTAACTAACAGACAAACTTACATAAAAATGTGCTTATTGTACCATTTCGAATAATATTAATTGACTGAGTCAAGCTATTTATATACTATCTCGAACAAAATAAGTTTATTCGTTTGGCGCTAAAGTCAAACTACCAGTCCTATCATCTCTTTTGGAGGTGTATTTCGAAGGCAAAAATAACGATGAAGCAAAATTTACTATCGGTAGCTTTGTATATAGGCGCGATTCTTTTTATTCTCATTGGACTCGGCCATTTTCTGGGCGTTAAACATCCAATGTTATTTATCTATTTTAATACGCCCTATTTTACTTATCAGAATATTATTATTAGCGTCGGCATATTCAATCAGGCATTATTTTTTATCGCATCTGCTAAGTATCGAGCGCTTGCGCCTTACGCTCTTACGGCTGTTTGGTTAACAATAATTGCTTTTATTTGGATTAACACATCGAGCAGTTTTCTTACACTTCTTGACGCTGGTAGTGTCACCAATGGTAGCTGGGATTTAGATTGGTCCTTTTCAGAGGATCACAATAACGAGAGTTTAAAACCTAGTACTTATTGGTATCAGATTTTGCCTCTTTCGGTTTACGCGATATTCTTATCCTTTGCGGTTTATAGATTTAAGCAATAAATATATTTTCAAAAATGTAAATAGTGAGATTCGTTGATGGCTAATATAAAAATACCACCCACTAAGCTAAAGCAGCTTAATCAAGGTGTAATTGAAACAGCAAACCTCAATGAGTGGCTAAAAGTAGATCAGAAAAAGTTGTTAAACAGTCTCGCAAATGAGTTGGGTTTTATAGAGTTAGAAGAGTTATCTACTCTGTTACCTGATGTATCCGTTCCTAAACAGATTATATGGGTAGGGTCACAAATTACCGAGGAAAAAATACTAAAAGATTTAAAAGCGCATACTTCTGACGTGGCTAGGTGCTGGTCTTGCTATGCACTGGCAAAGAAAAAACGCACACTTAAAAGTGCGCTCACAGCCGTCAAACCATTTGCAAAAGATAGTCATTTCGGTGTTCGCGAAGTTGCTTGGATGGCTGTAAGAGACGAAATTTGCGAACAGCCCAAAGAGTCTATTGAGCTTCTAAATAGTTGGGCAAAAGATAAGGATGCTAACGTCAGGCGATTTGCATCAGAAGCGACACGCCCTCGCGGAGTATGGGCAAAACATATTAAGGAATTTAAAGAAGATCCAACACCTGCTACACCGTTGTTAAACGAATTATATACAGATGCAGTAAGATATGTACAAGACTCAGTTGGTAACTGGCTAAATGATGCCGCCAAAGATCATCCAGGGTGGGTTACAACTCTTGTAACTAAATGGAGGAAAAAATCTAATTCAAAGGAAACAAGCTATATAATTAAAAGAGCCACGAGATCAATTAAATAATTTAAGTTTTCCTTTTGATTTGAATGGATAATATAAAAACTATAGGTATCACTAGCATGGCAGAATAAAATTATCAGTATTATTTCTTATCTTTTGAGAATTTTTAACTGCCGCTCTTTCTAAGGCACATGTATCGCTGAAAAATTTGTTAATTTTTTCACATAAAGTATTTATATTTGTATGCTTTCCGCGATAGTAAAGACTTTCCTCACCCTCTTCATCATCGATAAATACGGTAATAGGTAAAGGCTCAAAACCTGATTTCATAGTCGCTTTTATAGAAGGCAAGTTATCCTCATGAATCTTAGTGTAGCAGCTACGCAAGTCCATATGAGTATCAGCCCAATCGAGTAGAACAGTTACTGCTTTTGGGCCAAAACCTTGACCTCGAAAATCGACACCCAACCAATAGTAAAAAAATCCAGTACCTTTAGAAATTTCGATACTCGCCGATCCAATAAACCCCCAATCCAAGTGATAAATGGCAAGTAAATGTTCCGCTGGATTTTGTCGACACACAGTTAACCATTGCAACCAGTCGTTGCTACAATAATCGAAATTGGGCAATCTACACAGAGCACTAATTGTTGGATCTGAATACTGCAAAAAAAAGTCTTCTTTATGCCAACTAGCTAAAGGCGTCAATACAATTTTGTCTGCACGAAGGCGATTATAAGCGGGAGGTAAATCTTCGACTATTTGCTTCAGCCGATAGTATTCACTCTGTAATTTAGGATGTTCAAGATTAGTCTCTTCACCGGATAGCAGGCGCTCGGATGATTCGAAAAGCCCCTGCTTTAGATATGCCCTATTTAACAAGTAAAGATTATCAATTTTTTTTCTACGATTTCTTTCGTCGGACGAACCTCGGCACAAACGATCCTGATATACTTCACAACAATAAGCCACTAGAGGCCAGTCGTATAAGTATCGAGAAATTTCGATAAGTAAACCGAGTGTTTTACTGGATAGATAAGAAATCGGTGACTTGTTATTTTTACCCCGTTTATTAAACAGCAGTTTATCGCGGACAAAACACATATACTCCAGGCGTCGTCCCGCTGTTAAGCCTCCACATTTTAAAAAGTGATGAAGCTGTTTAACGTTGTACTGCAGGCTAATGGTGTCGATGGGATCTCTCCTCTATTTTTCCCAGCATCTCTTGTGCACACGTCAGACCAGGATTTAGCTGCAATGCTCTTGCAAAGTTTTTAGCTGCAGCCAATACATTGCCTAATTCATAAAGACACAAGCCCATGTTGTAACAAATATGATCTTCTTCACCAAACAATGCGACTGATCGTTGATAATAATCCAACGCTGCTTGCTGATTTGATATTTCCATAAAAAACAAAGCGATATTTTCTAATGTATCGTTTGTATTCGGTATATAATAAAAGTTATCTGCAATTTTTGGTATGGCACTTTCAAGCGACAAACGCGTAGTATCATTAAGTGATGATATGTTTTCTAAAAGTACATTAATATATTTATCAAAAATATGAGGGTCGTAGTGAGAGATTGTGATAAGAGCTAAAAACGTCTCTACAGGACAATCCTCCATTGTATCCCGGATATAGGCATAAAGATTGAATATCACAGCAGGGCTTTGTGAACCTAAATAAGTTTTCGTAGCTTGCTGTGTTTCAGGTAATTCCTCAAACAGGTTTGCTGAAAGTAAGGCAAGAGAGCTAATACCAGTCTGAACTGGGGCATAATAAAAGTCACCTCCATTATGTTGTATATACTTCATAATGGAATGAAAGTTTACTTGCATAAACAAACCATTTCCGTGAGATCTAATATCAGGAGGGTAATTTCTAGCTAACTGTGAAAGTTCAACATCTGCTTTATCGGCTGCTAACATTAGATACCGGCCATCACTCAGGCGTTTAAGCTTTTCAAGGCAACGTAGCCCACCGATAGGGAAAAGTAGGTATGAGCCATTAGGTTGATCTTTATAGATATTGAGTAGATAGTCATAATCTTCATCTTGGTAATAGTTTTCACTGATTGAGTGATAAGAAAAACTAATGTCAAGCTGATTAAGGTTTTTTACCTTATTATCGATAATATGCTCAGTATTCGCCTCTACAACCGGACATACCTCATAAAGCGTGTTATCTTGTACACGAAAAATATCGTGCGGCAAACAATCAAATACATAATTAGCAATAAAAATATAAGGGTTTTCCAACGAGGAATCCTTAATATTTTGACGCATTACCTCGCCGGATAACTGCAAAGTAAGATCTATATCATTTTCAATATCAAAACATGAAAAATCCACAATGCCTGCTTCAATAAAATCTCTGAAGGCAGAGTGTTCTCGACAAAAGTCGATATTATCTTGTGCAAGATCTGTCACAACGTAGACAAAATTAATATCGTCTAATGCTAAATTTTTTTGCAATTCTAATAGGCGTTTAATAACGTAGAAAGCAAAGCGACCAGTGCCGGAACCTAATTCTACTATATAGAATGGCTGCCCTTTTTTATATTTTCCGCCAGCATAACAATCCTGCATAAACCGAATCATCACATTGGCATAGCTATCGGCAATCGATGGATTACTGGTAATATAAAAAGGCACTTGATTATCCCAAGCGCTAATACCTTCACAAATAAAAAAATCTCGCTGCCAACGCCATAATACACTTTGTGAGAAGCTTGTATTTGACTCTATGATTTTTTTGTCCAGCGTTGGATTTTGATTATTTAGTTTTTGACTTGGTAAGCTATTATTCACTTTTATTCTCACCAAGGTCTATTATCTCTATAATTTCAGCTTCGCTGTAATCTATATTAATAAGGTTTCTTTTCACGAAATCCGTCATATCTTGTCCATCAATATTGATTGCACCTTTAAGTTTTTCTGCGGTTACATCACCATCAAAGTCACTTAATATTTCTCTCGGCGATCCGACATGCCCCAATCGTACAGGGAGATTTATCTCGTTTAATAAATGACTCTCACTTAGTCCATCCTTATCGAATAACATTGCTACAGCTTCTTCTTTTTTATCCCAGGTGTTTTTAGGATCACCTTTTGTATTCCATAGCTCTGAACCATCATCGTATTGCTTTATCTGTTCATCAGAGCCATTGGAACGGCTCCAGTGACTTAATTCATGCGCCAGGGTAACGTAGCCGGGCTTACGTACCATGGCTAATACAGGAGGATTAAGCCCTAATATCCCCACATAGGCACTGTGCAAATCAAAATTTCCACTTATAGTTCCCTTGCCACCATCATTGACGCCACTTTTACGAGATTGATAGTTCCATTCAATGGAGTTTCCAGAGAAATTATCGCCGGCAAAATTACTTTTACATTTTTCAATAAGCTTGGCGCCAACGTTGGTATTCGCTAAGGATCTAACCTGTTGCTTAATATGACGTTGTTGTCTAATAGCATCAAAACTTGTAAAAGGGGTAACGTTTATGTGTAAAAAATTATCCATGATTGCATGTTTACGATAAAGCGGTAGCTTTGTGCCGGAATTATTTGGTTTGAATTGTTCCTCTGGATCGAGGCTTCTCGCCAAATTTTCTAGACCGCAGGCCCATAGTGCTTCTATTTGCCAACAACGGATACCATTCGCCCCTTGATCGTTGTATATAGAAAGTGTGCCATTACCATTATCACGTACATATAGTTCCTCGAAAGGCCTATCGTTATCGCTACTGTTATTTTTCATTTTTATTCTATATGAATCTTCTTCCTTAGAGTATTTGGAAGATACCTTAAGAAGGGTAACACTAACTTCGCCTGAATGAATACGGGACTTAATTTCTTTACGCAAGTTTCCTGATGTTGCTTTTCTATATCTCTTGCTGGTAACAAATTCTCCAGAGAAAGGCCCACTTAACATTTTTGCATTAGACCAGCTGCCATTGACGACAACATCTGTTTCGATAGAGTTTTTAGTTTGCTCTAAGTAAGAATCGAAGCCTTTTGGATATTTCTGTTTAAATAAAGGGTTCCTAGCTGCTTCAGCTTTTTTTTCATTGAAGTCTATAACGTCGTTTGATAATTCATTACTGCCATAGTCAACACCACTGTCACTTTTTCGCCTTACTTGTCTTTGCTTTCTGGCAGCTGAAGGATTAGAAAAATTTCCGTGAATGCCATTTTCATTGCCTTGCTCAAATTCTTCCACATCATTATCATTTATATGATACGAGTTATCTTCAATGCTAACTTGACGGCTCTCCTCCAAGCCTTGATCTATCAAAGCAATATCATCCTTTGCTTGCATTATTTCATTGTCAACGTTTTTCCTTTTTAAAACCTGCTTATAGTGTGAACCCTTGTGCTCGAAATCCGAATCACTCACGCTTTTACGTCTTTTTATTTTACCGACAACTCTTTTTGGTGAAGACATTTTTTAACTCCTTTAATACGAATGATTGTAGCCCTGTAGCATTAGCCTTGTATGTCAAAAATTAGTTTAAGATATAATACCCCTATTACTGAGGCATTATTACAACATTAAATAATTGGAGCACTATTAGGATTAGGGCTATTTCCTGCACTTGCACTTCTCAGACGTTGTTTAATTTTACCTGAATTTTGATTACTAGAAATTTGATCATTATTGTTCAAGCCTTTTTCCTTATCATTTTCTTGTAACAGTTTTAACCCTTGTCTCATTTCGTCTAGAAGAATAAGAATTTGTGTTGGACCATCATGGGTTTCGTCATCAACAATCATTTCATCCATCATTGCATCAGCTTCAGCTTTGCTCACAGTTACTTTTAGATCGAGATTTGGATATTGCCCCTGATCTAACATTTGCTGAGTATTTATAACATTCTCTGCCAATTTTTTTTCCAAAGCTTGTTCATAAGGTTTCATTTTTTCAAGCATCTTTGTTGGTATAAAGTCACGCCACCCTCCCATTCTATCAGGATCAGAATGCACTCCGATCTGTCGCTTTGAGTGAATCGCGGGGGGCAAATCAAAGCGTGTTAGAATCAGGTTAACTAACGCTTTTGCTGTGCGACCATTACCATCTCTAAAAGGATGGATTGATATAAATTTTGAATAAAATTCAGCTGCTATAGCGACTGGATTATACTCGCCTGGATTTTTTAATGCATAATTAACTTTATTGATAGCACGTGTTAATTCTTTTGCAGCATATCCGGGTGGCATAGCATTTTTCCCTCCCATTTGGTGCCTTGAGTCACCAATAACACCATAATAATCTAATCTCTCCTGATCTTTATCATTGGCGTCACTTTTAACACCTTGGTTAAATAGAGAATTAATATCTTTGAGATCTTTTAATGAAATATCTCGTTTATTAGAGCGCAAGTTATTAATTAGATCAAAGGCTGCAGCTGAATTTCTTACAGCTTCTTCAGATTTTCGCTTATCTTCTTCACTCTTTAAGTTGGTCTGACCATTGGCAACGCCGGTGGTATCACCAACCACAGTATTTGAAGCGTTAAGTAGTTTCTTATCAACAACATCATAATCTCGATTCTTTATCAAAGAGAACTGTTGTTTTATCTGATCTGTTTCACTATCTATAGTATTCCATGCCTCATTATCCTCTCTCTTAAACTGTCTTTTTGTCCAAACATCAATTGCTTTGGTAGAGATCCAATCTCTAATCATTTGAGAAGCTAAAAAGTCTCCTGCGTCAATATCTAGATCAGGTATATACCGATCTTGGTTAATTTCTTTTTTCTTGTTTTTCTTAGATTTTTTTTTGATTTTTTTCTTTGGCTTGAACTCTTTGATATCATCTAATGTGATTCTAATACTATTTTCATCTTCTGCACCTATAGAACTATCAGCATTAGCTGCTGCCGATTCATTATTTAAATCGTCATCATTATCATTGTTTTTTAGTTCTTCGACATCTTCTTGCGAGCTTTCGTTATCCTTGTCTTTTCTCTGTTTCCTTAAAGGAGAAGCAATAGCACTGTCACTACCATCCCAGGTTTTTGCCCGTTTCTTTCTCGCTATACTATTATTATTGCCACCACTGTCATTAACATTATTAGGCTGGCTAATAATATTGTTATTATTCAGTTCATTTTGCTGTCGCGTATTATTCAACTGATTATTATCAATATAGGTCGGAATATGATTGTCAGGCCTCCCTGACACCACTACATGTGTTCTTTGATTACTAAGTAAAGGGTCGCCGATTTTAATTGCAGCTCGTTTTCTTCTAAGATTTCGGTTATTTGTTGCTGACATGATAATTTCTCTCTTTGAATTTATTTAATGCTAATTGATTGTTACCCATTAACGCGTTGCTGTTGTAATACAGAACTTTCTCTGGCGACATTGCTAACATATTTTGCAGAACGCAAAATCAAGCTAGGCGAATTTTCGAAAGCTTGCTCAATATCGTCCAAAGCGTAGGCTTTAAGTTGACCGCCTTGGGTAGTAAAGTTTCTTTGAGCAATATCCCCTCGCTGCACGTTATCTTTTAAAAAGTTTTCTAACGGCTCTGGCGGTACAAAGCTTACGTAAAGGCCGCGAATACGCTCAATATTTGAGGCGTCTTCAAGGAGCGGTAAATACTTTATTTTCCCTTTAGCAATCTCTGCGGGGTACAACATACGTTTTTTTGCAATATCATATGTTGAATGCAGTTTTTTTAGAGTTTCCCTCTGTTTTTCATAGCTGACTTCTGGAGGCGTAAAACCATCCCAAATCGGCGTACCATCTTTTGCATAGCTAATGGTTTCGCGCGAGTTATCGATATTTTTACTAGTGGTGCCAGCAGCTAGTTTATTGGCGCGTTGTGCGCGACGCAGCATATAATCAGCGCTCTTATCTGCTAAAGCTGTTCTCAAACGTTGCTTCTCGTGAGTATCAACAACAGCATCATCGATAAAAAGCCCTCGCGCTCTTTCAAAGTCGGAGGCATCGCTGGCGCGCGGTAAATACTTAGTTTTACCATCTTTATCTTTCACTCCATAGACTTTGCGCCCTTTACTAATATCGTAGCGGGGTTTGTCTTTGGTCATAGCAGTAGCAGGCCCCAGATCTATCTTTTTACTGACTTCACTGTCGTCAACGTAAAGGCCGCGTTTAAGCTCTACCGTTGTCGCTTTACTTTTTTGTGGCAAATAGATATCTTTCCCGTCCTTGCTACGCACAGCAAATAAATTACGCTGCTTGGTAAAATCGTAGCGCAGTTTCTGCTTTCTTTTGTTGACATCAGTATCCAGCAGCCCCTGAGCTATCGAAGGGCTTTCTAATTGAGCGTCAGGGATATATTTTCCTGAGGCAAGTTCAAGAGCATTGGCATCACTTTCACTTGGTAAATATTCCTTTTTTCCATTGGCAGTGGTGGAGGCAAATAACTGACGTTGGTTAATTACATCTTCGACCGAATCCCCGCCTTCAATTAAGCTATTGGTCGCATCTTTTTTAACAGATGCATCACTGACAAAAGAACCGAAGCGACGTTCGTTTGGTGTTGCTTCACTTTCAAGAGGAAAGTACTGTGTTTTACCACCGCTCTCTACAGGAAACAAAACTCGACCAGTAGCAAAGTCTATTTTGGTCTGAACTTTCTTGCTAGCCTCTTTGCCTTTAGGGGGCTGTAAATCTGCACGAGCATTTTTACGCTTTAAATTAGGAGCTTTTCCCGCTGATAACGAATTAGTGCTATTAGCATTCTTTTTAGATCGAGCTGTGCGTCTATCCACATGCCCTTCAAACAAGCTTTTACTGCGCCGGGCGATAGCTGGTGTTACTACAGCAGGTGAACGTCCTCTAGGCGAGGGGATATCAGGTAGCTTAGTAGCGCCAGTTGTATTCCTTAATTTACTTCGCTGACTGAGGCTATTGCCTCCCTGCTGCTGCCGACGCATCTTGCTTTTTTTAGTCGGTAACATATATTGTTCCTCCTATATTACATATTGCACATTGCATTTTGCAGCACGGGGCTTACACCCCGCACTTCTAGGTTTTTTATAAGCTGTTACACCTTAGCCTTATACACCACTACCATCTCAGCATTTTTGAGTGTGCTTCTATCTCCCTTGGGCATAAATTTCCACTCACTACCGTCTTGCCCAACACTTAAGGTATTCGGTTGCAGATAGGTATTATTGGGCACTGCAAGGTCGTCATTAATAGTGAAGGTGGCGCCACTCTCCCCGCCTTCATACTCATAACGAATAAATAAACCTATAATTTTGCTACTACTCATATTGGGGAACATTTCGCGAGTAAAGGTTATACCTACATCGTCCATTTCTCCGCTAACCATTGCCTCCCATTCATCTGGAAAGTTATATGCCATATCAAAGAAGCTAGTAGCGTGATAAGGTTTAAGTAGGCCCTTGACTTCAGACTCAAAGCGTTTGCCACCTGCCTTGGCGGTATAGCGCAACTTTATTGTGACATCGAGTAAATCAGCTGGATTATATGATCCTTTTTTACCTTTCAGCTCTAGACGCCAGTTGGATACCGCACCAGTACCTTCAAATGGTAAATAACGTTCATCGCCAAAATTCAGCTCAAACATGCCATTATTTTCGGTGTATTGATCCACATGAGATAAGGCTACCTGCTGATTAGCTCGCCAGCCGGCACGTACATTGGTCGTTGCTGCGTTGGCAGGATCTAACAAATGCTTCACAGCTTTTATATCCGTATCCATGACCAGCTTGTTGTTTAACTGAGTCAACGTGGCATTAACCGACTGGCCTTCACCGAGATCAAACGCCAGAGAAATGGTTTTAATTTGACGCTTGTAATGTCCGGGGAAGTCATAATCGAATAACGCTTCGCTTAAACGGAAAGTACAAGCGCCTTCATTCTTAAGTTTTAGTAAAGCCAGCGGATCGATTTCCAATAGGGAAATATTTTTGGTAATTTCCAGATTGCGACTATCAGTCTCAAAATACGATTTCTCCATTTTGTCCAAATCTAATTCTAAGCTTTCACCTGCGAGCAAGCCTTTTTTCTGACTATCCCAGTACATGCCACCAACATGGTTGACGTCACCAGCCTTTAAACCTTTTTCGAAAACAAAAGCTTGTTCAGCTTGTTTGGCATAATCGTGTGCAAGTTTGAAGGTTTGGAAAAACAACCCAGATACTTTGCCACTCAACCAGCTATAAAGCTGCATGTTGGAAAACTTATTTTTCATAAATGCATTGATGGATGCTTTATTCTCAATTTCCTTTTGATGCATGACCAATTCTTGTTTAGTGATCGCTAAGCGGTGCTCCTGCGCACTAATCTGTTGATCTAATTGTTTAATTTCACTGGCAGCCATCATCTGCTGCAGATCCCAGTCTTGGGCACTGCGTTTAAACTGCGCGGCAATTCCGGCAATTTCACCGCCCATACTCAGGCCTTCAGCAGCAGATTGCACCGCTTCTCCAAACTGCCCCATCATAGCGCCAATATTTTCACCGCCAGAGGTTACACCAAAGCTAAATGGCCCTGCGGTAAATTGCGGTACAATATAAGATAAACCCGCTACATATTTGCCCAAGGTCGAAACACCGTGCAGTACTGCCGCCGTTCCCATCATGGTCATCTGTGCAACTTCTTCAGGTAGGTAGCCTTCGGAAATTAATTTAGCGTAGTGAGCTTCCTGGTCGACCGCACGTTGACGTGTCTCTATCAAGTTTTCCAATGTGTCTTGCGCTTCGAGGATGGATTCCTCTTTAAGCATGGTAGTCAACTCAAGAATTTGTGCTTCTTGCTTACCTTGAATTAAACTCATTTCTTCGGAGTCTTTTTTCTCCAGCACCGATAGCAAGTTATCACTAAAGCCTTTGAGTTTACCGGTTAAGTCTTTTGCTCGTCTAAGCAAAACACTAAAGCGATAATCGGGCACATTGGTCATAACCGCTGCCATAGCTGCACTGGCAGCACCGCCACCACTGGCCGCAGCATTAACCAAGGCCATAGGATCAATCGGTGGTTGGAATAATGGCAAGGGTTGGGCAATACCATCAATATTTAGGCACGCACGAATCTTACCCAGACGGTCTTCCACACGATCCCAATACTCAGTAAACAACTCATTTTCTTTCAGGAAAAAATACGGCGAGATGATAGTATCAAATTGTGTTGCGGCGAAACTTAAGCTCTGCTCATAAACGAAATCACCATCACTACTGTAAGTGTTTTCCATATCAATAAGAAAATCATATTTCTCATAGTCATCGCCATCGTAAAAATTAAAATCGTTGTAGCTTTGCGTTGGTTCGAGCACTACCTTGCCCATATTTTCAGGTTTTTCACCCAGTATGTCGTAGGCCAGAATATAAAGCATGCGCGCTTCATTAATACTTTCACGAGTATACTGACGGAATAATAGATCGCCCCAATCGAGTAAGTTGTCGATATAACGCATGACAATTGCTTTGCGATAAGCAATCACGCGTAATGCAGCAATAGCATGGGGATCAAAAGGATCTTCAAAATAGACACTTAACTGTGCCGTGTGATTGCTCATAAGATCAATACGGTAATCGAGCTTTTTCATCACTTCTATAACTTCTTGCATTTCGCTAATGCGCGTTGCCAGCAGTTCTTCGTCGTTGGCACCAGTAATATTGGCAAGATCACTAATAGCCTTAGTCAACAGATCGAACTCAGACCAGTTTTCAATATTGGCCAAAGTTAAAGTGCCATAAACGTAGTCTTCATCCGCTGCTTTGGCTTCATCCTCGATACCATCCTCATAAATGGTTTTGTTCACCAAACCTAAAAATATATCCTGGTAAGGTGCCAGCACCGCCGCCATATTCTCAACTCTAGTGCGAGCCGCCGAGACATAAGCCAAATCGGCGTCGGAAGATACCAGACTTTCAATCACATCCAAGTCATTTTCAAGACCGCTTGTCAGGGCATTTGGATCTGCTGCTAGGAATGGTAAGAACTTCCAGTAATCCGAAACTTCGGTCGGATCGAAAATATACTCGTACCATTTTTTCGCGTCTTCAAACTTCTGATCAGCATTGAGCGCTTGAGCTATTAGGAAAGGCGTATGGAAAAATACCTCCCAATAATAAATACCATTAGCACTATGGAAGTCTAAGTGGCTATTGGTCGGCTCTTTAGTGAACCGGTCTTCATTCATATAAATATTTTCTGGTGTCGAAGTGTCGAAGCTTATCGTCGGCGATTCGTCAATTTCCTGAGTCGACATTTTCAATAGACCATCGATACCATCGGCAAATAAAATCTGGTTGAGTTGCTCCGCCGTACTTGAAGTAAGACGAATCACTTCGTAGTTCACATCTTTTATTTCATAAGGCGAAGCCTGACTCGAATCGGATACAACATAAGAAATATAGTTGTCACCCTGAATAAAATAGAGTTTGTTGCTGACATTACCTTGTGAATCGGTAACAGCATAGGTAAAGGCTGCATCTATACCGGAAGCGCGAATATCGGCGGTTAAATTACCCCAACTTCCCGAGATAGTAGATGCATCTGAGAGCGCACTGGGTTGCGCATCAACACTTAAGCGATAGTATTCATTGCCCGTGAAAAAATAAGCGTAGTCGTTTAACACAAATATTCCATCAACACTATCAGTGTCGGATAGGGCACCAGGCGAATCACTGCTTATGTATTCATCTATAACTCCTTCACTACTGATACCATAACGGTAATACTCATCGCCAGATACCAGATACAAGCTATCCTCTGTTGCATAAGCCGCATCGACAAGTTCGTTTACTTGTAACGAAGTAACAGATAAAGCGCCCCAGATACCTTTGGTTGGAATGCTCTCAACATCAGAAGCCGTGTGATAATAAATCGGAGTTTCGTTTTTGTTTTCATCATCGTTGTTAAAGAAATAAGAAACGCTGTTATCCGGCAACGAAAATGCAGCATCAATACTCGACCACGAAGGAAAGCCCTCCGAATTAGAAGCAATAGTTTTAGGATAGCCTACATCAGCAACTTTTGAATAAGAACCATTGCTAAGATAGCTGTAGCGAAAGTACTCATTGCCTAAAAATAGATATAGTGCTTCATCGGTAGCAATATTAGCGGTACCAACAAAAGCAGCATCAATACCCTCATCGCTGTTACCAATTGCGTTGAAGGCATTATCAGGTGTATTTAACCCCAAAGTTGATAACAAGTTAAGTGACTGTAAACCTGCCATCATTGTACTGGCATCTGATGAGGGAGCGAAGGACTGGTAATAAATATGATCGACAATAATCACGATTCTACCACTGGTATCTTCAAAAGCACCGGTCACCCTTTGCGAACTTGTGGCGCTAGACCAAGAAGAGGCTGTGTTACCCGTGGTATCGATCGCCAACTTATACATAGTGGTGCTGCCGTCACTATTTAATGTGAATGTGACCTGATGTTTAAAGCTGCCGTTGCTATAACTTAACCCTGCTATCCATTCATCATTAATTGCCGTAAAAGAGGATGGTGCTACGCCGACTTTCGCCCCACTTTGATCGATATAATTATTAAATGTACTAGTACCATCGACAGATTCCCCTTTAATCCATACGCCACCATCTACCACCATCAATCCTTTGGTGAGATAGTCATCGTTGACAACATCTGTGACACTTGTTTCGCCATACATAGTTTTTAAAACATTGCCCACGGTAATATCGCTTGATGAACTAGTACTGCCGTCAGTGTTATAAACAGTATAAGCACCGCCATTAATTTCATGTAATGCACCGTTATAATATGTAGCGGCACCAGCGTTATAGCCAAACAATGCACTGAGGGCATATTCTTGCTGTGTGCTACCCCATATGGCGACGGCACTACTATCTTTTTCAAACAGGTATGTTTTATTGTTAATGGCACATGATGCACCAATAGCTTTCCAACTACTGGGAATCAATCGGCTCAAGGTAGAAAATTCGTAAGACCGCTTTACCAACCTGTCGGGTGCGGCAATACCGGTTTCAGTAGAGGAATCATTGTAGTCATAGAGATAAAGCTCGTCATTTAAAGTTAGCAATACCACATTGCCGATTACAAAGGCAGAATCCACCAGCCCAGTTTCATGCATTTCTGTTTGCAGCCCCCAGCGGCTGCTGATCGCAGCAGGAGTAGTAAAGGAAGCGGTACCATCTTCTGCAACAGAACGTGTTACATAAGTACCATCTTTCAAGAAGTAAATGAGATCACCATCTGTACCTGCTTGTACTGCCGCGGTAATTTCACTGGTAGTCACTGTACTATCAGGAAATATATCATCACTACTAGCATCAATTTCACTAAGTTCATCATCGCTAGAACCAGATACAGCATCGGGTTTAACTAAAAATCCGCAACCATTATGGTTATAGGCAAACCAAGGGCCATCTACTGAGTTGGCACTGTAGTTAAGCATCACCACATTATCGTCTTCGATAATTCCTTCTTCAGGAAATAGTTCTTCAAATAAATCCTGACCACGATTTTCAATATCTTGGGCTTCAGCTTCCTGGGAATACAACTCGGGTGTTAAATTGTAAGCAGCCATCGATGTGCTTTGATCGGAAGCATCTTCGCTGCGAACACTAATAAAAATATTTTCATAATCGTGTTCTTCACCACTGGCAACGGTAAGTTTGGTGGTGTTCTCAACAAATAATTCGACCTTGTCAAAACCTGTAGTATTTTTTAATGCAGAGCTGTCATTAAATTCCGTTTGCAAAGTTTGTGGCTGTGTCCAGCGTTTATTGAGGTTATAAAAAGAGTAAAACACTTTAACCTCATAAGTGGTGTTGCCTTCTGATGATACCGTTTGAGGATCTTCATCGCTAACAGTGACTTCCGCCTCAGAAGCATCCTCGGCGGTTTCTTCAAGGGTCGTCCAGAAAATAAATACACGGTTGAAGGCAAATACAGGTTCGACACGAGTGGCTTCAATAGGTATATCTAATTCCTGCCAGGGTTCCCATACAGCAGAATCGCTGTCACCACCAACAAAGTTACCGAAGCGATAGAAGTAGCGCATAGGGTCTGTGCGTGTACGACCAAGTAACAACAGCTTTTTATCGTCTCCATCGTCGTAAACATAGCCGCCGGCAATCGTCAATTCGGAAACTTCAGTAAACGCATCTAGGTATTTAAAGTAGGCTTCTTCAACCGATTCTTCGGTCAATTCACCTTGCATTAAACTATCTTCTAAATCTTTAAATCCTTCCGACTTAGTATCTGTATCCCGCAATTCTGGACGAATATAGTTTTCTGGATAGAGAAAAACTTTTCGATTCGCCTCCCACACACGATAATTTTTCAGCCAGTCCCAACGTTCTTTTAATTCGGCTCGCGCAGCATCTTGGTCAGTAGCATTTAAATCCAGATCCTCAAGGTTGACGAAATAACGATGAAGATATAACTGTACTGCGGCTATAGCTTCTTTAATACGTGAAGTTTCGGCACAAGAATCCATCTGTATATCGATCAACAACTTTTGATAAAGAGCACGTGTGGTACTGACATCATCATCGTTGGCAATAACATATGGCACCAAGGCATCACGCTTAATAGTATTTAACTCATTATCTATTTGTTTAACTAGGGTCTCATAGTTGTTGTCACAATCAACAGACACTAAAAGGTCGTAGCTCCCGGCTGCAGCATCTGAGTAATTGGGCAGAGACAAGGTATCCGACTGGCCATAAAGATTGAGCCAAACATCGTAATATAAAGACGATACATCGACGCGGATACGTTGTGTTGTTGATAAGATATCGTAGAGTTTTAATACCAACTCCAATTGAAAATCTTCTTCAATAATATTGACTTGATCTGCAAGAAAACCATTGCGCTGCTTCAGCCAGCGTACTTCTTCTTTTTCAAAACCAAATATTGCCGCGAACTGCATATAAGGTTCTTTAACTTCGCCGTCGGCACCGCTGACAAGCTCGGTCAAGCTCA
This sequence comes from Agarilytica rhodophyticola, assembly GCF_002157225.2. Taxonomy (NCBI): domain Bacteria; kingdom Pseudomonadati; phylum Pseudomonadota; class Gammaproteobacteria; order Cellvibrionales; family Cellvibrionaceae; genus Agarilytica; species Agarilytica rhodophyticola. The sequence goes on from NZ_CP020038.1 coordinate 6,081,344, forward strand.
TATCGCCGCCCGTAAAGCGTTCACCTAAATCCTTAAAGCGCGTGATAGCATGAATATCACTCAACAAGTAGTCTGACCATTCCCCCCAACGATAGGCTAAGACTTGTAGCGGAACTTCTTGATCGTGATCATCCAAGTCAACATCATAGACGGAGAAAAAGCCGTCAGTGTGAAAGTAAATTTCATCCTCAAACTTAAATACTGCATCTACACCACTAGCATCTACACCTGTACCACCCAGTAATTCATTATCAATCTGCGGCCATTGATCAGTAATATATTGGGGATATTCTTCATCGACATACCTTGGTTCGTCATAAGGGTTTAGCTCGAATAATTCCATTGTATCGCTGTAGCGTACAAATTGAGTGCCTTTAAAGACACGTAAAGCACCTTCACTATCTACATAAGCACCATCAATAGTATTGTCATCAGCATTAATAAACTCATTATCAATTTTTCCCCAAACGTCACTGATATTACCTTCAGTGGCAGCACCATCATTAGCATAAAGATACTGACGTTCATTAAATAGAACAGGGCCTGTGCTAGTGTGATAAAAAGCTGCGTCTATACCATTGCGGTAGTCTTCAGCAAGGGTATCAATGGCGAGTTCATCGGCCAGACTCTCAGCAATTATTTTCGGATATCCATCATCAATAAAGCGATAGCTATCACCGGAATAACGGATATATTGTTCGCCAGAAAATAGGTAGGTATATTCCCTTTCTGTATCGACAAAAGCAGCGTTAACAATACCTCCTCGAGTAAAATTATTATCGACATCACCTAGTCCTTCGATAGAATACTCAATATATTTATCGGGACTACCGGCAAACACAGTGTCTTCGGTAAAGACATAAACACAGCGGCCGTTATCAACTATGCCGGTGAAAAAAGGTGTGTATTCTGCCGCTTCCATTTGGTCAAGGTGCTGTTGAAACTCCTTAGTCATAAACTCAAAAGCGGGTTCATCGCGTAAATAAGTAGCTATTTCCTTAGGATAACTTTCGTCAACATAACGATAATCGCTTGATGAGTATTTAACATATTCATTACCTGCAAATAAGTAAGTAGCTCCATCTGTGCCGACATACGCTGCATCTATACCATTTTCAAAGATATTGCGTTGCAAGCCCCAGTGATCTTTGATGTATAGAACATCGGACCACATTTCATCTGGCTCGGCACTACTATCGTAACTAACGAAACATTGTTGATTGAAGAAATAAACCCTGTCGTCCGCACCAATAAATCCCGATTTAAGATCACTAAAGTCTGTCTTATTAAAAGGTATTCCTTCAAAAATTAGCTCCAGATCCTGAGGATGGCTCCAGGTTCTCATTTCTAAATCAAAACTGATAAACTTCTGATCGCTGATAAAAATTAAATTATCTTCATGTACGAAAATAGCATCAATGGTATTAAAGCCCTCGGCTAAAAATGCTTCCGGAATCTGCCAAAAACCTTCACTTGCTCGCCGAGGAAAGCCTCTATCGGGTTTTTCATAACTGTCTTTAGAGTAACGCAAATAACTGAAGTTACCATGTTCGTCTGGCCGCTCAAATAAGTAGGTTTCCTCTTTCCATACATAGGCTAAGGCCACATTTTTTAAGCCTTTCCATTTGTCGCTAATTCTTCGCGGTGGATAGACGACAGTTTGATCCGTGTAAGTGTCTGTCTCGTATTGCACAAACCAATGACCGGAAAATACATAGGTGGTACCATCGCGGCCCACGAAGGCAGCGTCAATAGTTTCTTTATCATGAATAGGATTACGTGAGCGTCCCCAGACATCAACAATATTAAAGTTACGCTCCAAAGAAACGTCATAAAATTCTGTTCCGGCAAAGACGTAAGACTTCTTGTTAGTGCCATGGAGAACAGCTGAAATATTATCGCTTAGTTTATCCTGTGCTTTCTCAGCGATACGTGGCGTAGCGACAGTCTTTTTCGGCGTTTGATCTTCAAGATGATTATGCTTATACCAATCTCCCGTCACATCTAGTGTATAGGTAAGTCCTTCCTGTTGAGTAACCGCTTGAATGTTTGCATATACATCATCGTCATACTGTTTGTAGTTATCTTCATCGCCAACAACCACATAGAAGCTATCATCCAAGAATAAATATATTTGGCGCTGATCAGCAAACGCAGCATCAATGCCATCGGAAAATTCAACTTCTAGACCTTTAAAACGTGGCTCATCTTTAAGACGGCTCATTGAACGAGGATAGCCTTGTTCTACTTGAGAATAGTCCGAAGCTTTGTAACGGAAGAACTGATCACCAGAAAACAAGTAGGTGTGCATTTCCACCATATCTTCTAACTGGCCATCATCATTTTGTTCTTCCCAGCGAGACTCCAACAATAAAGTCGCATCAACTTTACCCGTACTTTCAATATTGTTGCGAACATTGCCCCAAAACTTGCTGGTCAATCTTGGAAAGCCATTATCGATAGTACGTAATTCCTTATCAGAAAAACGCAAATACATATTTTCAAAGAACAAATAAGTATGGCCATCTTCCCCCTTCATGGCAGCAACAATAGTTTGATTGATTGTTTCTGTGACACCATCGCCTTCTGGCGCAGCTACCTCAGATAAGAGCGCACTGGGAATCCGATCCCACTGCTCGGCCAATACTTTCGGTTCGGACCACCAACGATTAGCGTGGTCATGTTCAACATAGCTATCGCCGTAAAACAAATAAACTTTGTTATCGGGGCCATTCATTACAGCATCAATCTGAAAGTCTTCCTCGGCAACATCGTCGGGAATCAAATTTCTTGGGATACTCCAAAATTCGGCATCAACTGTAGCGGGAAACACTTCTATCTCATCCACATCGGGACGATTTGCCAGTACTGTCTCTATGACTCGAGCGTTGGGATCTTCTTCGTCAACTTCTAAATAGTCTTGTTCTTCTTTGCGCAATGTGGAGTAGCGAACATAGATAGCTTCTTGTTCAACATTAGTGCCGAATAAGTAAGTTTTATTGTCAAGAACAAACGCGGCTGTTACTTCGGTTAAACCTTCCCAGTCTTCTACAATATCGCGAGGAAAACCGTCATCAACCATACTGTAATCATTTGTGGAATAACGTACATACTGACTGCCTGAGAAAAGATAAGTACGGCCATCAAGCCCAACAAATGCAGCGTCTACCTTACCATTATCAGCAATATCATTTTGTAGTACACCCCAAAGAGTTTTGGTTTTGACTGCATTACTTGTGACGGAGTAGTAACTAGATTCTTCATCGTAGCTAGCAGTAACACATTCATCGTCGTGAAACAGATAAACATTGTCATCAATACCGTGTAGTGTTGCATCTAAACCTTCAACAAATTCACCAGGTAGGGAATCAAACTCTTCATGGATTGGGCGTGGATAACCTTCCTCCGGCTGCAGACTATCCAACTCAATACTGCCAGCATATTTAACGACTTTATCATTGTGGAAAAGCAAGTAATTTCCTTGGCTCGCCATCGCCGCATCGATTTTTTCAACGCGGCCAAAGTTATGCTCTCGATGGCCCCACATATCGGCAACCGACTTTACTCTCCTTCCTTGAGATGATACATATTGATCGTTAAAGAAGGCATAACTATAACCGTCCAGGCCATCAAAAAGTGGCCCCAAATCCCGTGCAAACTCTACTGGCAGTTGTATTGCTTGATTTTCATTATTCCAATCATCAGCAATGCTTTTAGGGTAGCCTTGATCGACGCTGATTTGAGAAACCGTATCTTTTAAAGAAGGATCTAATGTAAAGTCAATCTCGCTGTAGCGCACATATTTATCATTGGCGAACAAAAATAGATGACCTTCAGGATTAACATAGGCTGCATCGACCATTTCGATGTTTTCAAAATCATTATCAACCTGACCAAATGTATTATCACGTCGATCCCAAACTTCAGCCTCATCATACTTCACATAATGATATTCGCCAGAGACAATGCACCAGGTGCCATATTTATCAATAAAGGCGGCATCCACTTGACTCAAATCTTCTTTATCAAATAGCTGCCGGATAGGGTCTTCTTTTAAACGTTTTTGTCTTGCTTCATCTTGCTTCTGTAGATCGATTAAATCATCATCTTCATCGATGCCCACTACCACTTCTTTTTTATCGATCATACGGTAGTCTTCAGCAAGATAAATCCAGTAGTAATCACCATTAAATAAATAGATGAATTCTTCTGTCTCCAGGATCGCATCAACGCTTATAATGCCGTCAGGCAGAATCAAGTCTTCTGGAAATTTATCTACCAGCTTTTGATCTTTTATAGCAATATCAACTTCATTAATATCCAACTGTAATTTATTAATCAACATTGCCAGCTGACGTATTCGCTTAACAGCTTGAGTATAGTGCATATCATGAGGCAGACTATCAAGGCGATTTAATGCATTAGCTTCTTTTAAAAGAGGCATTAGCCAAGCATGATGTAGGTTGTCATCAACTTTAAATACTGCTTTAGATACCAATTTCACAATATCAATATCAATACCCAAAACAGATTGTAAATGATCGAGAATATCACTTTCTTGTTTTTCGGCACTTTTCTTTATTGTTTTTTCAATGGCTTTGACCGTCTTATCCACTTCATTGGCAATAGAATAGAGTAAAAAGAAGATTTCTTTATCGAAGTCATCAAAACCAGGAACATTAAAGTCAGAAGCGTTTTCTGGAGAAGTGAAATACTCGACATCATCAGCATTTAACACGCCACTGCGGTTAATTATATTAGCATCCATCAAGAGTTGTTTAATTTCTTTTATTTCGGATTCATTAAAATCCAACTCTTTAAGCGATTCATCTTTTATTGCATATTTATTAGAGTATTCAATAATGGATTGAATATGATCAAAAATTACGGTGCGTTTAGTTTCATCAAAATACTGTCGTAAAGTAAATTGCGGTTTATTACTGTCATCGGTAAAGAATTGTTTTTCATCGTCACTTAAAGATGACTTCTTAATATAGTTTTCTTGTAAATCTTCAACAACCCATGCAGATACTGTTTTCGCCGAAATTTCAGTAAGATAGTTTTTATCAACTTTTAAATACATATCTTTATTGGTGGATATTGCTCGTTCTAAAGCTTTGTATATCTCCTCTCGATATGGATAAAATTGTAGGGCCAAGTTCATTGTGTTGGGTGTTTCACTCATGAGTCGCATTTTATCGACGACTATACCCTGCTCATCGATATAACCATTCATTGTGAGATTTTTCATCAAATCATCTAAGGCGACAGAATCTAGTTCTAAATCTTCAAACATGTCCCCTTTAATCATGACTTGGCTTGCGGAAAACTTTTTAAACTGCATTACCAGGTGTTGATACACTTGACGCGTGACTGCACGCAGACCACAACTGAGGTCTAGTGAACCCATGTCAGAGCTAAACATCTCAACGTTTTGAGCATACCCTTGATCATCAATATAATTTTTGTATATCAAAGTATCATATAGTTCTCTCGCTTCCAGCTCATTTAGCCCCAGCGCCTTTAGGTCTGATTTGAATAGTTGTATATCAATTTCGTCATCCGAATTTTGACGCGAAGCATCTGACTCCATGTAAATACGATGAAATAATTTAAACACCTCTTCACTGATATGACTGAAATTATTTTCCAGTTGAAAATTCATATATTCAGGCAACGCTTCTAGCAAAATCTTTCCATTGCCATCAATCACTTCTCGAGTAACTAGATTAGTGAATACTTTTTCTTGCAGCTTTTCTTCAAGAGATAGGTCGATAAATTCATTACTCGCAATACGATCTAGTTGGCCGATAAAATCTTTGGCCAACTCATAGCTATCCATGACGTGATACGTCATAAGCTGATGAATAGCGTTATCATGGTCATGACCACAATGGCTTTTCAATAGATTAAAAATAAAACGCGACGCTCGTACATCCCCCAGGTATTTTTTAAATGTATCTGGCTTTAATTTTTTAACTTTAAAACGCGCCAACAGAGCGTTGTACATCTCTAGGTCTTGTTCGATCTTCTGTTGTTCTTCGTCATCGGTCATCGGTGCGCCATTGACAATTTTCCATAGCATTTCGGCAGAGTAACCAAACTCTTTCATCCATTTATTCAGCGCAGCTAGTGATTCCAACAGCCAAAGTCGATCGGCAATATTGGTTTCCATATCGGTGTCATCATCAAAATCTGTTTTGAATAAGATATCAAAACAATTTTGTGTGCTCGTTTGCCCATATACGAAGTATGTATGGGGATCTATACGACCAACGTAAGGATCTTGTTCAAGTAAGTCGAACATGGTAAATAATTCTAAAAACCCGATATCAAGCATACTTGCCAGAGCGTGAATACGGTATAGAATATTTAACAAAGCCCACTCATTATCCTTCGATTCCCAAAGTGTACTTTCAGCAATCTCCTCGAACTCAAGGCGTTCAGTAATATTAATTAAGTCGGTATCGGTATAACCAAGTGTATGGCGCAGGCGCTTTCTGTAATAGTCATTATCATCTGAGAATAAGTCGTTAAAGTACTCTATCTGTGTATAGTCACTGTAAGTTGTATCTTCATATTGATCGGGCAGGTCTCCCATAATATCTGCAATATGAAAATAGTTTTTGTCCACTGCAACACAGGGTAAATTAAAAATGCGGTTGAATTGATCCTTAGGTAGATCTTCATTTGTGTGGCCGGTGTAACTAATGGTTGACAGTACCGCAATTACTTTATCGATGGGGACTTCGAATTTTTTATGGAAATATACAATTTGTGCAACAGTGATAATAGTGTTGTCATCTAATGTTGCGACACCATCAACTTTACAACAAAAGCGTAGTATATTATCTAGTTCTATAAAGCTTAAGCCCGTCTTTTGTGCCAAGCGAATAAAACGACTAGCACGGTCAAACCATGCTAAAGGAATTAAAGTATCTGTACTCTCTTCAGGTTCTGAACCTGTATAAGCATCATCTGCGTTTTCGATAAGAGTATTCCACTCAAGTGATGCCTCATCAGCACTGAGTGTGACATAACCACTGGTATAGATACTGTTACTTGCAGCTGTTAAACCAGAATTGATATAGAAATTTTCCCTTCCAGATTCAACAATAGTGTGATCAGACGGATCAACATATAAATTATGATATAGTAGTTCACGCATTTTTTGTGCGTCTAAGTCGGTAGTTTCCATATAGGAAGATACTGAAGACATATCATCGATAAAGCTAGCAAGCGCAGCTACAGCCGTTGCCGATGTTGAATCGTAGGTGTAGCCATAGGCATTGACGATACTCGTTGTTTTCTTATCTTCATCTATAGCACTATCTATTTCAACAAATGCATCAAGTTCTTCTACAGATAAACCAAGATACTCTCTTGCGACAGTATGATAATCTGTATCGGTAGCAAACAAACGTCTTAATTCTTGGGCTGAGATACCTAAGTGCTTAATAGAGTTTTTTATTTTTTCATTATTTAATGAAAATGGCATATTGAAGGGGTATTGTGCCGCCTTTAATGTTTCGTATACAGTTTCTTGATCTGAGTTAACACGTCCTTCTAAAACTTCGTTAACAATATCTAAATAAGGGATTAGAGTTGTGGTATTCTCTTCATCCAAATCTATATTTTTAATATCACCGCGACGAACATCTAAATCTAACTTGTAGTAATCAAGCTCTTCATCGGAACGGGATTCATCCAGAGCGCTCGCGTTAAATTCATCATCTAGCATTTGCAAAAGATCGGTTAGATAGGCAGCTGGAGAATATACCGATCGAGATTCATCTCCTTCTTTAAAATCAATATTACCGAATAGACCTGCATATGAGGGTAGATTATTTAGTATGCTCATGCTAACTCACTTCCTTTTTTATAACTAATTTAGTTTATCAAGAGTGTTGAAGAAAATTTCTGTATAGGTGCCACTCAAGTACAAACGACCGAGCTTTCGCTTAAAGGCACCTCTATTAATGTTATTTGGGATTTTGAAACTTTATGACGTGTATTTTTTCTTGGCCGACAGCAATGTTGGTTTTATCTTATTCCTACTGCTCTTGCATGAGGCTCAAGACTCTGTGATCGATTGACATATTTAAGAGCGATTGCTTTGCGTAGTGCAATAGCTCGCTTATAAACCTGCTCAGCTAAAGCGGTATCATTTTCGAATATTTTAATATTATCTTGAATAAATTTCTTTTTCGGCATCGATGCTATCTGCATGGATGAGTCAATTCCTTTCTTCAATAAAGACCTAGCTAAATGCTCGTAATTTTCTGGCAATACTCTCAATATACGCTGATAAGCTTTTACCATTCTCAGAAGCTTTTCTTTTTCATCTTGCGATCCCGGCCATTTAAATGAGTCAATACTTTTTTTAGTGACCAGATCTACTTTACGAAAATCAACATTACTATTTTTACGCAAAAAAGAACTAAGTTTTTTTAAATCAGCAGCGGTAGCAGATGCTTTATTACTCATATCTAAATCCTTTAATTTTTTATATAAGATTCTTTTAATATTAAATACAATCAAGATTTACTATAAAAGGATTGCCATCAGCTAATCGAGATAAAAAATCGAAGACAAGGAATGTAATGATGTAAAGACACAGCGTAGTTCCTCTATTCAGCTAATAGTTAAACCCTTTTCATATCTGAATTTAACTGGTTTACTACTGGGTAACATCTTCTCCATACGAGTTACACTACATTTCTATTATTTTGCAACTATACTCGGGGCTGCTCACACTTATAGAAAAACGTGGTTTTTAGTGAAAGAATTACAGTCTTTAAGGGATTTGGTATTAACAAAATTTTTAGGTATGTAGATTTTATAGACAAGGAATATTAAACTTTAACACTGTTTATTTATTGCACACATCGACCGCTGAAACCTGATTTTTAGTTTCTTCTAGATAGAAATTGCTTAAACAATAAAAACAGTCATCCGTCTCTTCAGCTTCCGTCTCTGCGGCTTCCGTTTCTGGTCTATCAAAAATAATAAATCCTAGAAGACGTATTTGTTCCAAACGATAGAATAATTCTTTATTTTTATGATCGGGAAAAGACTTCACTATAGTTGATAACGGGAACTCTTCGTTCGCTTCTAGGGCGCCATATCCTCCTAAAGATACTTCAGAAGTAATACCCAATAAAGTAAGCACAGCATCAAATACCAGAAACAATGGAACAAGGGGATGCCTGAAATGTTTTTCAATACGATGGCTGCTTGAGCTTTATGCCCTTGTTGCCGAATAAACTTCCGGCTGGCATGGTGACTATTAGCAAATGTCTAGCAATGTCCGTAATGGTTTTATTACTGGATATGGCTTCCAAGACAACATGTTTTTTATGCTCGGAAGTCATCGATTTTGCAAGGGATGAATGGATGAAAGAACAACAATAGTCACAAGTGGTTTTCCAGCTCAGGCACAAAAGGCCAGCTATATTACAGTAAGATCACTGCCTGCAAACCAAGCCGTCTGACTGGAAATCAATCAAGGTTCAGGCTATGTATTGGTATCCTCATTTAAACATCGCCGCAACTCGTGGCGCTTTTTGCCTAATAAGGTCTTTAACCGCTTGAACATGCCTAGTTTCCTCAGGTAATGTTTTCCAAACATTACTCGGTTTCCCCGCGAGTGTAGATAGCTCATCAACAAATCTCGCGACCTGCCTAGGCGTCCAGGATCTCATGTTTCTTGTAAACTTAAGTCCAGGAACCGCATCCAATCTAACATCGAAGCTTGGCCGACATTGGACGGCGTCCATTATCGCCCTTGCTGACATGGTGGCACAATTATTTAATAAAGTATGGTATTCAGGCTTATTTCTTCCTGTGTTTTCACGAATAAATCTAGCTAGTCGCTTTTCATCTACGAAGGGTAGCTCCATTTTTATTTCGGACGCCTTTGGCACAGGTCGGTCATTAGTTGCATTCGTATGAAGCATACGAGAGGCTGTTTTGTAGTTACCACCTGCGGGGTTAAGATGTCTCGTTCTAGTCGTCAAGTACGCATGGTAGTTCTCATCAACGTGTAATACGGGTGTATCTCTACCAGAGCGTTTTCTATGTTTTCTTACATGATCAGACGTACATACCGGTAAATCTCCGTAGTACTGCGCCGCAGGAGACATGGCTTTTGCCATAGAAATTAATCCCTCAGGAGCACCCCTAAGGCCTCTGCTCACTTTACCGAAGATAGGATTAACGGCAGCGGCTGACACTAATTGAGGTGCGTTTATCACAAGTTTGGCAGTAAGCCTTTCCAATCTCGTTGGGTGTCGGCTTCTACCAGTACGCCGGGGTACGAGAGGTTGGCTAGATGTACCACCTTTAATTGGGCCCATGAGAATATCCGCTATTTTTGCAAAGAGGTTTAATAAAAATAATGTGAAGATTTATACAGCTTGATTATGAGTGGATATTACCGTAATAGAGTTCACCCAAATTAGCGATCTCATGACAACCTACGGAACACAAGCATGCTCAGCTACTTCACAAACCCGACTTCATCCCCTCCCATATCGCCAATAGATTTTGATGTTCATGAAGCGTTAACTCATACATCCTAAAATGACGAAAAGGACAAGCAGTATCTCTGAAAAATTACAATATCGCTCACTTGCCTCGAAAATCGCTGAGCGACAGGCGTTCATCATAAATATCATCGGCAACAAATTGAATACCTTTGCATGAGTTTTTAAGTACATGCATGTACCTTAGATTTTTTATTTGAAAGAGAGAAGTAAACTTACATTTTGTACTTTTTAATACAATGTGTAGGTGACATTCCTATTCGCAAATTAAAAATTACACTCATCATGTATCTATCACCCTTTTCAGTACGTCATTAATAATAAGAATGCAATGAGAAAACGCCATGAAATTACTGCCTAATATGTTACTGGCACTTGTCGCTGATCTATTTATTCTCAGCAACCCACTTAAAGCAGCTTGAACAAACTAGCAGCCTTAAAGGTCAAGATAACAACCATTTTTTTCTCCTTTTTATTTTATAGTACTATCCACCTAAGTCCGTAATTCAAATCTATCTACTATGTCTATATTAATGACAATAACTATACTAAGTTCTTCGCGTACATTATTCGAAGTGCTATTTGTCAGTTACTAGCGCTGTGCGAGAAAATAGGAACAGTTAAATCGGCTTAAAAGTCCCTGGAGACTTTTAGGACTAACTAACCTTAATTATTCACGATAAATATTCTAGGTACTATAAAAAGATAGGTTTTAATTATAGAAAGATGGACTAGCAAAAAATTAAATGTTTAAGAGTATTTCTTATCAACCTTTTTAACACATCAACAAGAATACATTACATTCTATTAACACTGTATTATAAGAGTAGAGACTAGAGAGAAAGATAGCTAAATTTTCCATGACCACAATGCTAAGTGAAAATATCTATGGTATAGAACTCTTATCATGGAAAAATTTAATCATAGTTTATTGCAGCCATCAAGACTGAAAAGATGCATTAAGTGCCAAAGGCGCACCAAAATAATGTAAAAAAAACTTTCGAAATATAAAAAAAGTATACTAGGCTCAAGTTCACTGGCGTTTATGCTTATACTCTTTTGACATTCTGGCGCGATTTGATTTTATAGTAATTAAGGACAGTCATCTCTTACTCAAACCAATGAGGCCTAAAATTAGACAAGGAAAATCTAATTCATAAACGATTATTGTATGATTGAAAGTTTAATTTAATCTAAAAAACGTCCTGGCACCTGTATTGGATCCGACTACCTGAATAATTTGCTATTACATCCATAACCCTATTTGTGCAATGGTTTAATTATTTGCACTTCTTGAGTAGGTAACCTTTTCTAGAAATACGGTGTATTTTTTGCACTCAAAAATGATATGTTGTATCATATCGCCGCCATTGACTATGTGACGATATCCTGATCAATAAACAAACAATGCGTGATGTTTTTCAGTCGTATGTTCTTATAGGTAAGTTCTGTAAATAGCCCCCACCAGAATATAGTGTTCGAAGCTTGGTATTCGAAAAAGAACCTACGCATTGATTGCTGTAAGAAGGGATACAAAATTTTTACCATTTGGAGTATGTAATGAGATTCAAACTATTATTGTCGTTAGCTATCGCTTGGGTGTCGGCATCCGCTTATGCCTTAGACGGCCAGATATTAGACGCCTACGGTGGAGCGGTCAGTGACGCGCAAGTCAGGGTTGTCGGTAAACGTATATCAACCAGCACTGATGAACAGGGATATTTCAAATTAGACATTGATACTGCCGCTGAACTGCATGTATCGGCACCGGGCTTCGTGCATCAAACCATTCGTCTTGAGACAAACGAACTCGAAAATACACAACGTATTGTGTTGACTCAAAGTGTTATTGAACAAGTAGATGTTATCGGAATCCCCTTACATGCATCGAATATAGAATCAGCAATGCCTATTGATGTTCTTTCAGGAGAAGAACTTCGCAGAAAACAAGCGGCCACTTTGGGAGATTCTCTTGCTGGCGAAGTCGGCGTGCACACAAACTTTCATGGCAATGTTGCCAGTACCCCCATTATTAGAGGCTTGAGTGGGCCTCGTGTCTTGATTACGCAAAATAGCTTAGATGTCAGTGATGTCTCACGTGTTGGCCCGGATCATTCTGTATCGGCCGAAGTTTCTACCGCAGAACAAGTGGAAATACTTAGAGGGCCCGCTACGTTATTTTTTGGCAGTGGTGCGATTGGCGGTGTGGTAAATGTTGTCGATAAACGTGTACCCACAGATACCGATACTAGAGGCGAATGGCTGCTGTCTCGTGACTCGGTCAACGATCAAAATTTAGCGTCCTTTAATTTAAATACCGGTGCTGATAGTTTCGCATTTCATCTAGATGGCTTTTGGCGCGATTCCGACGATTATGAAGTTCCAGTATCTCCAGATATCGATGAGCCTGATAGCGACGAACGTACTGTCGAAAATACTGCAGAAGAATCCAACGGGTTTACCATTGGCAGCAGCTATATTCTCGACAACGGTTACCTTGGTTTCTCTTACGGTAGACTAGATCGTGACTACGGCATCCCCGGTCACGGGCATGGAGAAGAGGAAGAAGGTCATGGCCATGGCGAAGAAGAAGAAGGTGAAGAAGAGGAAGTAGCCCTAGAGCTCGAACAAGATCGTTACCAAGTTATTAGTGAACTGGTCTTTGATCACAGCATTATAAGTGGCTTAAATACACGTCTAGGTTATACCGACTATACCCACACTGAGTTTGAAGATAACGCTCCTGGAACAACCTTTACGAACGAAACCGGAGAAGTAAAGCTCGAATTGCTATTTCAGCCTCTAGCAGATTGGCATGGCGGAATTGTACTGGACTACAAAACCAGCGAGTTCTCCGCTATCGGGGAAGAAGCCTTTGCTCCACCATCAGATACCGACACCTTTGCTATCGCTCTATTGGAAGAAAAGCATTTCGGCGAAGTGCTCTTACAGCTAGGTGCACGTATTGAACACGTTAATATTAGCAGTGATGAAGTGGCAATTTCTGATGTAGAATTTCATGGTCATGGAGATGAAGGAGAAGGTGAAGGTGAAGGACACGGCGAAGAAGAACATGAAGGAGAAGTTTTCTCTTTTGATGAAGATTACACGCCCTTTAGTTTATCCATAGGCGCCGTATGGGATTTTACCCCAGGTTATAATATTGGCGTGTCACTAAGTCATGCCGAACGTGCACCCTCCGCTGCAGAACTACTATCTTTTGGCCCACATATCGCCACCAACACTTTCGAAATAGGCGCTTTATTTGAAGCTCATGAAGAAGGTGGTGAGACTGCTTTTGAGCCAGTAGAAAACACTCCAGAGATGGAAGAATCCAACAATATCGATATCACTTTCCGTAAATTTGAAGGGGATGTAGGAATTATTGTCAATGCTTTCTACAACCAGATCGATAACTACTACGCCCAATTTGACACAGAGTTATTTGCAGAAGTAGGGCATGGCCATGAAGAAGAACCAGGATCTGAAGCTTCAGAAGAAGAAGAGGAAGAAGGTGAAGAACTACCAGTATTTCTTTTTCAAAGTGCAGATGCATCCCTTAGCGGTGTAGAGGCACAAGGCGTTTGGCAAATAAATGAATACTTTAAAACCACTGCACATGCGGACTATGTTCGCGCAAAATTAGACGATGGTGGTAATTTACCCCGTATTCCACCTATGCGATTTGGTCTTAGCCTCGATTATGTTTACCAGCAGTTATCGGCCAATCTAAGCTGGACTCACTACAGCGATCAAGATGATGTGGCTACTTTGGAAACGGAAACGGATGGCTACAATTGGGTCAATGCGAATATTAACTATAGTATTCCGTTCGGTTCGATGACAACAATAGTGTTTCTTAAAGTGGAAAACATTGGTGACGAAGAAGCCCGTGTTCATTCTTCTTTCCTAAAAGACATAGCACCTAGACCTGGCCGTAATTTCAGATTAGGAATTCGCGGTACTTTTTAAGTGCTGGCTAAGTGCTGGTTAAGTTCTGCTAAAAACCTCGCCTAACTCAAGGGCCTGTTAACAGGCCCTAACAACACAATTGCTTTGAGAGCTTAAATGCAAGAGGCAAAGCATATTTAATCAGTAAGCTCATCATATATTTACATAGCGCCCTCAAATGCTGACATTCTGTTTCTTGAGTGTTAATTTGCAAGCGCTATCAGAAGCTCAAAGATATCAATATAAACACATTATTTATGAGGAAATTGAAGAATTTTATAAAATGATAAATATTCAAACATTTACCGATAAAGCGGCTATTGGTTTGTCTGTACTTTGCACACTCCACTGCCTTGCCCTACCGCTATTACTTGCATCACTGCCAAGTGCTGCGGCCTTAAGTTTAAACAATGAAGATTTCCATCTTTGGATGGTATTGGTCGTTATTCCCACTAGTGTTTATGCATTGACACTAGGCTGTAAACGACACAAGAAATATCAATTTATTGCAGCAGGCAGCACCGGTTTAACATTACTCGTAATAGCTGTTGTTTTAGGTGAATCACTGTTGGGGGAAACATGGGAGAAAATACTAACAGTTATAGGGACGGCAATTATAGCTTATAGTCATTTTAAAAATTTCCAGCTTTGTCAAACCAAAACAAGTTGTGCATGCCCTAAAACTGCTAATGAGTCCTAAAAGTGAAACATGTATATTTCCAAAAACTTGAGCGTAAAAGCCATAACACATCCATCAGTTTAACCGACGTAATCGATCAACTTGCGTATAATGATCAAGGCCTAATACCGGTTATTACTCAAGACTTTACGAGTAAAGATGTACTTATGTTTGCCTGGATGAACAAGCAAGCATTAGAGCTCACTTTATCTACAAAGCGCATGACATATTGGTCTCGTAGCCGGCAACAACTATGGATAAAAGGTGAAACAAGTGGACATACTCAAGCACTTGTCTCAATGTCGTTTGACTGCGATGGCGACACCATATTGTGCCAGGTTACTCAAGAAGGCGCAGCCTGCCATACTGGACGCCAAAATTGTTTTTATTTAAAAGTAGACCCCGAACAGCAGCAAGTACATATTTGCGGAGACGCTGTTTGATATAGACATTAATAAAACCTACATTCTCACAATGCAGTTGTGATAGATTATTCAGGAGCATTTTAATAAATGCTATAAACTATAACAGCTGCACGATACCGTAAAAATTTAGTGCGCAAATGCCAAAAGCAATGTGAGAAGCGTAGTTAAATGACACAAAAAGCTATTACAGAATTAGGCAACCTGCTAGCTGCCCAGCAATCTATAGGATTCGATAAAATTCAGTCTAAAATAGAAGGGGCAGCCCATATAGATCAAAAGCTATTCTTTTATTTGTTCGCCATATGCACAAGATGGTTTGATAATAGCAACGTTAATATTAGTGACTCTCTACACTGGCAAGAAAAAGACTCTTTCGGCGTTATCACCAAATGGCAATGGCCAAGCTTGGCTCGGCTCTACCTGCTTTTATTAGTTGCTGATCAAGGCACAAAACAACACTACATCGAATTATACGAAACACTCTTTAACTCTGCCGACGTGCAGGAAAGTATCGTCCTCATTCAGAGCTTAGCTTTCGTGCCTTACCCAGAGGCTTTCGTTGAAAAAGCGCGGGAAGCCGCACGCTCAAATATAACAAGTTTGTTTAGCGCCATTGCGCACGATACCGATTACCCCAATAAGTACTTTGACGAACTAGGCTGGAACCAACTAATTCTCAAAGCAGCATTTTTAAATGTTCCCATTATTAGTATTCATGGGCTTAAATCACGTAACAATGAATCATTGGTCACAATGCTTAGGGATTATGCAAAAGAACGCCAAGCGGCTTCACGTTCAGTACCCTGGGACTTGTGGTGCTGCGTGGCCTGGATCACTTTAAGCAACGACGGTCGTGAAGACTTAAAGACGCAGTTTGTTAGAAGTGATATAAGAACCAAAGCCGCCATCGCTTTGGGCTTGGCGGAAAATAAAGATGAAGATACCGCGATACTTGGCCGTCAGCTTTTACAAGTCGATGAGCTGCAACAACTACCCTCCCCAATAACTTGGGAAATAATTGCGAATTACGAGTGTTAGAATTCGAACAATAAAAATGTAAACGGTAACAACTTATAGGTAACCACTATGTACATCGACCCCCATATTCATATGAGCGCCCGCACCACCGACGATTATCAAGCAATGGCTGCTGCAGGTGTGGTGGCTGTGATTGAACCTGCATTTTGGTTGGGACAACCACGCACGTCAGCGGAAACCTATCGCGATTACCTAGCGTCATTAGTTGGCTGGGAGAGATTCCGCGCATCTCAATTTGGAATCAAGCACTACTGCACCATAGGCTTGAACTCTAAAGAAGCTAACAATGAAAGTTTGGCTGAGGCAGTTATGGATATACTACCTCTATTCCTCGCCAAAGACGGTGTCGTAGCGGTTGGTGAGATCGGCTTTGACGAGCAGACAAAATTAGAAGAAAAATATTTACGAGCGCAATTAGAGTTAGCAAAAGAGTTTGATTTGCCTGTAATGGTGCATACACCACATCGCGATAAACTCAAAGGCACTATCTTGACGATGGACATTTGCGAGGAGCATGGTCTAGAGCCGTCACAAGTCATTATGGATCACAATAACGAAAATACCGTAGAGACGGTGTTGGAGCGGGGCTATTGGACAGCATTCACACTCTATCCACAAACCAAAATGGGCAGTGAGCGAATGGTGAATATTGCAAAAAAATATGGATCAGAAAGAATTTTTATAGACTCCAGCGCAGATTGGGGTGTATCAGACCCTATGTCAGTGCCTAAAACGGCGAAGCTTATGCTCGACTCGGGTATTAGTAAGGAAGAGGTTCACTTAATTTGTTACGCAAATGCTCTAGCCGCCTATGAACAAAGCGGTCAAATAAAAGAGGAACACTGGCAAAGTTCCCAATTTGACCAAAGCGAGCTATATGAAGGCAACTCTGTTCTACGCGGCCAAAAGCCAGAAGTTAAAAACTCTTAATTTGAAAACAGCTAACCATTGTGCCAAAGCTATGAGATAATAAGGCGGTCAGCACATTTACACCTAATCAGGAATTTGAATATGAGCAAAGATGAAATTATATCCTTATTTGATGAGTGGAATAGCGCATTACAAACAGGAGAACCTAAAAACGTTGCCGCTCTTTATGAAGGTAATGGGATTCTGCTTCCAACGGTTTCCAATAAAGTTCGTCACAATCACGAAGAAGTTGAAGACTACCTTGTTCATTTTCTAGCCAAAGGGCCGCAAGGTAAAATCGATGAAGCAAATGTGCGCATCTTTGGCGATATAGCCATCAACTCAGGTGTATATACTTTTACATTTAAAGATGGAGCTGTTGTACAGGCACGTTTCACTTTCGTATACCGCTGGAACGGACAGCGCTGGATGATTATTGAACACCACTCATCTCAAATGCCTGAATAAGATAGCTCATCATTCAGATGACTTATGGGAGAGCATGATTTCTATTTTGGCCGTGGCAAATAGAAATCATGCTCTCCAAAGCACTATCTACTTTAAATCCCCATAGCGTCAAATTAAAAATACACCTGTACAGGTGCTCCCTTTCTGCGTTACTCCAAGAACATAAGCCAATAGTCAGATAAACAAACAAGTCTCATATTTGGTGACAGTTTGGTAGTTGTAGTATAGTGACTACTCCAAATAAATATCCGCCAAGGGAGCGAGACATGTTAACCAATCGCTTATTAACAACAGCCTTTTGTATCGCTTTTATCGCTACACTCCAAGCACCTTCAGCACTTGCCTGTCAGTATCACGATGGCTTTGGTAGCTCCCCTTGGTCTAACTTTGGCTCAGGCATGAGGCATATGCCACAGTATTACGCTTCCGCCCGACAAGTTAGTGAACAACCCAAAATAAAGCTTTCGCTACCTTCAATGATAAGAGCAAAAGTCAGTGAAGAAGAAACGCTTACAGTGAGTTATACGTCTGAATGGGAGGATCCAGAAGTCCAATTGACGTTAGATATTAGCCCAGGGATAGAGGTAGAGAGCAACAAAATTAATTTAGCCGGAAAAAATGGTGAACATACTTTTGTCCTAAAACCCCAAGCCAGTGGAACATATCGCTTAAAAGTTACCGCTCGAAACTTGAATAACAAAGACACCCCTTCCCTACATGAAACCGTTTATGTGAATATCTACGAATAGATACTAAACAGTTTCAATTCAAGGTTAAGGTGCGTTTTTAACTCCCGGATGAATCAAGCTTCTCAATAACTAGTGTTAACTGCCCTACTTCAAAGCCAAACTTACGCAAGGAGCTGCGATTAAGAAGACGATCTTCCGTAACTAAATATAGCCAATCGTCGAGCTTTACCTCTATGGTGTCTTCCTTATAGGGAATCTCAAGGGTGTACACCCAGTGAAACGCGAAGCCTTCGATACTTCCTTCAGCTTCGCCAATGACATCATCGGCAGAACCCGTAATCTGCCCGTTACCTTTGTCTTTTAAAGTCCAAAACCGTTTGCTTACCTCACCGTCATCAAAGTAAAAAGTTTCATCGAGAAAACCTTGCGATCCCTGCCAATAGGCTTTGATATCAGCACTAAATTTTCGTGTAACTTTGCCACTGCGATTCTGAAGTATTCCATAAGCTTTTAAATCACCATCAAAAAACTCTCTCAAATCCAGCGAGGGTGATGTGTTCGCATAATTATGTATATTAACCTTGCTGCATGCACTGATAAATAACACCAAGCTTAGCAAAAGATATTTGCACTTCATTTAGAGCACCTTTAAATATTTCCTAAAAGTTTTTTGCGTAGCTTCGGGCGGCTGGTTTTATCTGATAACCAGATACCAGAAAAACACTGTGAGAATTTTATGTCTGAGATTTTCCCTAGTAAGTGATGGTTGAAATAGAACCATGACTCACCTTGATCGCTAACAAATAAAGTAAGGGAATCTTGTTTTTCTACATCAGGCCAGATTCGGTTCAATTGTTCAGCCCATGGTTTATAACTTTGCTTCCCATCTAAGCAACTTAACTTGCGCATCTGCTTTTCGGTTTCTTTAATTAAATGTTTTTTCTTAAATGAGCGCAGATATGTAAGCTTTAAAGCGAAGGGCTTATTTGCGTTAAAGATCGTGTCTGGTGAGTAGAGTGTTGCATGATAAATATCCCAAGCAGCAAACGACAATTTACCTTCACCAAGCACTTTCATACTATGCCATGGTTTTTCTTCAACATTAGCACTGGTTGTTGAACTTAGTATAAGTAAATAGATAAATAGTGAAATTTTAACGCACATGCTTTTTAATCAGATAGCAAAAAAATGGTACGAGAGTACTCCAGACCGCGGCAACAATAATTCCTGTAAATAAAATAGAATAAGTAAAATCTACTGCTTCTAAAAAGTAGCCTGCAAGATAGCTAGAGGCTCCGCCAATAGCGCCTAGAATGGCTTGCCAAAATACTGGTACGCGAGGCAGCCAAGAAAAACAATGATTAAGTGTGAGGCAGAACGCTACCCATAAAATTACCAGCCATAGAGGAAAAAAGCTCTCATTAAAGACAAAAACCCCAAATAGAGTAAGTAAAATATCAACTGTTATACCAATACCTGCCAACATAAACACTACTTTAGCGTCAGTATTTTTTGATGGGCTCAAAACAAAGTGCATTGTTATAAGAATTGCGATGACAGCTAAAAACTGGCCCTGCCCTAAAACACATAAAACCCACACTAAATAAAAAAATGCAAAATTCACGAATTTAAAAATACGTGGAGAGAGAATCAATGTATTAGCAGTTTGGAATAATGACATTGGGCAAAGTGTAAGTAGCTTATTTAGCTATTTATACTTAAAGTTATAGGAAACGGATGAGGGACTAAAGCGAAATCAGCATTTTACAAGGAAAGTTGTACACGTATTATGAAGGCAAGAGTTTATAGCTTATCCCATTCAGCAAGGTAAGGCGGGTTAGTGTTTATAGCTTATTGATACTTTACATAAGGGGAAGACAATCATTAAGAGGCAAATTGTTTACAAGCAGCCGCTATGTAAGTACCAGTTATTACATTGAGGACTATTAACTGCAACAGTAGACAACTGTATTTTTAGGCCTCTAATGGCTCCCTCACTTCCGGCTCATCATATTCCTGCGCTTGCGATTCCGACTCCTCTTCTTCTTGATCCCAAGGTGAAGAAACATCGACTAAACATCCGCTGGGTTCTCTAACCAAGAATCGGCGTTGGCCATAAAATTCGTTACGAGGTTCCTGAATAACTTCGGCGCCAAGCTCTATAGCACGTTCAAAGGTAGCGTTGACATCCGGTACAACAAAGGTCAAGTACATACCATTTGGGGCTTGCCTATAGTCATTGGGAATAAGTTCATGGTCGCGCTGAATTAAACCGAACTCCATTTTTTGATCATGGGGAGAACACAGTTGAACATACCAGTCACTATCATATTTGACATCAATATCCAGCAACTCTACATAAAAAGATTTGCTTGCAGCCAAATCAGATGTGCAAATATTAGTGATAACACGCACACTATCTTCAGCGGTCGATGATTCATCTTCAGGAGCTTGAGTATCTTCTTTACTTGCTTCCATTTCCAGTAGCACTGGTGCCTTAGGCTCTTCACCAAAAGCCGCACTGAGAAGATGTTCTGGATCATTAATAGCATCACTTTCTGGAGTTATACTAGCTTCCGTCTCTTCTTCATCGCTATCAGCAGGCTTCAGCTTTTTATAATTACCTTCTAATAAAGCGATTCCGGCGATAGGTAAAGCATCGAACATAATGGCCAGCCAGATACATATAATCATGATAGTGGCACTTTGGCCACCGAGGACTGCAGACAAGCCATCGATGGGTGAACGCTGCTGTGGCGCATCCGCTTCCAGCAGGTTGGAATCTATCATCGACTCAACTTTTTCCAGTTGAGCGTCAATTTCTGTGCGTGTTTGGGCATTGCTTTTCAAAAACTTATTAGCTTGGGTACGATATTTATCTGTCAGTCCCTGATCAGCAGCCTGGCTACCAAGCTCAACATCACGAGACATTGATTCGAGCAGCTGAATACGCTGATTTAGTGCAGCTTGACGCACGCGATCTTTTTGCTCAGCGATTGTATCGCGCGCAAGCTTGTCTTCTTGCAATGCGCTTAAATAACCGTTCAGAGTTGCATAGCTGGAGAGAATAGAGAGACTTAAGGCTGAAGTAATGAGAAAGATTAACACCAGACGCAAGAACCCGCCCACATGTTTGACCACAACACCAGAGAAGCCATAAGCCATTATTTGCACAGCACAGCCTACAAAGGCTCCCACAATACCGGGAATACCCCCAAGCCAGGAGTAGAAAAACCAACCGGTGCAGGCAACACTTGCAATCATTAATATAAGACAAGCGAGTACTATGCTACTTTTGTATACAAACCCAACGTCTTTCACTAGTATTCCTCTCGTTGGGCGGTTGTTTCGATACCCAAGCACATATTAAATCTTTTACTCTCCCGCCCCATTAGCTCTGAGCTTGTATAAAGCAGAGCTGCATGTGTGGGGAGTTGAAGGTGAGCGAATACACCTTTTCTCAAAACTCTGACAATTTCTTAACATTTAAAGACTGACAGGAAGCTCTTCGTTACTCTAACCTAAACGCTCGGAATACAACAACCCCTATCAGCGGTAGAAATAGTCACACATAGGATTAGATCACTTTTCAAGCAATTAACACTCTGCGGCAAAGATTACTCAAGTAATAGCAACACTCATTGAGTCCAAGTAGAGAGAAAAGAACAAAAAAATAACCAAAATATCGTTTTTTTTATAGCTCAAGTCTATAATACTTTGCCTGATACTAGACTCCTTCGCCAATGTGACACCTATCACACTTATTGTGTGACGAAGTCGGTATCTCCCAAGGCGTTTTATAGGCAAATTTTCACCTCCGTAACGGAATGCTGTTTACATCTCGGTCAGACATTCAAACGCATCTTTTCTCTGAGTAGAAACGTTACGTTCATCAATTACCATATATTTGAGCGAAGGGTTATCGTCATGAGTGTCGTAGGAAGTCCTGAAAAAAAAATATCCACTCAGCGCACACAAAAGCATGTGCGTGCGATGCACTATGGACGTGTTGAAATTGACCCTCAGTTTACGATCAAACGCACATTAGATAGGACTTTCAGCTTAATTCTCAGTGAAAACTCCCCTGCAGGTAAAAACTTCTTACAATTATTGAAGACTCGCGTATCTCCTGCTGATTACCTGCGTATAGGCAAGAAGCTGCTAGACACCGCCCACGAAAATGTGCGCTACCATGATGCAGAAAAGAAAAGCCCGCTCAATTGTATCCGTATTCAACTGTATAAAGATGGCGATAAACCCAGTTTGCGCTATATCCGCATTGTAATGAAAAAAAGCGCATCCTTTTATAGAGATGGCAGTTGGATCATTGTTGTGCAGGATATTTCTAAGGCGGTTAGAGATTTTAAGAAAAAGCAGGAAAGCCTGAAGAAACCCCAAAAACCAAAGGCTCGTTCCACAGAACGAGAAATTTTCAATTTGATTCAGCACAACCGCTCTGTTGTAAGCGTGTTTCTAAAAGATACTATCGCATCTATAAAAGAGTTAGTGCGACATCTCTCCCTATCGACCCCATCAATTGACAATGCCAATGACATTCTTTGTCTAATTCATCAAATAAAAGGTGATGCTTCAGTATTAAACTTCCAAAACATTGCCGTACAAGCTCACGCTTTTGAAAGCATACTGGCAAATGTAAACAACGATCCCCAAAATTGCGAAGTATATTTCAAACAGTTGCCGAAGGCAGTGCCATCACTCGTGAAATCAGTCAATAGAACACAATATTTATACAAAAAGTTGGTAGAAGGCGGTTGGCAGACAAAAGAAAATAAAGGTTCACATAAGGTATTAGCGCAAAAACTTGAAGTCCTCATCGAAAAATTAGCAGAAGCAAATAATAAGCGAGTCATTTTAGTAAATGATGGCTACCTTGATAGCGCAATTCCAAAGCACTATCAAAATACCATCAACACGGTTGTCACCCAGTTGGCTCGTAATGCTATTGTCCATGGTATTGAAGACAGTACCACTCGTATTAATTGCTCCAAAACGCCTTACGGCTGCTTACACCTAAGTGTCACTACTACAGCTCAATCATTTATTCTCAATGTCAGAGACGACGGCCGTGGTCTTAACGCGATAAAAATTAAAGAGGCTGCTTTAAACTGTGGTTTGTTTGATAACTCAAAAGTTAATAACTGGAGTAAACCACAGATTCTCAATGCACTTTTCACCCCGGGTTTTTCAACCGCAGCAAAAGTTAATCATCATGCAGGACGAGGCATTGGCTTAAACATTATCAAAAAACATGTAGAACATCACGGCGGAAGTATAAGCATTCGTAGCATACTTGGGCAGTTCACAGAATTCTCCATTACCTTACCCCTTCAAAAGAAGAAATAGCGTATCGAAAAGGTTTGCCTGTAGAAGCTATGGTAAACCTTTATTTCCAGCGAAATAAATAACGATCTCATCTGAAATATCTACCAAGACACTTAGCTCTTCATTATATTCAAGCAAGAGCTACCAACTCGTATTGCTAATCACCTCTGTCTCTGTTTATATGAGCATATCTATTTAGTTCAATTAGTACGAACAGGCCCGACTATGAATAAGATAATTAAAATGTTAATCGCTTTTTTGGCTTTTGGGATTATGGCCTCCTGCCAACAGCAACCTGCAATCACAGGCGATCTGATTGTTTACGGTGGCAACATTTATACGGCGGCTAAAGTAGAAAAAACTGAGGCCGTGGTTGCCAAAGATGGAAGAGTTTTATTTGTCGGCAGCAAGGAAAAGGCAATGAAGTATCAGGGAAGTAAAACACAGTTACTCGATTTGCAGGGCAAAACCATGACTCCAGGTTTTATCGAGAGTCATGCTCATATCATGGGTATTGGTCATAACCGACTCAACATTGACTTGTTGCAAGTGAAAAGTTATCAAGAGCTAATTCAAAAGGTAGAAGAAGTAGCGGCCACTACGCCTAAAGGGCAATGGATTATAGGGCGTGGATGGCACCAAGATAAATGGCAACAGCAAAGCGAAAAAAGGTTTAAAGGTTTTCCCATTCATGATGAATTAAGTGTAAGAGTTCCAGACCATCCTGTATGGCTAACCCACGCAAGTGGACATATGGGATTGGCTAATGCAGCGGCTATGAAAGTCGCTGGGATAAATAGCAATAGTGAGCAACCTACCGGAGGGGAGATTTTTATGGGCCCAGACGGTAAACCCACCGGCATATTCAATGAAACCGCGCAAAGAAAAATTGCAGGAATAATCCCTAAATCCACACCAGAGCGCGAAGCTAAGGCACTTGAGCTTGCCCTGCAAGAACTATTAGAAAGTGGCATCACCAGTATGCACAATGCTGGCGCCAGCCAACGCGATATTGATTTATTTAAATCCTTTGGAGAGCAAGGAAAATTAAAAGTGAGAATTTATACCATGCTCCATGGTAATGATAATCAACTGCTAAACAGCTACTATGCTTCAGGCCCCCAGATAGGTTTGTACGACGATCATTTAACAATAAGGTCTATCAAACTTTATGCTGATGGCGCACTGGGCTCACGTGGAGCGTGGCTGCTAGAAGAATATAGCGATGCCGCCGGTAAGTTTGGCCATAATGTCATGCCAATGAAAGCAATTGAGCAAGTGACTAAAGATGGCTATAAAAATGGTTTCCAATTGTGTGTGCATGCCATTGGAGACAGAGCAAACCGCGAAGTGTTGGATATTTTTGAAGAAATAACTCAGGGAGAAAAAATTGATCACAGATTTCGCATAGAACACGCTCAACATATTAATCTTGACGATATCCCACGTTTTGCCGAACTCGGCGTTATTGCCTCAATGCAGGCGATTCATATGTCTTCTGACAGGCCATGGGCGATAGACAGATTAGGAAAAAAGCGTATAGTGGATGGCGCTTATGTTTGGCAAAAACTACTACAAAGTGGAGCTAAAGTTATTAATGGAACTGACGCACCCGTTGAACCTGTAAGTGCCATTGCCTCTTTTTATTCGTCTGTATCAAGAAAAACGCTGCAAGGTACGCCGGAGGGAGGCTATGAACCCGAACAAAAAATGACAAGGGCACAAGCATTAAAAGCTTATACTCTCGACGGCGCTTATGGCTCTTTTGAAGAAGGAATTAAAGGTTCAATTGAGATAGGAAAATTAGCTGACTTTACAGTCTTCTCACAAGATTTAATGACAATCCCGGAAGAAAAAATACTCGATACAGAAGTGCTTTATACCATAGTAGGTGGTGAAGTAGCTTACCAGAAATAAATGATATCAGTAAGGCGCTATTGATAATGGCTGGGCAGTATCCAGCCATTTTTTTATACTAAAAATTACCCATCGCCGTCGCTATTGATGTTTATCAATAGCATTATATTTTTCTTGTGTACCTACTTCTAAAAACCAAAATAAAAACCCGATCAATATAAAAAGCTCACGGATTTCGTACTGCATATTATTGTATTCAAATATCGGATCACATATGACAGTTAGCAATAATGTGATAACTAGCAGCACACACACGAACCATTCCTCTAGTTTTATCTTACCACTATTAATGGCTAAAGAAATGAGATAAAGAAATGAGACAGTCCATACTAAGCTAGTATCAACTAAAGTTTCTTTTCGGAAATAATCTTGAAAACTACAGGAAATAATAAAAACACCTATCGTTTTTAGTGATGGTGTTAGTCGTAAGAGATAATTAGGCAATAAATTTATAAATGGTCTTGTATTTAGATACACGAGAATAGGCAAAAATATAAAAACAATATAAACACTCCCTTGCATCAATAAATTAACATATTCCTGAGATACAAAATTATGCAAATTAGTCTCTTCTTGCATATTATGTTCTTTAAAAACGCCTGTGCTCTCGAAACCAAAAATATGCTGCCCCCAACTGATTTCCTCAAGGCTTCCCAAAATACCTGTCGCCGCAAACAACCACAGCAAAGGTATGGGAAGTATATGCTTAACGCCTTTTCTGGTGTTCCTAATATGCATAAAAGCTACGGCAGTAATGCACAAGCCGGCGAGCACTGTTAACCATTCATAGAAACCACTCTCGCGAGTTGCTTGGTACAACAGTTGACGATATTCATCAATAGAAAATGACAGTGAGAGAACACCCCAAACAGAGATTAATAAAGTAACAAATACAGCAAATAGCACACGATTTGCCCTACTTAATAATGGAGGTATTATATTTGTGGTTTTCATAGCTTTAACTGTTTCATTTGCGCCAATAAGAGAGTAAAGACTGCCGAGACATCGATCATGCAACAACTAAATTATTCTACAATAAAATTTACGTTTTTTTATACTGCATTTAGTATTAGTGTTAACCACAACCCTAACACCATAAAAACCGATGTCCAAAAAGCCACAACCCGATGGAGCAAATGATTATAGGTAATATGGATAAATGAGTGCACTATACGCAAAGCTACAAAAGACCAAGCGAAAAACAAACCGAGAGCACTAGAAATATCTAACACCATATACGCCAAACAGCCAACATAGAGCAGTACAGGTACTTCAAATTGATTATTAAAATTACGTGTACTTTTTATCACAGCTTCAGGGTAGCTTTCGGCATCCATTAAACTGTATGCTTGGGGTTTGACTTGACGGGATTTAACACTTTTTACGCGAATAAACAACGTAACTACACCAACAAAGATTGTTAGCAGCATCATAGCAAACATTGGATATAACACTGTTACTCCTTACTATCGATAGAATTACTAAATACAGCTTTGATAGAATAACCAACGGCTTTGAGCTAGTAATACAGCCCTGAGCCATTAATACAGCCCTGAGCCAGCAACAAGTAACCTCAGGCTAATAATCGCTCATTTGAAACTATAATACCCCTATCTTTTTTTTCATTCCATTCAAATAATATTTATTCTCTTAATATTTTATGTATTCTAAGAGTAGACTTCACTATCGAATTTGGAGGAAAGAATTAATGCTTTAGTCTGCACCTTTACAAATCTCTGAAGCCTCAGTAATTGTCATCTCTACCGCCGCAATGCCTTTAAGACTGGTATTGGTTGCCGCCTGTATAAAAATGCTATTTATAGGATTAATCATTAGTCTAAAGTTATTTTTTTATATCTGCTAAGTCGATAGATTTTTAAGGTCTATTAAAAAATAATGCAAAAGTAATGTAATTTTTGTGCTTGTAAGTTTGTTTTACATGTAGAACAAAGAAGAAAAGCACAAGAGACCTCTTTGATAAAAAAACCTTATGAAACTCTTACTGTTATCAGGGATTTAAGCGAGAGTTTTCAATATCACTTTTCGTGCTTGTAAATTAAATCTAAAAAGGTTTAAGAGCATACATAAGATAGTACTAGTTCTTATAGCGACTTAGTAAGAGAAGATGAAAAGCAACTGACGTAATGTCATTGGCGAGGCCATACCGTAAAGACAGCATTCTCACTAAGTCATGTCTAATAAAGATCGTTTACCTCAATTTATCTGCCTATTAGCCTTAGCCCCTTCTGGCGAAAAAACTCAATAAATTCAGATAGTTGTATAGGTATCAGCAAAAAACTCGTCGTTTTTTAAGTTATGTATATAGCTTCCAAAAGTTAATGATACGTTGTAACATATCATAATTTTGGGTTTCTACTATTAAACTTACCAAGGATGGAGAGCAACCAGGGTATAGAAGCGAATGACACACATAAACAGACTCCCAGTCACTGTACTTTCTGGCTTTCTTGGAGCCGGTAAGACTACTGTACTAAGCCATATCTTAAACAACCGAGAAGGCAAAAAAGTCGCTGTGATTGTAAATGATATGAGTGAAATCAATATTGATTCAGCGATAGTACAGAATGAGGTATCGCTAAACCGCAGCGAAGAAAAGCTTGTAGAAATGAGTAATGGCTGTATATGCTGCACACTTCGAGAAGACCTATTAGAGGAAGTCACTAAGCTTGCTGAAGCTGATCGCTTCGATTACCTGGTTATTGAATCAACAGGCATCTCAGAACCTTTACCCGTCGCAGAAACTTTTACCTTTGCCGATGAAAACGGCGTCTCACTGTCTGAAGTCGCCAATTTAGACACTATGGTGACAGTAGTAGATGCTGTCAACTTCCTAGAAGATTATGAAAGGGCAAAATATTTACAGGATACGGATGAGTCCTTGGGTGAGGAAGATGAACGTAGTGTTGCAGATTTACTTGTGGATCAGGTTGAATTTGCCGACGTTATTCTTATAAGTAAAACCGACTTGGCTTCACGTTCTGATGTGGAGCGCTTAACCGCTATTCTAAAAACGTTGAATACACATGCGAAAATACTTCCGATTTCTCAAGGAGAAGTCAATATTGACGAAGTGCTTAACACAGGTTTATTTAATTTTGAAAATGCCCAGCAAGCTCCTGGCTGGCTTAAAGAAATGCGCGGCGAGCATGTTCCTGAAACGGAAGAATATGGAATTGCCAGCTTCAGCTATCTAGCACGGCGTCCTTTCCATCCAGAAAAATTTCACAACTTCTTACATAATACTCAACAATATGGAAAGTTAATACGTTCCAAAGGTTACTTCTGGTTAGCTTCTCGACCTCAGTTTGCTGGTCAGTGGAGCCAAGCTGGCGGCATCGCTCGCTACGGTTTTGCAGGAATGTTTTGGAAAGCCGTACCCAAAGAAAACTGGCCACAAGATAAAGAATATCTTGCTTCTATCGAAAAGCAGTGGGTAGAACCCTTTGGTGATATGCGCCAGGAGTTAGTATTTATTGGTCAGGGACTAGATAAAGTCAGCATTATACAAAAACTTGATGAATGCCTCTTAAGCGAAGAAGAAGTATTGCGTGGTAAAGAATATTGGACGACATTGAAAGACCCATTTCCAGCATGGGCTCAATAGGAGTAAGACAAGCATGAAACCCCAATCGTTTTATTTAATTATTTTACTCTTTTCATGCCTGCTAATGGTATCAGAAATCGCTCGATCGAATACTCAAGAACCCCATACACATGGATTAGCTACGCTTACTTTAGCTCTAGAAAACAACATACTAGAAGTTCATTTCGAAACACCCGCGGCAAATTTAGTAGGCTTTGAATATGCAGCGAAATCAGAAAAGGAAAAAAAGTTAGTAATACAGGCAGAAACAATTTTAAGTGCGCCAACACAATTATTTTCATTCGTTGGAACCGCCTGCCAACCAGAAAAAATAGAAGTTGATATATCCAGTATTATTGCTGGCGAACATAAAGAAGAGGCTGAACACAGCGAACACGAAGATCATCACCACTCTCACGAACATCATGATCACGCGACAGAACATCACGAGGAGAGCAGTCACAGTGAAATATCTGCTCACTACCGATTTGCTTGTAACGATATTACCAAATTAACCTCTGTTTCAGTTGCATTATTTAAAAAATTTCATAGCATTGAGAAAATTGATGCAATGTGGGTAACAGAAATCAAGCAAGGTGCAGTAACATTGTCTTCTAATAAAATTACAATCTCGTTGATATAGAAGAATGGACGCTGTTAAACGAGTTATAGATCACGCAGAACGACGCTGTAAAGAAAAAGGCTCGCGTTTAACCGAAAAAAGGAGGCTGGCACTGTCGCTGCTAGTTAAGTCGAGTAAAGCTCTTTCAGCATATGAACTAGTAGAGGCTTTCAAAACTGAGTTAGGTGAAACCTTACCTGCTATGTCGATGTACCGAATTCTAGAATTCTTAATAGCAGAAGATTTAGTTCATAAACTATCATCGACTAATAAATATGTCGCTTGTGAAAATATCTGTAGCGAACATACCCATGCCGAATCACAATTTTTAATTTGCGGTCAGTGTCAAAAAGTTAAGGAAATAAGTATAAACAGATCACTTATGGAATCGATTAAGGAAAATGTTAACGATACGGGCTTCCATCTAGTAAGTTCACAACTTGAGATGAACTGCATATGTGAAGAATGCATGAAAAAGTCCTGAGTAAAGAGTTCAAATGAAATATATCTACCTTGAGCAATTAAAAAAATTAGTTAACTTAGAGACTGTTGATGCTGATTGCCCAGCAGATAGCTTTAATTACATTTATTTAAAGCTCGTGAACAAAGAATATCAGCAGGCATTTGTTTTTAGGAAAACGCTTTAATGAGACAGTCTACACTTATAAAAAATGCGCAAATTGTTAACGACGGAAAAATCATCGAAAGTGATCTGCGGATCAAAGGTCAACGTATAGATTATATTAATAAGGAAATTTTAGCCACTGATAAAGATCATGTTATAGATGCTAACGGTCTACATTTACTACCTGGCATGATCGACGACCAAGTACATTTCCGTGAGCCTGGTTTAACACATAAAGGGACGATCGAAAGTGAGTCCCGCGCTGCTGTTGCAGGTGGCATAACAAGCTATATGGAAATGCCCAATGTTAGCCCTGCGACCACTTCGATTGAAGCCTTGGAAGCAAAGTTTAAAATTGCTTCAAAAAAATCGATGGCAAATTACTCTTTTTACTTAGGAGCAACGGAAGATAATATCGAGCAAATTAAACAGCTCGACCCTAAATTACATTGTGGTGTAAAGGTGTTTATGGGAGCATCCACTGGCGATTTGCTGGTTGAACATCCTGAAGCATTGGATGCTATCTTTCGTGAAAGCCCTACCCTCATTGTTACTCATTGCGAAAGTACACCTGTTATTAATGATAATCTTGAGCGAATCAAAAACCAAGGGCTTACCCCTACAATATTGGATCATCCAATTATCCGAGATACGGCAGCATGTTATGCCTCCTCTTCTTATGCCGTGAGTCTCGCTAAAAAATACCAAAGTCAGTTACATGTACTGCATATTACGACCGAAAAGGAATTAAGTTTATTTACAAGTGGTGCAATAGGAAATAAACATATCACCGCCGAAGCCTGTGTTCATCACCTTTGGTTCTCTGATCAAGACTACCCTCGCTTAGGTAATTTGATTAAGTGCAACCCAGCGATCAAATCATCAACGGATCGGGATGCTTTAATTAAAGCTGTACAGAATAATCAGATTGATATTATTGCTACGGATCATGCTCCTCATACATTAGCAGAAAAACAAACGGACTATAACCATGCCCCCGCAGGTTTGCCTTTAGTAGAGCACGCAATATTAAGTTTATTTGAGCACGTTAAACATAAGCGGTTAAGTTTGGAACAGGTGGTTGAAAAAACTGCTCACAATCCAGCTTTACGGTATGGAGTAAAAGAGCGAGGATTTATTCGTGAGGGATATTACGCTGATTTAGTATTAGTCAATACAGAAAGGTCTACTGTAGTCAGCGACGATAATGTTCATTACCACTGTGCTTGGACGCCATTTAATGATTATAAATTTTCTTCGAACATACAATATACATGGGTTAATGGTCAGCAAGTTTTTGATGGCCAAAATATAAGTAGTAAACCGGCATCATCGATGCGACTTGAATTTAACCGATAAATATCTTCTACCAAAAAAAGGAGAAATCCCTTTGTTAATGCGCGCTTTACCAGATGTGACTTCAGATTCAAATGCGGAGACACCCTCGATGCTACAATGGGTGGGCATGGAAGATATCGCAGTACCTATCACCATAAGTTTGCAAAATGGAAATCTACAAACTATTGCAGCTAAAGCCAAGGTATATGTCAGCCTGGAGCAGCCAGAAGTAAAAGGCATACATATGTCACGGCTACACAACGCAATCAATCAACTTGCAGAACGTGAATGTAACAAGCATATAATTGAGAAGTTGCTCAGTGAAATGATTAATTCGCAAAGTAATATTGGACAAGCAGCAAAAATAGAACTTTCATTTGATGCACTGCTGAAAAAGCCTGCTTTATTGAGTAAAGAAAGCGGGTTTCAATCTTACCCTGTTACAATAAAAGCAGAAAAGAGAGACAAAGATTTTTCTTGTGAATTTGAGTTATCAATACCATATTCCAGCACCTGCCCCTGTTCTGCATCTCTCGCTCGTCAGTTATATGCAGATGCAGTTAATTCGAAATTTGTGGATGCATCAATTCAGAAAGCCGATTTGATTGACTGGATACAATCCTCTGCAGGCTCGGTTGCGACCCCCCATAGTCAACGCTCTTATGCCTATATTCGCCTTTCATTGGCAAACAACGATTGGCCAAGTTTCTCTTCACTTATTTTCCAATTGGAGGAAGTTATCGGCACTCCGGTACAAACGGCTGTAAAGCGTGTGGATGAACAAGAGTTTGCCCGTCTAAACGCAGAAAATTTAATGTTTTGTGAGGATGCAGCTAGGCGAATTAAACTAGCACTTGAAAAAATGAAATCTGTAGACAACTATTGGTTTAAAGTGGAACACCAAGAAAGCTTACATGCACACAACGCGGTAGTAATTGATCAAAAACATTCCGGCAGTTATTAACTATGAATACATCAAAGCCTTGTTCACTAACTGAAGAAGAAATAATTAATGCCCCTGAATCCGAGTACATGAATAAAGAACAGCTTGGATTCTTTCGGCAAAAATTGTTGGATTTACACAAGTCAACATGTGTACGGATTCAGGAAGCAAAAGATCAAATGGTTAGCCCAATGGATTTTAGCGATCCAAGCGATCGTGCGTCCTGTGAGGAACAATCCAATATCGCACTTCGTATTGTCGAGCGAGAACAAAAACTTTTGCCCAAAATTCAGCAATCCCTCGAGCGTATTCGTTTAGGTGAATATGGATACTGCCTGGAATCTGGAGAACCGATAGGCATTCCGCGCTTATTAGCAAGGCCTACTGCCGAATACTGTGCAGAAGTAAAAACACTAAAAGAAATAAAAGAGAATCACTACAACGGTTAGTCTTATCAATTGTAAAAATGTATTTATATCTAAGATTAGTGTAAGTGCACACAGTAAACTGCAGTGATGTATAAAAACAAAAGAAATAAAAGTTAAAAAATTATGTTGCAAAACACACAAGAAATAACAATCACATTACCTGACGGCTCACAACGAGAATTCCCCGCTGGCGTTTCAGTCATGGACATTGCTTTGAGTATTGGCCCTGGCCTGGCTAAAAGCACTATCGCAGGAGAAGTAAACAACAAACTCGTCGATGCTTGTGACCTAATCTATGAGAATGCCAATATACGCATCATCACTTCGCGTGATACAGAAGGAGTAGAAATCATTCGGCACTCCTGTGCCCATCTTGTTGGGCACGCAGTGAAGCAGCTTTATCCTACTGCGAAGATGGTGATAGGACCTGTAATAGAAAATGGCTTCTACTATGATATCGCTTATGAAAGGCCATTTACCGCCGAGGATTTAACAGCAATCGAAGAGCGAATGAAACAACTGATTGCTAAGCATTATGACGTTATCAAACAAGTTACACCGCGCACTAAAGTAATCGAAACATTCGAGTCACGACAAGAAAATTACAAGCTGCAACTTGTCAATGATATGCCTGATGAAGAGCAAATGGCCTTATACTTTCACGAAGAATATATAGATATGTGCCGCGGCCCTCACGTGCCGAATACACGCTTCTTAGAACACATGAAGCTTACTAAAATTTCCGGCGCCTATTGGCGTGGGGATTCTAAGAACGAACAGCTGCAACGAATTTATGGAACCGCATGGGCGAACAAAAAAGATTTACGCTCACACTTAAACATGCTCGAAGAAGCAGAAAAACGTGACCACCGGCGGTTAGGCAAAGAGTTAAACCTTTTCCACTTTAATGAGGAGGCAACAGGTGCTGTTTTTTGGCACCCAAAAGGCTGGACACTGTTTCAACAACTAATCGAATACATGCGCCGCCGCCAACGGCAAGCAGGTTATACCGAAGTTAATACGCCTGATATGATGGATAGAAATTTATGGGAAAAATCTGGTCACTGGCAAAATTATCACGATCATATGTACACAACGGATACCCCCGACGAAAAAACATTGGCACTTAAACCAATGAATTGTCCTGGTAGTGTATTGATGTACAACCACGGTTTAAAAAGCTACCGCGATTTGCCCATTCGTATGGCGGAGTTTGGGAAAGTCCATCGCTATGAACTTTCTGGATCACTCCATGGATTACTCCGAGTGCGCCACTTTACTCAAGATGATGCTCATATTTATTGTACAAGAGATCAAATGTTGGATGAATGTACGAAGATCATTCGTTTGGTTCTGGACATATACAAGCAACTTGGTTTCGGCGATGTGAGTATTAAACTATCCACTCGCCCCGAAAATCGTATGGGTGACGATAAAACCTGGGATATATTAGAAGCAGCTCTGGTTGACTCGCTACAAGCGCTAAAATTGGACTATAAATTAAACCAAGGAGAAGGCGCGTTCTACGGACCAAAACTGGAATTTGTCTTAAGAGATGCGATTGGCCGCGACTGGCAGTGCGGCACCTTGCAAGTTGATATGAATTTGCCCTCTAGATTCGAACTTGAATATGTAGACGAGAAAGGTGAGCGCCAAACACCCGTCATGCTACACCGAGCTTTATTCGGTTCACTCGAGCGCTTCACTGGCATATTAATTGAGCATTTCACTGGCAAGTTACCTGCATGGCTAAGTCCGGTGCAGGTTAGCGTGTTAACCATTTCAGAAACATTCAATGATTATGCCACCGGTTTGGTAAATGTCTTTGAAGCTAGCGGAATAAGAGTAGAATCCGACAATAGCAAAGAAAAAATTGGTTATAAAATCCGCCAGCAAACCCTACAAAAAACACCATTTATGGTAATTGTTGGTGCCAATGAAGTTGAAACTAATCGGGTGAATTTACGTTTACTTGATGGAAAACAGATGAGTTTTGACGATATTGAAAGCGCAGTAGATTATTTAAGGCAAGCCTGCAAACCGCCTGATGTTATTGATCAGAAGCAATCGATTGAAGCGTTAATACAGGCTTTAAAAACAAAGCATACCAATAGCAGTGAGCAAAAATGAATAACTCTTCCATTATCCCTGAAACCTACGAACAGTGGCGGCATTGTATTATTGTCGAATGTGGCCTAGAGCTGACACCCAAGTATATCTCAGAGCGGATATCAGCCCTGCAAGACGACCGCGACTACTACACCCAACAATTTGTGAAGCTTTATGGCAGACAGTATCTTCAGCAAGTACTCGCTTGGTTTATGCAGGCACAAAAAAATGTGTAATACTACGCCCCAATAAATGTGATTCTGAAGTGCTACGTACTGTGGCACTTACTATTTGCTCTTCCAGTACATAGGTTTTATATGATTGATTCGATAAAACATGTTGCAATTACAGGCGGGACACACGGCAACGAATTAACCGGCGTATATCTTATTAAACACTGGCTCTCGAGCCCGAATGAAGTTAAGCGTGATAGCTTTTCGACGGAGTTGCACTTCGCAAACCCGGCGGCTAATAAAGAAGTAAGACGCTATATCGACCAAGATTTAAATCGACAATTCAATCTTCAGGATCTTAAAAACCCAGAGCTAAAGGGTTGTGAACAGCAACGCGCAAAGTCACTCAACGAAATTCTAGGCCCCAAAGAAGACCCTCGAGTAGATTTCATTATCGATATGCATACCACCACTGCCAATATGGGTATGTCAATTATCTTCAATGCAAACGACCCGCTTATCATAGGAATGGCATTTTACATAAAGCAAAAGATGCCTCATGCCAACTTGTTTTATGAACCCAGTGATCGTTTACAAGATAATTTTTTAACATCGATGGGACGTCTAAGTGGCCTGCTAATTGAAGTGGGACCAATCGCCCAAGGTTTGCTGAACCACGAGATATATTCTGAAACACATACCGCGGTAATGCATGCATTGGACTATATAGAAAAAACGAATTCAGGACAGACAATAGCTTTACCAAAGCAGATGGCTGGTTATCAATTTATTGAAAAAATCCCCTTACCGGAAAATACAGAGGGCGATATCACTGCCATGGTTCATCCTAATTTACAAAATAAGGATTACCATGCAATCAAGCCTGGAGACCCGTTATTTATCACCTTGTCAGGAGAAACCATCCCTTATGAAGGTGACACAACGGTTTACGGGGCTTTTATTAATGAAGCCGCTTACTACGATCAGAATATCGGCCTGAGCTTTATGGAGAAAGTTGACATTATTCTTGCTGACAACGATCAATAATAAAGCCAGATTGTTTATATAAACGTATCTATACGCGTACCCAAAATATAGACTTCATCCAAGCTACAGTGGTGTCGATAAGACAACTCCGATGTGGGTGTTTACTAGCCAATATCAATATCAATTATAGGTTTTTACAATAATGACACTTCCATCTAAATCTTCCGCCAAATCTTATGTCACTACTTTCGATGATTTTGTGCAGCTGGCGGATTACTCTCTGATGGATAGCCTAAACCCCGACCCTGATGCTAAGAACGATGGCGATGAACACCGCGCACGCCAAGTGTTTTCCGGTCATTTCGTACCAGTAACACCAACGCCACTTACAAAACCAGAATATTTAACTCATAGCAGTAGCTTTTTTAATGAACTTGGTTTTAGCGATGAACTAGCGCTAAATGATGAATTTCGCCGGATATTTTCTGGCGATATTTCAGCTGCACGCGCTCCTATGCGCCAGGTTGGCTGGGCAACCGGCTATGCGCTATCAATCTACGGTACAGAATACACACAACAATGTCCTTTTGGCACAGGCAATGGCTACGGCGATGGCCGGGCAATATCTATATTTGAAGCCGTAATTAATGGTCAGCGCTGGGAAATGCAGTTGAAAGGTGGCGGCCCCACTCCTTATTGTCGCGGTGCCGATGGGCGCGCAGTGCTGCGCTCGAGTGTGCGGGAGTTTCTAGCTCAAGAGTATATGCATGCCTTAGGCGTTCCCACATCGCGCTCTTTAATATTGTATGTTTCAAAATCTGAGACCGTTACTCGACCTTGGTATTCTCATGATTCCAGCTCTACTGACCCGGATATATTGGTGGATAATCCAGTGGCAATTTCTACCCGCGTAGCTCCCTCTTTTTTACGCGTTGGCCAGCTAGAATTATTTGCTCGTCGCACTCGCAGTAATGCTCATGCAAAAGCCAAGGAAGAGTTACGCATGATAGCGGCGCATTTAATTGAAAGAGAATACCTTAATGACATTAATCAAAAACTTTCTTTCACAGATCAATTAATTGAATTAGCAAAATTATTTTGTCAGCGCCTTACTGCATTGGTAGCCAGTTGGCTTCGTGTCGGCTACTGCCAAGGCAATTTCAACAGTGACAACTGTGCCGCTGGGGGCTTCACACTTGACTACGGCCCATTCGGTTTTTGTGAAATCTTTGATGTTGAGTTTCAACCGTGGACTGGCGGAGGTAAACACTTTTCATTTTTCAACCAACCGGCCGCAGCAGAAGCAAATTTTCATATGTTTTGGACAGCGCTACGACCGCTTCTTGCCGAGAATGCTGAAGCTTTAGAGCAATTTGATGAAGTACGCCGCGGCTTCGCAGAAGAAATGAAAAACCAGATTCAAAATATGTGGGCAGCCAAACTTGGCTTGGATAAATATAACGAAAAACTAACGACGAAATTACTAGAGCTAATGAGCCGTGCTGAAGTGGATTACACCATGTTCTTCCGCGAGCTATCCCATATACCCGACGATATCTCAAAGCTAAAAAAGAGCTTCTACGTTAACACTTCACAACAACTCGACGAGCAATGGCAAGCGTGGCTAAAAAGTTGGCGCGACCTCATCGATGGCGATTTAGCTGAAGTCGCTACAAAAATGAAACGAACAAACCCTAAATATACATGGCGTGAGTGGCTAGTGGTGCCCGCCTACCAGCAAGCCATGCGAGGTGATTACACACTGGTCAGAGAGCTGCAAGAAGTACTTAGCCATCCTTACGATGAGCAATCCCTAGAAATAGAAAACAAATACTACCGCTTAAAACCTAAAGAGTATTTTTATGCTGGTGGCGTATCGCACTATAGTTGCTCCTCTTAAGGACATTGCGTTGGCCACCTAAGTAGTTAGGTAGTCACGACTAACGTTTATTTGACTATTTACTTACGTTTATCTAGTTTTTTGGGCTTTGAGTTATTGCCTAGCTTTTCATATGTGATGGTTAACCCCTTTCCAACTTAACGCTGTTTTGTCATTTTTTTAATCTTTACTCCTCAGCAATACTGCTATCATCCATGGCATTTAATCGATGCTTTAATACCAATTAATAATGTCAGGTGCCAAGTATGGAATTTATCCAAGGACAGCGTACAGAGCTTAAATATCATGAAATGACGCCCCTTGATAAGGCGATTAACGAATATCAACGCAAAGCTGATGAGTACTTTAAAAAACAACTGGAAATAGACAAACTGCCGCCGGACATACGAAATAAGCGACAAAAAGAACTAGATAGCGCTAAACGATTTTTGGAGCATCAAAGAATGAATGCTGAAAGCTATGCACAGATACAAGCAGGCTTAGACAAGTACAGAGAAGAAGGCAAGAACGCTACACAGGGGCCTTACTCCGAGGTTCGCAAAAAACAACAAGCTTTAATTAAAGAAGCACATCACCCGACTAGTGTTTTAGCTAAAATGCTTATCGCAGACGGGAGACCTAAGCCAAGTTCACAACATGCTCCACACCATCTAGCACCAGGAATAGGAAAGACCCCAAACTCCTATACATTGAGAGTCCATTTGCACTTTCACGGTATACGTATAAATGATCCTGACAATGGAGTATGGTTGCCTATGTATAAAAAATTCACGCCTCACTGGTCAATGCCTGAAGCAAAAGGACACTTGGAGTATCATACTAAAGGCTATGAGCAATGGCTGGCAAGAATGATAATGATACGAACAAGTGAGCATTTAATTAGAATGCAGCTTCGCATGGTTGCTGACTTACTAACACGAAATGCGTTACCAGACGAAGCGAGAAGGAAATAAGCCATGACTCTATATACTGTTAAGCAAAATGACTTCAAATATAAAGCGTTAGACTTGAGAGTTCATGATTTTATAGATAGCTTCCCTGATGAGTTT
Organism: Agarilytica rhodophyticola; assembly: GCF_002157225.2. NCBI lineage: Bacteria > Pseudomonadati > Pseudomonadota > Gammaproteobacteria > Cellvibrionales > Cellvibrionaceae > Agarilytica > Agarilytica rhodophyticola. The sequence continues at coordinate 6,121,088 of NZ_CP020038.1, forward strand.
AACTATGTACAGAGAATAAATTTTAGTGCTGAAAACATTGCTATGGCGGATTTTTGGCCACCGATGAGAACAGGCTTTTTAGCGTTAGAAGGTGAAAAGAATCTAATTCCCGATATAACCACTTGGCTGAATGCAACATTGCTGTTCTCACCTAAAGCCTTTCGTTTACTAGGTGAAGCCTTGTCACCTTTTGGTGAATTTTTACCTATCTTAATTGAAAACGGTGATAGCTGGGATGAGTATCAAATATTTAATTGCTTAACTCTCGCTGATGTGATTGAAGAAAAATCTAGTGATACAGAGAAAGTATTTAATCTTGATAGCGTAGGAAATAAGTTAATTTTCAAAACTAAATTTGATAATTGTTTAGACTTATTTTGCCAAGAACGCTTAAAAACTGTTGTTGAGTCTTTTGACTTAAGCGGTATCATTTTTGACTCCCACCTAGGAACTTTTGCGGAATAACTGCGGCCTCATACACAAGAGGCCATTCAATCGATAAAGACAGTTATAACGACACTAACAATAAAAATAATAGTTTTTATTTCAAACCCGATACATACAAAATCTCAGCTTAACATGACCTAGGATGCATAGCGTTTTTCTAACGCTTTAAAGACTGCTCGCAAGCCCATGGCTTCTCCACCTTTTGGTCGACCAGGCCTGACGCGATCATTCCACGCACCCACGTCAAAGTGTACCCATGGACTGTGTTCAACAAACTTTTGCAAATATAACGCAGCAGTAATTGACCCCCCCATTGGCGTGGGTGACGAGTTCACTAAATCTGAAATAGAGCCCTTCATATATGAGGCATAGGGCTGGTGCAAGGGTAATCGCCAAACGTTGTCTTCTTCGCTCTCTCCAGCGGTCATCAATTCTGCCGCGAAGGCATCATCGGTACTGTAGAAACCGGGTAATTCTAAACCGAGAGCCACCCGTGCAGCGCCGGTTAAGGTAGCAAAGTCAACAATTAAATCCGGTTGACCGTCATCTGCTAGAGCCAGTGCATCACACAAGACTAACCGTCCTTCGGCATCCGTGTTATCAATTTCAACGGTTAAACCTTTACGTGTGGTAACAATATCGCCTGGTCGGAAAGCGTTACCAGAAACGGCATTTTCAACCGCAGGTATAAGAACGCGTAAACGAACTGGCAGTGACTTCGCCATAATCATAGCGGCCAACCCTAGCACATGGGCAGCCCCTCCCATATCTTTTTTCATCAGACGCATGCCTGCGGGGGGCTTTAAGTCCAATCCACCGCTATCAAAACACACCCCTTTACCGACCAAGCATAGTTTGGGTGCTGACTCCTCACCCCAATTAAGCTCCAATAAACGCGGAGCGTGCTCCGAAGCACGCCCAACCATATGGATGGTTGGAAAGTTTTCCTTAAGTAATTCATCACCTACAATTTCTGAAAATTGCGCCCCATATTCACGCCCTAGTGTTTGCATAGTCAGGGATAAATGCTCTGGCATCATATCGCCAGCGGGTGTATTTACCAGATCTCGCGTTAACACAACCCCCTTAGCGAGGGCAGTTACATTGTTAACCACAGTTTCGTCATTAACACACAAAGTGGCGTGCTTTACCCCATCCTTATATTCTGTAAACTGATACTGACCCAGTATCCAACCTAGCGCCGCTGCCGCTAGCTGCTCAGAACTTCCTTCGAGATAATAGGATGCTTCAGGTAACGCCTTTGCCAAATCCGACAACTGCCATACAGAGTGATCATCGGTGACAACTACGACGACCTGATCCAAATGTCCGTCCTGCTTGGGAATAAGGCAATAGCCCTTACCTTCAAAACCAGAATGTACCAGCCAATTGCGAATAAATACTGACTGCTCCGCTAACCACTGTTCATAGTTATCGTCTTTAATAACTCTAATGGGGCGGCCTTCACGACCGTAAACTAAGTTAAACATACTGGCATCCATAGATATCTGGTATTTATTCTTTTAAGGCGTTTAATTAATTAATTATTTTTTTGAATCTCATTGGGAGTAATCTTAATTTGCATACATTAATTTACAAACAGATAATTATATTTATGCAGGATACGCCTATTGAAAAAAATTATGAAGCCTGATTTACAAAAAAGTGACATAGAAAAACGTGAATCCCTAACTATTAAAAAGCCAAAGTAATCTAGCCTTAACAGGTTTTATTCAAGCAAGCACATTTTGTTTAAACTTAACGCAATAATTTTTAACTTTATGTAGAATTAAGCATAAAGTTATGAAATATTTAGCTAGACTTTGCATTTATATGAGTTTCAAGCTGTGATAGCCAGTTTAAACGCCTCTGCGATCATTTTAACATCACTCTGTGTACGATGATGCCTGAATCGGCCTAGTGTGGCTAGTTCGGCTTTGTAATTGTAAAATAGAGTGATGAAAGCACTACTATTTAGGGTACTATATAGCAAAACATAAAATACTACCTAACAAATCATAAATAGAGGCGATATGGAAATGGCAGGATTGTTTGACCACGAAATACAAGGTATCTATCCAATCGGTATCCCATCAATCTTCATCGCTATATAAGCTACCTTCAAAGTCTTCCATAAACCCATTAAGCTGAGACACCACTTTATTCACCAGTAGCCCTTCGTGTACCAACTAATTTCGAGTAATGCCACGGAGGCTTTCAGTTGTCGCACATAAATAAGTCCATTTTTGTTCTGGTTTTATAAGCCAAGAACACAGTTCACCTGATTTTTATACTGCTATTTCGATTGGATAGGAATAAAAATACAGGCCACAGGCCTCTATATCTAGAATCACAATATCCTTCATAGGAAAAACATAAACTCTTTTGCCATTTGTGTTGCTGTTTCACCGCAGGATATAGCTTTTTCCTTTTCGATTTTTCAGTCACCTAATTAAAGTTATGAGGTTTAAAGTCACGAGATATTTTTTATCAAAAATCTGGTGCACTTTACGTAATGCCTTTATTTTTTAAAAAAGCGATTAAAGATAAAACCATGATACATGCTGCAGAAAACCCAATAATTGTAGTAAGATGATTACTCCAATTTATTTTTATTATTTTCGCGTTAGGATGCCCCATGCTCGACAGTACAGCTAAAATAAAACATAAATATATAGTATCGAAAAATGTTGCAATAAACACACCGACATAACTTAGTTTAAGTGCTAGTATTATAGAAATAATGAGTAAAACTATTGGCATTAATATGATTAAAAATATTAGCATTGCTATTCACCGACGGACATAAAGACTGGGTTTTGGCCCCGGAAAAATCACATTCTACCCATACACTTTTTAAGTTTAGAGCTTTCCGAGTATTTATACATACGCTACAACATTGTTATATTAACTAATCCACTAAGCCCTGGCTATGACGAAAGTTTTCTGCACTAGCAAGATATAAATCCGCTTTTCCTATAAATTTCGGTTTCCTTAATCTCAAGGTCGATTTTAGATAAAAACTTCCGTTTACAAGAGAGCAAGTTGTCATCGAACAAATTAACTACATCGCTACGAGCGTTCGTCGTAGCGATGTACCCATTCTTACCTTAGGGAGTCTGATAGATATTAAGTGTAGCGTCGTCCATATCAGTCGTAATAAAGATCAAGTTGTTGTTTTGATCGAGTGCAATACCTGAAGGGGCAGTCAGACCGACCATCGGGTCAGAAGGATCTGTAATGGAGAAGCGAGCTATCTCTAGTGACTGTGTCAGATCGAAAACAACTAATACTCCAGCAAACATCGTATCACCTTCGACATACTCTTTGGTAACAAAATACAAAGTGTTAGCATCTTCAGACATCGCCATCCCTGTGATAGCATAATCATCATACATTTCTCCAAGTGGATTTGTGGTTATTCCTGTTTCTGTGAATTCATATAAAAACTTAGGAGAACCCTCGTTAAAATTAAGTGAATATAAAGTTTGTGTGCCAGCGTTATACTCTAGAGATTCGAAAACATGACTTTCATCAACTTTGTCAATTAGTTGCGTATTTTGAAGTTCGCCTGTTGAATTAAAGGTCAGAATACGACTGTTATCATCACTTTCATCTGAGTTTAATAAGAATATTGTTAATTCTTGGTTTTTAACATGGGCTTTTATTGACTCGTAACTGCCTTGTTGGTTTTCTAATTCGAATAATAATTCGTTGTTGCCTAGTTCGTCACCAGTTCTTACTTCGCCGAAATCCGTTATATAATAAAATGCTTGATTATCTAGATTAAAATCGATACCTGAAGGCTGATCAAAGTCTAGTTCTAGTGAATCAACACCGGATAGGGGCGTAAACTCTGGCGTGCTGGCCTCTGGTGTTGGCTCATACAGTGTAATACTGGCCTGTGTGTCGCCATTAACACTAATGAAGCCATGTCCCTCTTCATCCAAAATAGCCAGCCCTGAAATATCCGAATTATCGAGGCTCAACGCACTCTCAAAACGCCCCGATTCATCTGTTAAAATAATGACCGCATTTTCTTCTTCAGCCGATGGACCAGAGAAACCTTTAGAGGCAATATAAATACCATTTTCACCAACTTGTAAACCGTCAATCGAGTAATTTTCGAATCTTGATTCTAAAGGTATTTGGGTAACAGTCTGATTTTGACTCACTCGAAATAATTTTTTTGTTGGAGCGTCACTTATCAGAACCACTTCGAGATTTTGGCTGTCGTACGCCACGGCCTTCAAACTACTAATATCGCCAGATAGATCGGCTTCGATCTTCAAACTACTATCGGAGGCGTCGTAACGGTAAACAACGCCCGCAAGATCACTCAGCAAGTACACATCATTTTCAATGTGTTCGATGCCGGTTAATGTGCTTCCTTCGAGTCCCTGAATCTTAGTCGACGAATCTAGTGAGCCATCCGGTTGTAAATAAAATATTGTGGCTTCGTTATCTAAAATCGTGAATACACCACGTTCAGTGTTAAAAGTGACACCACTTAAGGTTTGAGGTGTTACACCGAGATCAGACAGTGATAGTGTGAAGTCGAGTTCTAGTTTTTCTATAATTGGAAAAGCGGAGTTGTCAGGGTCGTCATTATTATTGTCATTGCTTCCACCACAGCCCGTCAAAAGGTTACAGGCTATACAGAAACAAAGGAATTTAATTTTTTTGAACATGTTTAGTTACTCATCTACATTAAGGAATGTGAAATGTAAAAAGAACTAAAACGTTGATGAATTGGGCAAATGTTTAAACATACCTGCTTAGTACATATGTAGCATGATTTTTTTTGACGAAGACTAAACTATTGATGGATATACCTGTCCTAGTGCGTTGGATTAACTTAACCAAGCAAGCCTTTCACTCCGTTGGATGATTTCAATGTACAAGTCCCTTTGCTGATCTATTGATTTGCTTATTGGAAATAAACACATTTGAAATTAATAAGGCCTGAAATAAAGCGTTACAGTTTACAGGCCTCGCGGTTTAATAATTGTCGTTATTTTAAATAGCGCGATCTTAAAAGGAGTCAGCGAGCAAATCTAAAATTGGTATCGGAGTAATACACCCGCTTCGACCGTTGACTTACTGCCTTCATCACGGATGAGGGGGCTATCGGCAGCTTCTGAAAAGTAATGTTCTAGTTCAATTGTGCCAAGTAAACTTAGTTGTTTTGTGAAGTAAAATTCTGAGGTGATACTGACTGTAGTCGATTTTAGGCCCGCGTCAGGGGTGTATGCGTCAAAGTTGGTTCGCATCGTTTCCTCTTTTGTGATGCCGAATTCTGTTTGCATATATTCACGATTCCCACCACTCACATCGACTCGAGAGTTCATGCGCCAATTCGGCGCCAATAAATGATCGAAAGTAGCGCCTATAAACCATACAAGGCCTTTATTCGCATCACCGGTTAAATCTGGCTGCAATACACCAAAAACACTTACGTTGTGAAAACGTTTGGCAAGAATGAATTGCCCTTCAAATGTAGAATCTACCTCGTTTAAGCCTTGCAATGTGTCATCTTCTGACACTTCTCTCCCTTCTTCATACTCTATGAACGCTTGAAACTGCATATCATTAGGCAAGGGCTGTAAGATACCAATTTCACCAAGTGATAAGTAGAATCTCTGACCCTTGGTGTTTCTGTAGAAGGTGCGCGCGAATGCATCTGCTTCAGTGCTATATTCGTCAGATCCAGCATAAGTCGGCTCGTACTCTAGCCCGATACCGATATCGGAATACTAGCCAGCGTCAAATTCAGCTAAGTACCAAGGGCTTTCAGGGTTCAACTCGAGAGGGTCGGAAGTGTCGACACGTGATGAGACACAAAAAAAAATGGCGAATAATATTAAACAACAAAATTTTGTATATATAGTGTTCTCGATTTAGATTAGTGAATTCTCACTAGAACATATGATTTTTGTTGGTACTGCATCAGGCATATGCCTATTTTTGGTCTTTAAGTAGCCAATAGGACGGATGTCCGATGCTCGTCAGGTAGAAAAGGATAAAATAATAGAGGGATTTCAAATTGATATTGGAGTGTGTTAATGAAAATAAATGATATCGAAAAGTTTTGTATTCAGCTTTCAATTACGATTGTATTTATCAGCGCCATTGCTGATTACTACTTCGATTTCATGGAGGGAGCCACGTGGTACGATCTTATGTTAGACAGTGCGATCAATATCTTTCTCTTTGTAATTTTGGCCTATATTCTTTTCCATCGTCCAAGGGCGACTCGTGCGCGCAATAAGTTTTTAGAGGATGTTGTGCGCAAATCCAATACCGATTTGATTCGCTGGAAAAATAAAGCAGCGAAGCTTCTTGAGGGGCTTGGCGTCAAAATCGACGAACAATTCAATGAATGGGGCTTGTCGAATGCCGAAAAAGAGGTCGCAATATTATTAATTAAAGGCGTTAGTACGCGAGAAATATCCAAAATGCGTTCTACGACAGAAAAAACCGTTCGCCACCAAGCTAGCCAAATATACAATAAAGCCAAACTTGAAGGACGAGCAGAACTTGCAGCCTTTTTTCTGGAGGACCTATTACTGCCTAAAACCGAAGAAGCATGAGCGTTCTATGATAATTTTAGAGGGGATGGTTCCATTATCCTCAGTCCGATGGAACAAAACCACCTCGAATACTCGCCATTATTGAATACTACTGACCATACTACGTTTTTATAAACTTATGCTTTTAATGACACACACCTGTCGATTTCAGCATAAGCTTATAAAAACTTCAAACAGACGTTTCAATCCTCGCAAACCTTAAGTCTTACGCGCCAACCCGAAAGTTGCACTACACGTTTTAAGTTTAGAATCTTCCGGGTGTCTATACATACGCTACAACATTGTTATATTAACTAATCCACTAAGCCCTTGCTATAACGAAAATTTTCAACATATTCAATTGTAGATATAGCGCTTACAGTACAACACATCATGCGACAATCTACTAAACCTACTCATAAGTGTTCTCCTAGAAACTAAATCCTTTGCAGTTCCTAAAGACACAGTCTTGATCTCCAATCAAAGTCCTTGGTTACATTTTCCACAGCTACTCAATATTCGCTATTTTTCCATTCTCTATATGGAAACTTATGCCATGCTCATCTTCCCAAGGGATTTGAAAAACGATAGCTAAGTATATTTTAGGTAAGAAGTAGTTTTCAGCTTCTATATATATGTAGTCTAGTGTGGAAGAAGCAAATGCATCATCAAGTGATTGAACGCCGAAATATTTGCGATTTGCTTGCTCTTCATCTCCATCACATTCCCTACGTAGTTTTTCCGGAACTTGGTTATAACTCGTCGCAGCAACCACGGCGTTAAATTGGCTCCAAATAGCACTTTTTATATCGTCTAGCAAATTCTCATCTTTATCAAGATCAAAGATCATATTAAAGCAATCAAGGGAGTAATCCGTAATGTCAAGTGACATATCCCCGGTCTTAGCATACAAATTGACCTCGATTTTCTGCTTAAAGAGTTCAGACCAAACTGAAATTGTATAGGTATGTTGGTTTAATACTGTTAAGACTTCGATCAATTGCTTGGTAGATTTTATTTTAGTCTTTTTCATTTTTATTAAAGTTAAAAAAGCACTTTAAAAACTATTTCCCAATACTACCGCCATACATTTATAACACCATCGCTTTATTCAATTTTAATGCCCGCCATTTCATAGATATTGTTTCCGATAGTATCTTTTCCACCATAGACAACATCCATCGCGATTTCCTGAGAATATGCTCTCAATTCAGGATGAATAACATACGATATATAATTGTAAGCATGCATAGGTGACTTCGTACCCAACAAACGAGCTTCCTTTAATGCATTTTCATTGAGCCGAATAGCTTTTGAGTTACATCCTCTTTCTTCAATTGTTAATGTCCGACCTAATGCCGGCTCTATTCGATACTTTATTCCACTGTAACTAAGTTTATCAAACACTATTTTTCTCCAAAGAAAAGTAACTAAGAGCTGATATTAAATTCTCAGGTATAGAAAAAAGTATAGAGCCGATTCTCCCTCCCAATTCTAAAATTTCGTCTGGGATTTTATCATTCCACTATAGGATAGAGGCTAGCCTTACCATAAATAGTAATTTATCACTTAAAGATTTAAACAATAGAGAGAGGAACTACTTTTGAATTTCTCTATCCTCTCATAGTTTTAGATTCGTACTTTCAAGTAGCTCCAGGAACCATTATAGATATTGCATAATTCCATATCAGTTTCCACCGCCAAAAATATCCGAAGCTCGCTTTTTATAACCTTCTATTATTTTGATTTTATTCTCAACAACATCTTTCTCTATTTTCTTGTTAATAAGTTTTATATGAATTTCAGTAAATAGAGCTCGAGCAGCTTCCTCGGGAGTAATCATCATGCGTTTTAACTGCCCTTCAATTTTGTAAGACTCAAAGAAGCTTTCGAACACTTGTCTGACATCTTCTGATTCAAATCGGCCAAATTTTTCAATATATTCAAGAACCAATTCATAAAGTTCTTCTATCAATATACTTCCCAATTTAAACTCCTATTTATACCTAGATATAAAATGAGAGCCCTGTAGTAAAACCTAATTAAAAGCGTGATATCGCAGTAGATAATCGTAATGACACCGTGCGTTAGATGATAACCAAGTACATTTTGTTACTGTAAGCCCTACAACTCTTCTTTAATAAAATTTGTCAGTTTTCCTTCAGTAGTAGCTCACCACTTATAAATTAAAGCAGTAAAAATTTAAAAACTTTTACTGCTATTTACACATCAATCCACATTCGCCAAATCGCCCTTATCTTCCAACCACCCCTTACGATCGCTGGAGCGTTTTTTAGCAAGTAGCATGTCTAACAAAGTGAAAGTGTCATCGCCGGACTCAACGGTGAGTTGTACCAACCTTCTTGTATCTGAAGCCATGGTAGTTTCGCGCAGCTGTAGGGGGTTCATTTCGCCAAGGCCTTTAAAGCGTTGGACGTTGACTTTACCTTTTTTCTTTTCGGCTTCGATGCGGTCGAGAACCCCTTGTTTTTCGCTGTCATCGAGGGCGTAGTAAACTTCTTGGCCAACGTCGATACGGTATAGGGGGGGCATGGCGACGAAGACATGGCCGGCTTTTACCAATGCTGGAAAGTGACGTACAAACAGTGCGCATAATAATGTTGCGATGTGTGCACCGTCGGAATCCGCATCGGCTAGGATACAAATTTTATGGTAGCGCAGTTTTTCTAAGTCGTCTGAGCCTGGGTCAATACCGAGGGCGACGGAAATATCGTGCACTTCTTGGGAGCCTAATACCTCGGCGCTATCCACTTCCCAGGTGTTAAGGATTTTTCCTCGCAAAGGCATGATGGCTTGGTATTCTCTATCACGTGCTTGCTTGGCAGAACCACCCGCCGAGTCACCTTCCACCAGGAATAATTCCCCCATGGCTGGATCACCGGAGGAACAGTCGGCAAGTTTGCCCGGTAATGCAGGACCTTGGGTAACTTTTTTACGAGCAATTTTCTTCGATGAACGTACACGCTTTTGTGCGTTGCTAATACAGAAGTCTGCGAGCTTGTCTCCTTCTTCTGTATGTTGGTTTAGCCATAAGCTGAAGGCGTCTTTGGCAACACCGGAAACAAAGGCTGCTGCTTCTCGCGACGATAAACGTTCTTTGGTTTGGCCGGAAAACTGAGGGTCTTCCAGTTTGGATGATAATACGAAACAGCAATTAGCCCAGATATCGTCAGGGGCGAGCTTCACTCCCCTCGGCACCAAATTACGAATTTCACAGTATTCACGCATGGCATCTAATAGCCCCGTACGCAAACCATTGACATGTGTACCACCTTGGGCTGTAGGAATAAGGTTAACATAGCTTTCTTGTACTACTTCACCACCTTCAGGTAGCCATTGCACCGCCCAGTCGGCAGCTTCGGTTGAGCCGGTAAACGTACCAATGAAGGGCTCACTAGGGAGAGTTTCCCAACCTTGGGTGGCGGCAACAAGATAGTCTTTTAAACCATCTTCGTAATACCACTTATCAACATCGCCTGTTTGGGCATCGGTGAACACAACTTCCAAGCCTGGGCATAGTACAGCCTTGGCGCGCAATACATGGCGCATGCGGGGAACGGAGAATTTTGATGAGTCGAAATATTTTGGATCCGGTAGAAAACGAACAGCGGTACCCGTGTTACGTTTACCACAAGTATCGACCACTTCCAGTTCAGAAAATTTTTCGCCATCTTTAAAGCCAATACGGTATACCTTGCCATCACGCTTGATTGTCACTTCCAACATTTTAGACAATGCATTGACAACCGAGATACCAACACCGTGCAAACCGCCAGAGAACTGGTAGTTCTTATTGGAGAACTTACCTCCGGCATGAAGGGTTGAAAGTATCACTTCAACGCCAGACTTACCTTGCTCAGGATGAACATCTACCGGCATACCGCGACCATCATCAGCTACAGTAATAGACTGATCTTTATGCAAGATAACTTCGATCTTCTTGGCAAAGCCCGCGAGTGCTTCATCCACACTGTTATCGATAACTTCCTGGGCCAAGTGGTTGGGACGAGTGGTTTCCGTGTACATCCCCGGACGTTTTTTAACCGGATCAAGCCCTGTTAAGACTTCAATATCTTCCGAATTATAATTGCTCATATATTATTCAATTAAACTTATTTCTGAACTTCATTTACAGCTGCGAACTTTTTAACCTCGAACTATAGCAGACATTACACTAGGCTAGCGCCAGGACACCCTTAAAAAATTGCCTTTTTTACAAAATCTTCAGATTGACAATCTTCTCATGCACCATTCTAGCTAGGTATAAAACAACACTACCATTATATAGGCATTTAGTAGCTGTGTTTTTAGCAGACAAATGCAATATGTATCTATAAATATAAAAACATCCATGTAAATAGTGTATATATGTATAGATAATTAGCTTTGGCAAACAAGACACAGAACAAATGATTCCTAACGTTGATATGTTGACGGCAAAAACATGCCTAAGCTAATGTACGCCACGACCTAGATATACTCATGATGAGGAAGCACAAAACGTGACCCGATTAAGTTTTTGGCAACTTTGCATTTCTCTTTTTTTCTGCTTCAGCAGTTTTAGCTTTGCTGCCACATTGACCCCATCGGGGTGCACGGAAACCTCCGGTAAGAAAAGTGTTTATGGCGCCGAGTGCGGTTCAATAGCCCTAGCAGAAGACCCTCAAGATATACGTTCAGATAAGATAGATGTGTATCTTATGCGCATCCCGGCCATTAGAGAAACAGACAAGCCCCCCATATTTTTCATTGCAGGAGGGCCAGGCCAAGCTTCCACCGACTTGGCAACTTCGTTTCGACAGCAGTTCGCCAATTTATTGATTGAGCACGACTTTATCTTTGTAGATCAAAGAGGTACGGGAAAATCCAACCCTCTCAACTGTGACTTTGATACATTCGCGTATGCTGCGTTACCTCCCAGTGAAGTGGAAGCGAAATCGCTCGAAGCTCTTCAAACTTGTATTGCAGGTTATAAAGCGGATTTAGCTCAGTATTCCACACCTCAAGCCATTTTCGATCTTGATAATATTAGGCAAGTTTTAGGTTATACAAAGATTATTCTTTGGGGCGGGTCTTATGGTTCCCGTGTCGCTCTTTCTTATGCTCGAGAGTTTCCAGAAACCAGTGCCGGTATTATTTTAGATGGCGTGGCTCCGGTTCATATCATGCTTCCTTTTCACGCTCAGCAGGACTCCAGTGCTTCACTAGCAAAAGTTTTCGATTCCTGTAGTGCCGATAGGGAGTGTGAAAAATCTTTCCCAAATTTACGCAGCTCGTGGTTAAAGCTATTGAACAGGTTAACTAAAGAATCACAAACTGTACTTTTAAAGCATCCGAGAACAGAAAAGATACACCAAGTGTTTATCGATCACGAAGTTGTTTCTGGTTGGGCAAGAATGACTTTATATAGTCGTGAAGTTATCGCTGTCTTACCTCTGGCGCTTTACAAGGCAACGCAAGGAGACTTTTCTACGCTCTACAGTATCTATGCTTTAGCGTTCGAAAACATTTCAAATGGTGTTAGTGAAGGCATGCAGCTGGCCGTGCTATGTACAGAAGATTATCAATTAAGTCTACGCCAGCAGAGTACACAAGAAACGTACGATCGAACGCTTTTTATGCCACCACCAGATGATATCGCAAAAAGCTGTGCCTATTTTCCCAAAGGCAATGTTGCTAGCAGTTATTTCGAACAGGAAAAACTCGATGTACCAACATTAATGCTCTCGGGTAATTACGATCCGGCAACGCCGCCACGCTGGGCCCAAACCCTTGAGCCATTTTTAAGCCATTACAAACACATTGTCGCACCTGGTGGACATCACATTATTTCTAGCCTTGGTTGTATGCCCGACGTTATTTCCAATTTTGTTAAAAATCCAATGGCGGTCAAAGATATTGATAGCAAATGCGCCAACAATATTACCTCACCGCGATTTTTTATTGATGGGGCAGGACCCAGTTTAATTTCACACAATCTTGAGCCAGCATTATGATAGTTGTTAAGGATTTAAGAAAAACCTTTGGTGAAGTTGTCGCCGTTGATAAGGTAAATATGAATGCTGAGCGTGGAGAAATTTTCGGCTTACTGGGCCCCAATGGTGCGGGTAAAACTACAACCCTGCGTATGCTTTATGGTATTTTCACACCGACGGCAGGTTCAATATCCATCGATAATTTAGATGTAAGGCATCATACTCTTGCTGTACAAAAAAAAATCGGTGTTTTACCTGATGGAGGAAGTCTGTATAAGCGCCTGACCGCCCGCGAAAATATTCGCTACTTTGGAGAACTCCATGGTATGCCATCACCAGCAATTACAAGCGCTATCGCTGAACTGACAGAGTTGCTCAGCATGGAAAATATCATTGATCGCAAAACTGCCGGCTTTTCTCAAGGGGAACGGATGAAGGTGAACCTTGCTCGAGCAATTATTCATGACCCAGACTATATACTACTCGACGAGCCAACTAATGGCTTAGATGTATTAACAACCAGAGCCGTGCGTAAGTTACTGCTTACGCTTAAAGAAAAAAATAAATGTGTTATTTTTTCCAGTCATTTAATGCATGAAGTGTCTCATTTATGTGATCGCGTAGGCATTATTGCTCAAGGTAGAGTCGTTGCTGAAGGAGATATTAATACGATTATCCATAATGCATCGACTACTAATCTTGAAGATGCTTTTGTGCATTTTGCTTACGAATATAAAGACATGGCAAAAAATGTAAACACACAAGAGTTAAGCGAATGAATCAAAGTTTTATCATTGTTAAAAAAGAAATTCTCGATGCTCTAAGAGATAGTAAATCCATGGCGACTGCATTTCTACTGCCATTAATCTTAGCCGTTGTCTCCTTTGGCTCGACACATTTCCTGGTTTCCATGCAAAGTGACAGAAGCGAAATTACTCTCCCTGTTCACGGTAAGGAACATATTTTGCCCCTTATCGATGTATTCAAAGAAGCGGGGGTCAAGATTGTCGAAGCACCACAAGATCCTGAGCAAGCAATTAGGCAACAAAAGTTCGACATGGTGCTCGTAGTTTCAGATAGCTTTGTCGACGACTTTCGCCAGCAGCGCTCGGCTAAAATCAACTTGTTGTCAGATCATTCTCGTACAAATACTCAAGCTAAAGTCGCACGTATTCGATATTTAGTTAACCGTTGGTCACAACATACAGGTGCTCTGAGGTTGCTTACTCGTAATGTCAGCCCTGGCATCGCTCATCCAGTCACTATTCACGATATTAATGTCACCAGCGATCAACGTTTAGCGTCGAAAATACTCGCAGGCTTGCCTATGTTTATTTTGATGATTGCCTTTGCATCTGGCATTGGAATGATTTCAGATATGGCTAGCGGCGAAAGAGAACGGCGATCATTAGAGCCACTATTAATTAACCCGGTATCTCATATTAATGTTTTCTTGGGTAAATGGATTGCCGCTGCAATTGTGACTTTTGCAGTTACTGCCATCGGTATCGCTCTACAATTTATTAGCATTCAGCTTTCTCCTATGGCTGAACTAGGTTTGCGTTTAACTATGGGAGCGGACAAATTTTTTATCATTCTACTAATTTTGATTCCGGTTATTTTCTTTGCTGTGTCACTACAGTTACTAGTATCATTTTTTGCACGTTCATTTAAAGATGCGCAGTCTTATAATAGCTTAATTATTATGCTACCAATGGCTCCAGGGCTCTATTTAACATTTAATGCTGGCAGTGCTGAAACCTGGCAAATGTTTGTACCGCTACTCGGACCCACAGCATTATTCGTTGATATTATTGGCGGAGATGGGGCATCCCTACTGCATATCAGTATCACTAGTTTAGTGTCTATCGCCTGTGCTTTTTTATGCACTTTAGCAGGAATGCAAGTATTGAGGCAGGAAAAGATCATTATTGGTTAAATCCGAGCAAGATCTTAGAAGCCGTTTTACAACTACTGCTCTTGCTAATAAAACATTAAAAATTACTTCAAAATGTTCAATTACTTTATGTAAATTGCGCTTTTTCGGTTATTTTTGCCTTGTCTTATCAACATTCTCAAGTTGAGAAACAGCTTTCTAGGCAATGCATTTACTGACATAGTTCAGCAAATTTTCCATTGACCAGCGTCTTTAGATCTTCAGGTTTAAGTTCAATCTCTAAGCCTCTACGGCCAGCGCTAACATATATTGTGGTATGACTTTGAGCAGAAATATCAATTATTGTTTTTAGCCGTTTTTTCTGTCCAAGAGGGCTGACGCCACCAAGAACATAACCAGTTGCCCGTTCCACATCGGCCGGAGTAGCCATCACCGCTTTTTTGGCACCCAAAGCCTTGGCAATAGCTTTCATACTTAGTAGGTATGAAACAGGAATAATTGCTACGGCTAGATCTTTATTTTCCAAATAAACAACAAGAGTCTTGAATACTCGCTCTTCAGGTACATCTAACTTTTCTGCCGCTTCACTACCGTAGGACGTATTTGAGGCCTCATGAGTATATTCATGTAGTGTATAGTGAATATTGTTCTTTTTTACGACATTAATTGCAGGTGTCATTGTCACCTCTTTAAGAAAGTTTAAATAGCTTTGCGGCGATTGAATAAAATTGAACAAATGCACTCGCGATTGCCACAACAATGGCAAGATAAATGCCGATAGCCAAGGGTGAGCTTAAATAGTCAGTAGAATAGCCGTTGCCACCTTGGCAACCCTCAAATGTTCCTAGCCAGCGGCCACCGGCGGCCAAACATTGGTCTTGAACGACAAAAGAAACAAAATAGATAAGACCGGCGGTGGTTATGACGAAAGAGATCGATAAAGATATTATCCACTTTTTCATACTTATTGTATTCACTTTTATGTTGGGGCTTATTAATACTAAAGCCTGTCTACACTAGTTAAGGTTATCCTAAAGATTGAAGTGCGCGGCGTAAACCCAGAGTTTGTTTTCTCGGGTAAGAATTTATTAGGGATACACTATCGCAGCCTTGAAATTGACAAAATTTTTTTATCGCTTTAATAAATGCCTCAATGATCAAATCTTCATCGCAATTATGGCCGTCTAAATGCAGAGCCTTAATTTCTAAATGTCTAGTCTTTCTATGTGCTTTACAATCCATTCGACCAATAAACTGATCACCATAAAGTAGTGGTAGGCAGAAGTAGCCAAATTGCCGCTTGGCTTCTGGAACATAGCACTCTATTTGATAATCATACTTAAATATCGCCTTCAAGCGATCACGTTGAATTACACTATTGTCAAAGGGAGATAAAATTAGTAAACGCTTATTTAGACGTGGTAGCGGTAGTTCAAAAGCACCAGGTTCTAATACAAACCTTTCACCATTGCTCAGTTCTATTTGATCTAAAGTACCTTCGCCTAAACGTAACATGACTAAAGTTTTCATTGCTTTACGTAGTTCAGTATTTTTGCGTAAATACGTTAAGCCTTTAAGTGAAGCAAAACCGTGACAACGTAATTGTTGTTCAATAAGATGCGCTGCAAACTCTTCGGTGCTAGGCATTGTGGTATCGATGTGAACAGGCAATACTCTCTCGGTTAAATCATAGGTTTTCTGAAATCCTTCGCGCTTGCTGACCATGAGATCACCTTCCATGTACATTTGCTCAAGCGCTTTTTTTGCAGGTTTCCAGTCCCACCACCCTGCAAGTTTATCTGTGTTGGATTCTATATCACGCGAGCGTAATGGGCCATCTATGCGTATGCGTGTTAGCAGTTCCCCCATCAATTTTTTATCATGATTTTTATACCAGTGAGTTTGTCCACTTTTAATTGCATGCTTATATGGTAGCGAAAAGCGAAAGTCCCCAATTGGTAAAAAAGCGGCAGCATGAGACCAGTATTCAAAAATGCTTTTATCTGCCAACATTTGATCAACCATTGCTGGCTTGAAGTTAGGAACTCTTGAATAAAACACATGATGATGTGCCCGCTCGACAACAGAAATAGTATCGATTTGAACATAGCCTATATGATTAATGGCTTTTTTTGCGCCGATTAAGCCACGTCCATATGCTTGAGCTTGCAACAAACCTTGGGAGGCTAGGGCCAAACGGCGTAAGCGGGATAATTCTTGTGGTTGTTTAAGTTTAATTATCGCCATATGTAGTTAAAAATTTAATCCAAATATTTCCATGTGTTAGCACCGTCAAAGGTTCTTAAGGTAATTTTTTTAAGGATAGAACTATCAAACATACGATAGTTAATGGCCAGCTTTGAATCGGGGCTAGCATCTGCTAGTGTGTAATGGGTGACACAGCCACATTGACTACAACGATTAAAATTAATATTTTTTTCCCCATAGGAATAAGATGATATAAAGTCTTCACTAGTCACTATTTTTACCTGTGAAGCTTTAAAATACCCCCAGATTGTTGCATACCTTGCACAAATAGAGCAATTACAACACGTACCAGTCTCTGTTAGGGTTGGTATAATTAATTTAATGTTGCCACAATGGCATTTCCCTTGAAACATATTGCCCCTTATTTTTCATTTTCTTTCAGTATATTTGCTATTGTGCAACTTTTACCATCATTATCATATAGGAAATTGAACAACTCGATTTTAACTGGGTGAATAATGATAAAAAATTCGATCTTTGATTTATCCTCTTAATGTTTATTCACAACATTTAAGAGGATACAGATATTATTTTCTTGTTGCGCGAAGCATCCATGATGTCTTTTCATGAATACGCATACGATCTGAAACTAAAGCAGCGGTAGACTCATCATCTGCAGATTGCGCAAGTTTCAATACCTGTCGAGAAGTTCTTACAACTTGCTCGTGTCCTTTTGTTAGCAAATCAACCATTTCTTCCGAGCTAGGCACGCCCTCTACCTCTTCAATAGAGCTCAGTTTAGAAAACTCTTTATATGTTCCTGGGGCGGCGAAATCTAACGTTCGAATACGCTCAGCAATATCATCTACAGCAACCGCTAACTCGGTATAGTGCTCTTCGAACATCAGGTGTAACTCTCTAAACTGCGGGCCGCTCACATTCCAATGGAAGTTATGTGTCTGTAGGTATAGGGTGTAAGAATCAGCCAATAACCTTTTTAAGCCCTCGGCGATTTTTTCTCGATCTTCCGCTTCTATTCCAATATCAATACCAGTCATTCTAGTGCTCTCTACTTGTGTGTGGGTGTTTATAATTAGATTAATCTCTTTTATCCAAGGTTTACTAACGCTCAGCTTTTAATTTTAAAGTATTCATAAATGCTGAAGGATTTTCAATATTTTCTAGAAAATCTCTACTGGGTAAACAGTCTTCATTAATAAACTGACTCAAACTTCGCTCTGGTTCACAAAACAGTATATCCAATGATAAACGATCCATGCCATATAAACCTCGATGAATAATATTAGCTGAAAACACAAGCAGGTCTCCTGCATTAAGCTCGACTATGTATCCAGTAGATAGATCTTCACAGTTTTTCCGATTATTTCTTTGTAAGCGAACATCAAGTTCTTCTTCAGAATCCCAATTTTTATGACTCTTTGGTACTAGTTCAATTCCTGGTTCATCGACCAAAGGGATACGAAAGTGGATAACTTCAGGACCATTTAGCGCCTCTTTCTGTTGATCAAGGGAAAGGTTATATTGAGGGTCTCGATGCCAATAATTCTTCTGCTCTTTATCCATAGGGTCAAAGAATAACTGCGTATTCATAAACGCAGCATGCCTTTGAGGCAATATATTTGAAACCACAGTCATTAGCTTTGATGAGCCAATAAACTGAAAAAGGAGATTTCTCTTTGCTTGATCGAGGTATTCAGTACCAGTGATATATGCAGAATTAATGACACCTTTTGTATAATACTCCAGATTCCTCTTCATCCATAATTCATGAAATTCAATTAGCACCTCAGAAACGATACTAATTTCTTCTACGGTAAATAAATTACGGATAACAAAATACCCATTTTCATGGTATCTCGATTTCATAGAATACTCGCCATACTATCTTCGTACGTATTTTGTTAGAGTGAGTAAGGCCTGATAATAGGCCCTAGGGATTATTATTTATTTTTGGTGCATAGAAATAACCGTTGTGCTCTTCACAGATACATCAAAGTATAAATTTTTCACTTTTAAATACTCTTCAGATGAAAAAAAGTCATTCATAACTTTTTCACTTGGAAACTCAATAGTAAATACTCTATTAATATTGTCTTCTGATTTTGATCTCAAAACTTCAGACACTTTAAAATCAAAGCCAAAATCACCACCTACAGCATGTAGCAGTGGTGTCATAGCATTTCTATAATTTTGATAATTATTATCATCCGTAACATTGATTCCCATAATTCGCTCATAACTCATAAAAAACCTACTTTCCTAGTTAATTTGGGTTGGTAGAAGACTATAGCACTTAATTACTTCGGCTTAATTACTATGATTTGGCTACTATGGTTTAATTCCTTTAAGGCTATAAATTAAAGGAACGTCTTGGTTTTTGTGGGTAAGGTAAAATTTGCCTTTTTTTCTCTCAACTAACCCGTCAAAACAATTGTACGGACTATAGGGATATTCGTTAAACTGGGTAATCCGCAGTCCTGCTGAGGTCAAAGCGTTAAGCACATCACTTATGGGATGAGACCACATGGCTAAGGTTGAAGTTTCACCTATATCATTTTCTGTATATGTGCCTGCATCCTCAATATCAGGCTCTGGTTTATGAAAGTAGGAGTAACCAGAGACAAGGTCATAAAATGGGTGAAATTCTGCCATATAAAACATACCGCCCGGTTTTAAATGACGAACCACGATATCCGCCCATTCGATGAGATCTGGTAGCCAACAAACAACACCATATGAGGTAAAAACTATATCGTATACATCTTTCGATGCTTTTGGCGTTCTACCAAAACTGTAGAGATCGGTGCAAATAAAACGTGCTTTTAGCTTTGCTTGTTTGGCAATATTAACTGCCTGTTCTATCGCCATAGGCGAAAGGTCTACACCAGTAACTTCTGCTCCCATGCGTGCCCAAGACAAACTATCGAGACCGAAGTGGCACTGCAAGTGAAGTAGTGTTTTATCCTTTACACAACCTACTTCATTTAATTCAATTTCTTGGAGCGAGCTTTTTCCAGCTAAAAAGCCATCAACATCGTAGAAACGCGATTTAACATGAATTTCTGTTCTTTTATCCCATGCGTCTTTATTCACTTTGATATAATCCATTGTGGCTCCTATACATTAGTGCATCAGCGCATTAGTGTTAACTTCCCGGTGGTAAATGATAACTACCATACTCTAAGTGCAGGATACGCCGCTGAGAGGGTCTACTGCCTTTAGCTGAGGAATGTATCAAATGAGGCCGCATAATAAGTGCAGCGCCTTTATTAGCAATACAGCTAAATGTTTTGTTTTTGGAAACATACTCGCTCAATGCGCTTTGCGAGAGAATACCCTGTTGATGACTATTGGGAAGTACTTTTAAGCAACCATTTTCTAGATTTGTGTCATCTAAATGCAAACGTAGCGTTACCATTTGATTCAATACATCTACAGGGGGCTGAACATGCAATACACCATCCTTAGTACTCCAAGGGCCCCAGCCTGGGACATTGAATTTTTCTGAAACAGCAACCGTTTTGTCTTGGTGCCAAGTCACCAACCAATTCTTATCTGCTGTTTTATTAAAAAATATTGCCCGAGTAAGTCTCGGATGACCAGGTAGATATTGAGATATACTATCTATTACTTTGTTGGATCGAGAGTATTCATAAATCTTTTTTGATTTCTTCTCGATATTCCTAATACTACCAGACACCCCCATCGATACTAAAGGTGTTATCTCTTCTAACAACTCTTCAATTTCCATACTGGAAATAAAGTTTTCTATAAGTTCGAATCCGTTTTCTAACATTTTCACATTTTTCAAATAGTATTACATTAAACCGAGTTCTCTTTGCTTTTTTTTACTTAAGCCTGATGCAACGATGCGATGAGATTCTTTAATATAATATTTTAGATTTTCATCTTTATCCGCAGAGGTGTCCTGTTGTTGTATCCACTTCATCCCACGCGATGCCAGATAAGGCGCAGGTCTAAAACCTTCTTCATCTTTTAAAACATCAAAATTCAGATCAGAAACTTTAAAAGTAACGGCGGGCTTACCCTCTTCTTCCCACCCCCCAATGGCAAATACCTTCCCCCCCACTTTCCAGACATGGGCACCTCCCCACTGAACAACATGGGTAGTCGAAGGCAGAGATTGGCAGAAGTTATTGTATTCATCGTATGTCATATAATTTAACCTGTTATTTAGCCTACCAAGTTAACTTCGATACCAGTTTTAATATGATTAAAGGCTCGATAGCCAAAAGCTGTTTAACCACTAAAATTATTATAACCACTTTAAACTCATCGCTATACTATCATGCTCGAGCATACAGACATCTATTGCCATTAAAGTCGCTAATGAAGAACTATTACTAGTAATTAAAACATTCAACCACAGCAATACATCCCTTCCCATTTACGCTACTATCACATTAGTCTTTGCTACTGTTTATTTGGAATGTTCTATATTACGTGAATATCTATTACGTTACTGCTCAACACAAGCTACACCCCCAGTCACACACTGTGGCATCCCCCGCAGGAAACGAGCTTAAGATTCGTTTGAAAACCTTTCAGTTGCTTCTATTATTAGTGCGCGCCAGAGGAGAAGTTGTTAGTAAAGAACACATATTAGACAGTATTTGGGATGATGTCCTTGTAGATGAGCAGGTAATTTTTCAGTCAATCAAGGAGATACGAAAGCTTTTCCGCGGCTATGATGTAATTAAGACCTACCCTAGAAAGGGTTACGCCTGGATTGCAGATATAGAAGAAGTATCTTCGCCACACCCATCTGGTAATACTGAGGCGATTCAAGATAATCATTCTTTAGCAGAGGTTATGGAGCCTCAGCCAAGCCTATACCAGCGCTTTCACTCAATTTTGAAGTTAAAAAATGTCGCTATATATATGTCACTTTTAGCGAGCCTTTTAGTGACTATAGTAGCGGCAATCTTTATATTTAATCAGACTTATCAAGAAAATTCAGAGGCTGTTATATCAGGCTCTCTTGTCATACTGCCTGCTCAAAATGAGCTTAGCGATACAGATCATAAATGGGTTCGCTATGGCGCAATGGATCAGTTGATACAGCGCCTATCCTCCTCGGATACACTTGGAGTGCTACAAGCGGATTATGTGATAGAAGTAATGAAACGCGCAGGCATGCCGATGCAACACTATACCCAAGAACAAATTGGACAAATTTTTCAGGTTTCGGGGGCAAGCTTTATTGTGCAGATGAAACTGACGGGATCAACCAGGGATTATCGGCTTATCTACAATTTCTACCGACAAGATGGTGTAGAAAGAGGTGCCGTGCTAGATAACAATGTCTCAGCAGCTGTTGACCAAGTAGCCCAAATTATCGCGGATAAATTAAGCCATTCACCTAAGATAGATCAAAGTTCTTATCACTCTTCTTTTGCCAATGAGATGTTGGCAAATGCCTTGGAGCTAATACAAGAAGATAAAACGGCAGAAGCTACTTCTCTGCTGCAGGCAGCAATAGCCACAGAGGCTGATAATCTAACCGCTAATCGATTGCTAGCAGGACTACTCGTCGAGCAAAAAAAGTACAGTGAGGCACAAGAGCTATTAAACCAAGCTATCGCGAAGGCAACATTATCAACATTAGATAATGAACTTCCCCGCTTGCGCTTATGGCAAGCTATCAACTATGCCCAACAGGGTAAAGTGGATTATACAAACGACATATTAGCGCAAGCGAAAAGTGAAGCGTCAAAATTAAAGGACTGGCTGCTACTCGCCCAGATTGCAGAAATTAAGGGCCAAATGCACTTTCATAAAAAGGAATACTCACAGGCTCGCCAGCAATACAGCCTCGCGATGGATCATCATAAGGTATTGCAATGTCCTTATGGGCAAAGCAATATTTTAATCAGAATGTCCCAGCTAGCCTTGGCTGAACATGATTTAGCAATGGCGAAAAATACCGCAGAGCGCTCGCTGCACATAATCAAACAACGAGAACTCTCCACCCTCGAACCAAGAATAGACGCTTGGCTGGCAAAAATAAGAGCGCATAGGTCAACCGAAGAGCACTGAAAGAAAAAGAAGAAATATTCATAAAATTCAATAGGTTAAAAGCGCTTTAGCTACGTATTTCAGAAAATTTCAGAAAGTTTCCTTAGCTTCACATTATCATTTTAGTCATGTTTGTCTTTCTCTTATTTTTACTGTACGCAATGACGAGAGCAAGCATATGAAAACTTTCTACACAATTTTTTTAATCATTGGTTTAACTACCACTTCACTTTATAGCTATGCCAGTACCAAGCACGAACGCAACGCAGATATCTGGAATATCATCGCTAGCTTTAAGCAGGCGATAGCTGGAAAAGATAAGGAAAAGTTTCTGTCCCTTTTTGTTGAAGAGGAAGTTTCCTGGATAGGTGTAATATCTGACCAAACTCGACAACAACTTATCGAGAAAAACAAAAAATTTGAACAACAACCAAAGGTGATTCACAGCACTCCAGAAAACTTCATAGACGATATCGTTAAGAATCCAGCTTCACTCAGAGAAACCTTCGACAATGTGGAAATTGTCCGAGACAACGATGTTGCATCCGTTGTATTCGACTATGTGTTCTACCAGAACGACACAAAGCGAAACTGGGGACAAGAAAGCTGGCTACTGATTAATACAACAAAGGGCTGGAAAATCCACGCGGTTAACTTCTCCCATACGCTTAACCCCGTAGTATTAGAGAAACTATAAGACATCGTTTACGAAGCCTTTTGAATATCTCCGTGCTTCAGCATAAGTCGGCACAGTGACATAATTTCTTTGGCCTGTTCAACAGTCAAACCTGTTGAACAGAAGACCTTATCGGTTATCTCAGCACTTTTTTTCGACAAATCTCGCCCCGCATCCGTGAGCACAATATTCTTTTGACGCTCGTTCTCAGTGAGCACTTGCCGCCGGATCAATTGCTTTTGTTCCAGCCGCTTGAGTAGAGG
This sequence comes from Agarilytica rhodophyticola, assembly GCF_002157225.2. Taxonomy (NCBI): domain Bacteria; kingdom Pseudomonadati; phylum Pseudomonadota; class Gammaproteobacteria; order Cellvibrionales; family Cellvibrionaceae; genus Agarilytica; species Agarilytica rhodophyticola. Next base: position 6,145,207 of record NZ_CP020038.1, read on the forward strand.
TGTCATCGTAGCCTTACTCAAGCTGGCTTTCTTGGCTAGCTGGCTAATGGAAATATTGTCCTCTTCCCACAACGCCATAAGTACAATAAATTGGGTATAGGTGAGACCCAGAGGGTCAAGTAAGGGGCGATAAATACTCGTTAGGTGGCTCGATGCGGAATACAGAGCAAAGCATAACTGGCTATCTAGTGTAGGTACTGACAAAACACGCCTCCGAGATGTTACAAACGCTAATTATTGCTTATGAAGAGTTAAATTTCCAACATTTAGTTGAAAAATAGTTCGCACACTAATATTATGTAAGCATATTAAATATTAGTGCACGAACTAAAAGAGGCTGGTATGAATATCAATAATAGAATAAGAAGCATAACTGGTGAGAAAACCGAACAGATGAGCTGGCCCCGTAGTCTTAAAAAATTGGGCTTAGGATTAATAGTCACTAGCACAATGCTAACCCCGGCCTATGCCATGCATAATGGCAATACAACAGGCAGTATTGTCAGTTCTTTTGAGTCGCTATTTGGTGTTACTAAGGGTAAGCGCCGTAATCACACAAAAGGTTTCTGCTTTGACGCAACTTTAATACCTCATGACAAAGCCATTCAGCAGTATAGTAGTAGCGTCTTATTCTCTAAAAATCTTGAGGTTATAGGTCGATTATCACACAAGGGAGGCAACAGTGATGCCGCTGATGATGTACCAGCAGACTATGGAATGAGTTTAGCTATTGCAACAGGCGGAGAAAATCATCATCTCATGTCGATGAACACCCTGGACTTTTTCCCGGTAGCAACACCAGAAGCATTTGCGCAATTAATGATTGCTAAGACTAAAGGTGGCGATGCAGTCAAAGCATTTAAAAATAAGAGCCCAGATTTGCGACGTTTTAAGAAGCATCAATCAACAAAACTTAAAACGTTAACACCTTACGAAGGCAATACATTCAATAGTATCAACAGCTTTTATCTATTAGATGCACAAGGTAAAAAAACGGCTGTTAGATGGTCTTTTATCCCCTCTAAAAAACAAAAAATAGTTAAAACACCTAAGCACAATTTTTTCTTTGAAAATATGCAAGAAAATCTTAACACCCAGGGTGTTACATGGGATATGGTAGTCACTCTAGCCAACCCCAATGATATTGTTGAGAACGCTGCTCTTCCTTGGAAAGGGGAACACAAGAAAATTATTGCGGCAAAACTCAAGGTTAAGCGTATTCAATCAGAACAGAAAGGAAGTTGCGACAGAATTAACTATGACCCGATGGTGCTATCCGAAGGTTTCGCGCCATCAGCAGACCCTTTGCTACAAGCAAGGCGAAACGCTTACGCACTTACTTTTAGCAAGCGGATCTATGAGCAAACAAAACCATAATCACGAGTGCTCATTCAGATACGGCTATCATCGTTGAAAAAAAACTGTGCAATTTCTGGCAGCCAACGTTGGTAGCCTTCGAAGCTGTGATTCCCTCCCTCTTCAACCAATTGCTTACAGTTTTGATATTTTTCGACCGCAAGTCGATAATCAAGTGTCTCGTCACCTTTTTGTACCATTAGCCAAAACTTATCATGTTTAGTAATGGTAGGAATATCAGCTCGGCAAAGATCGTCGATATCCTTTTGTGTGAGCATATACTCATCTTCAGTGTAATAACTCTTAAGTTTTCTACCTAAAAACTCTTGAAAACGTGTATGAGGCAAAACACCAGGGTTAACCAAAACGGCTTTTTCTACCCATCCGTTTTCTACTAGATAAGTAGACCAAAAGCCACCTAAGGAGCTACCAATTGCGTATACCTTTTCATTTGCTAATGGCTCTAATACATCTTTTAAGGTTTCACGTGCTAAACCAGGATAAGAGGATAGCTGAGGACATAAGAAGTTTATATTTGGGTAATTCTGCATAAACCACTTTTGGGATATTTGCGCTTTACGTGATTGCGGGGAGCTTAAAAAGCCATGAATATAAATTACAGATGTCATTACTACACCTATTCGTTTGCGTCAGTATTTGGATTTAAAGCTGGAAATAAAACTAGCACTGAATATGGTATCTGTATGGATTAAGCAACAGCCAAAAATCCATAGCTACTATAGTATTAAAGGGGATCTTATTCATTCGGATAGTGTTAATCCGGCATAAATCTCTGCCGGATCGATGATAATAATTAATAACCCTTCGCCTCGAAATCAATCGAGTAGGCTTTGTCCTTGATACGATGTACTTCTGTGGTGAAGCTACCGTCGGGATAAAGTCGGAAACTACGGTAACCAGGCATAACTCTATGCACCTGAAATTCATCTTGATTTGGTACAAATTGCACACAAGTTGAAGGGGTCGCATAGAGTGCAACATCCTTTCTACGTCCACTAAACTCCTGGTGCACATGCCCCCAAGAAACAGCTTTAACATTGTCAAAACGATCAATAATGTCAAAAAATAGGTCATTATTTCTGACTGCATATTGATCAACCCAGGCACTTCCGACATTAACAATCTGGTGGTGTAAAAATATCAATGTTGGTACATCGGCATGCTTGGATAATTCTGCTTCAAGACGAAGAAGTTCATCTGGATTTAAATCCCCTCCTTCTTCCATGGGAATTCGTGAATCTAGGAAGATAAGGTTCCAACCTGCTGCCTGGTAATGGGCTTCGATAGGTAATTCTTCCACCAAATCCATATTGGTAGGATCATCATGATTACCTGGGAGCCATGCCAAGGGGGTTGTCGGGAAGTATTCGCGAACAAAGGCGATGAATCGCTCATATGATGGCACGAGGCTATCGTTAGAGATATCACCAGATGCCACGATAATGTCAGGAGTTTCGCGTGTTTTTAACAATTGCAAAACGTCGCGAAAGCTCTCGTCTGTATCGAGACCCAGTAGCTGTTCTCCGGGCTGACTACCAAGATGGCAATCAGTAATTTGTAATAAATGAAATGGGCGCATGCTTCCCTACTTCAATATCTCTTTATAGCTGCTAATTTTATTAATTGTATCTTCTATAGTTTGGACTTCAATGTCTCAAAGAGTGCATTATTATTTGCATTTTGCGAGAACTGCATCACAGTTTTGCTTTTCTGCAGCCCCAGCTTTCTACAAAAACTTAACCACTCATTCAAAAACTTATTTAGTGCGAGCTTCTCATCCGGATGATACATCTTCTTGTTAGGGTAAGAATACTCTGGTAACCAATAACGATGATTATCCCAGGATATAATTTCTGCCATATTCACGTCGTGGTACAAGCGCACAACTATGCATGGCGTTTCTAAATTTTGGTGATTTTGCTCAATTTTTATAGTACTTGTATAACGAGCAGTTTCAACTACGGACATCTTAACATCAAAAGCTAAATCATCACGCCCTGCTGCAAATGACCAGTGTTCGACCCCCTTCCTAATACCGGGCAAGAGACTGATGAGTTGGTGAAAGTTCATTTCACACAAAGCATGATGCCCGCCTATATCGACAGATAGCGGCTTACGTTTGACGGGTTTTACTGCAATCACACTCAATATACCTTCACACCTAATCGTTTTTTAGCGATTTCCGATTAATTTGCAACCATTGCAGACCAAGTAAGGTAGCTGCATTATTCATTCTACTGTTAAGCATAACAGCAAATACTTCTTCAGCAGAAAAAAGATGTAATAAGATATCTTCATTCTCACTTGGAAGGCCATGAATCCCCCCTGCATTACTCAAATCACATAATGCACAATAAAGATGTATTTTCTCACCACACCCTCCAGGGGTTGAATAGTAACTACTGATGTGAATAAGTTCAGTATCTATTATTCCTGCTTCTTCTTTCAACTCTCTGCGTATAAGCATCTCTGGGGTCTCCCCCTCTTCAAGCATGCCAGCCACAACTTCTAAACACCACGGGCCATATTGTGAATCCAGAGCACCTACCCGAAACTGCTCGATTAACCCGACAATATCATTCTTTGGGTCATAAAGTATCGCAGCAGAAGCTTCGCCGCGATGAAAGACTTCACGGACTACATCATCACTCCAACCACCATCAAATAATCGATGTTTGAGCTTGACTTCATTAACTTTGAAGAAGCCGTCAAAAACAACTTGGTCTGAGTCAACTTTGACATCATCTCTACCAAATTTAGGCTTACTATTGGGCATACATACGCCTTTTTAAATGAAATTTCTTGTACAGATTGTTTAATATAACGCTTCAGGGCCTGTTAACCAGGACATTCTATCCCACAAAGTCATCACCATAAATGAAACTAGAAGATCTCATCCAAAAAAGCTGTTTATTAGGTATAAGTTATTTCGATACTGCTAACCAGTTAATAAAACAACAGCAACATGCAGGCACAGTAGTCAATGTTGACAATAAGAACGGTATCTCTATTGAACTTTTTGCAAAAACCAATAGTGACTCAGAAAGCACCAATAGCGCTAAGGTCTTTGTAATTCCACCTTCACTTAGCGCATGGTTTGAAGCACCAAAAGGTGTTTATAGAGACACAGATGGTAACACGTTAATTACAAACCCCGACTACTTCGCGACCTGGGATGTCTATCAAACACAGGACGAAAAACAAGGAGACCATGAGTGGTGGGAATGGGTAGCAAGAACAACTCCGCCAACAGTGGGAACTACAGATCAGTCTTAATTGTAACAGGTCTTAGGTTTGTCATAACTTTCCGATCTATACCATGGCACTCTAACTCATGTTGAGCTAAGGCCTTGAATCATATCTATTGTGCGCGGCTGTATATCGCAGCAAGTCAATTATTTTACTTTCTTTAATTGATACAAGGATAATAGCTATGAGAAGGTCAAAATATTTATTAGGTCTAGCACTCTATTTCGCCGTTCAGGGTGCGCAGGCTGAGAATTTTCAGGGGCAAGATAATATTGAAAGAGTATTGGCATCTCCATCATCTGAAGTTGAATTCAATACTGCAGTTGAATTAAAAAAAATGCAGGCACTTGCAGACACACCTAACCAAGAAGCAATTAATGCTGCTAGGCCTGTTTGTTACAGTGCGCTTGTTGGCAACAACAACCATTCCCTGATTATGGTTCCACTACCAAGTAATACATCGGATTTAGATTCGGTATGCCATATTTCTATTAATAGTGGTTGGCATGCTGGGGGAATAGCGAAAAGTAATTATTTCACACAGAATTGCTCGACACTTGATAATACGCTTTACGGAGGAGGTTATACTTCCTACGTTACTGAAACCTATTTTGAATCAAATAGAAGCAAGTATTCTTCTTGTAACTCGACAAATTCTTTTGTCTGTTGCTCACCTCAATTTCCAAATTAGTTGATTGTTTAACTTTTTAACATAACTACAATATTCGGGTCATCCTGTTTATTAAACAAGATTGCCCGAATCTAAATTACTTACTTAGTGAGAATTCATAACTACACCAACTTGCGGTAAATGAGCCAAGCCTATATCGCGAGCGTGTTGTTCAAAATCTTTATTTTTCCAAAAGAAAGCGCCTGGCATGGTGGTCGGGATAACTAATACATAAAAAAGCGCTCGTCCTACTATAGCAACACTTAGTATAGAAAGAGCTGTTAATCCCCATAAGCTAATGGCCAATATCCCATTAAAATCGCAGAAGGTAAGCCCAGCCACTAATACAATATTTAAAACTAGCAATGTATTCCTAGCGATATAGGACTTACCAAAAGTCGTGCACTGAATATAAAAAGAGGCTGCCCCTTCATTTGGCGCTACATTCATATCCTTTGCATGGAACCATAAACCAATAGCTTCTAATATCATTCCTATTACCATTACAGTGGCGCAAACAGAGATAAGGGAAGATATGGGTAACGGCTCAAACAAAGTGCCTATAGCTGCAACACATAACACAAGCAAAGCACCTAGTGTTAAAGCATTTCCCACAAAATGCGTTCCGCTTTGCCAATGATTCCAAAAAGGCCTTGCAGGTATACGATAACAGCGATACATAAAATAGAGGCCACCTATTCCAGCAGGCACAGCTATACCACCCAAAATAGAAGGTATAGCCCCAAGAGATATTTCACTGGCAAAAAAGCGCTGAAATACAGCATTTTCAGGTAGTAGGCTTAACATATATAAGCCACTAAAAATTAAATATAGAAATAAACCTAATCCTTCTCTACATACAGGTGAATGTCTTAGATTATTAAACCCTCTATATGCCCGAAATGGTTTGCCCAAATGGACAGTCGACATCAGCAAAGCCAGGGCACACAAACCAGTGCATGCCGCAACTAAAGGCACATAGATAACAGAGTGTGTTAAAGCAGTGAGACTTTTAACACCAAGCATTGAGCCTATAAAAACCAAGAAAAACGCACCCAGAGAAATTTGCGCAAATAGCGTAAAAGCAACTAGAGGATTTTCTCGCGAACTCAGCTTTGCGAGGTTCCATGCTCTCGCTTTACCCTTTTTTTGATCAACCACAGGACGATAATTACCATCATTCTGTTTGTGATATTTGACCGGCATACCGTCAGTGCGAGAAACAACGTCTGGAATTTTTTTCTTTTGTTGAAAGCGAATATTAGGGTGGGTAATTTCTGGATCGGGAAAACCAGGGATATGTACTTTCGCTTGCTCGCGATTTTCCGGTGTGTTATCGACAACGCCAAAGTTTAACGCATTGCCCAAACAAGCCGATACACAGGCGGGCTTTAAACCGACCTCCAAACGATCCACACACATATTACACTTCGATACTTGGCCTTTAATTGGATCTAGTTGCGGCGCATTGTACGGACACACCCATGTACAATAGCCACAGCCAAAACAGGTTTCGGGGTCTTGTAATACAGCACCATATTCAGCGTGCTTGGTATAGGCTCTGGTAGGGCAGCCTTTTAAACACACAGGATCATCACAGTGATTACAGGCCATGGATATATTCATGCGTGTAAAATCAGGAAATGTACCACCTTCAACATATCCTACCGAGCGAAAACTAATATGTGGAGGGTTATCATTCTTTTCACTACATGCCGCTTCACAGGCATGACAACCAATACAGTTGTCTGCAGTAAAGTGAAAGGCGTGTTGTTTATTACGATTTGGATTGCTCCCCACACCCGGCTTATCATTAATCCGCATTTCACGCTCTCTAGGACTCTCTCCCCCAGAGCGGGCGATAAGATCAATTGGCGCTTCGTAATAATTAACTTGTTTGGTTTCTTTATCACTTAAGAACGCGTATTGAGGTTCATCGTCACGAACTTTCCACATAAGTTTCTACCTGTTTAGTCTTCCCTTACGGCTAATTAAAATTCTCTGCGTGCAACATTGATCCTGGCAGCTTCTTGTTGATCAATATGCTCAATGCGAATAGCACATTGTTTAAAAGCGGGCTGACGTGAATGAGGATCTAACAAACCAAGAGATAAACGGTTGACACAGTCATGATAGTGCATGGGAATAAATACTGAGTTTCTCGCCACGCGTTGGGTAAGCTGCGCGATAACTACTGCATCGCCTCTTCTTGACACCAAGCGAATATATTGCATATTACTGATGCCGAGTTCTTTAGCGGCATCAGGGTTAATTTCCATATAAGCGGTGGGGCTAAATTTATTTAAGTTACCTAACTTGCCTGTTTTAGTACGTGTGTGGAAGTGTTCTACCACACGACCGCTGTTTAGCCAAAAAGGAAAATGCTCATCGGGTACTTCATTATTTTCAATGTAATCCATTGCCATAAGATTGGCTTTGCTATTCGCCGTGGGAAATACACCGTCGCCATATAAACGGGGATTTCCCTGCTCTTCCCCTTCACGCATTGGCCATTGAATGCCATTTTGCTTTTGGATTAAATCGTGACTCATACCAGAGATATCGAGATTGCGCTTTTCGCCTTTGGATAGCACTTTCATCTCATCAAAAATTTCTTCTGTCGTCTCAGGAAAATGAATCCCTTCAGCGTTCTTGTAACGTTTGGCAATTTGGTTAAAAATCCAGTGATCAGGCTTTGCCTCACCAGGAGGCTCAACAAACTTACGCACGATGTTAACTCGACGCTCAGTATTCGTTTGCACTCCCTCTTTTTCTCCCCACACTGCAGCAGGCAAAAAGGCATTGGCATAGTGTGCGGTTTCACAGTCAGCATAGCCGTCTTGCACCACAGTAAACTCTAATTTTTCCATCGCTTTTTTAATTCGTCCTTGATTAGCCATGGAAGTTAGAGGATTGGTCGCCACTACCCATAGAGCTTTAATTTGCCCAGACTCTATGGCAGGAAATATATCGGTCTGTTGCAATCCGCGCTTTTTCGGGAAAAATTCAGGGTCGACTCCCCAGAATTTAGCGATTTCATCTCTATGCTCAGGCTTTTCAAGTAAACGATAGCCTGGCAATCCTGAACAGGAAGACCATTCTCTAGATCCCATGGCATTGCACTGCCCGGTTATAGATAGACTGGTACCACCTGGAACACCGATATTACCCGTAATAAGGTTCAGGTTATTGATACCACATACACCATCACTGCCATGAGTACTTTGGTTGATTCCCATTGTCCAGATAGACATAGCAGAAGGTGCGTTGGCGTAGATACGAGCCACATGACGAATCATATCTTCATCGATGCCACATATTTTGGCGGCGGTAACAGGATCATACTTATCTACCACAGCTTTGAAGCTAGCAAAGTCATTGCAGTGAGCATCTATGTAATCTTGCTTTTGCAGACCTTCATGCAAGATTACGTGAGCCAAACTATTGAGTAATACAAGATCAGTACCCGGTGTAATAGGGAGATGAATATCGGCAAATTGCGCCAACATAGTTACACGTGGATCGACCACAATTAAAGGGAATTTACGTTTTTCTAGCGCCTCTTTTAAACGCCAATAAATAATAGGATGTTGCTCAGGGAGGTTTGAACCAAAAGCCATTAAGCAGTGGGTTTCCTCGAAATCAGCATAACAACCGGGAGGGCCATCAGAGCCAAACGAGCGCTTATAGCCAGACACAGCAGAAGCCATACACAACGTGGTATTGCCATCATAGTTATTGGTGCCGATAACACCACGCACTAGTTTGCCAAGGGTATAGAACTCTTCGGTCAACAGCTGTCCGGTAGAAACGACAGCGATACTATCGGGGCCATAGGTTTGTGCAATCCTCTGAAATTCACAGGCAACCTTATCTAGAGCTTCATCCCAACTTGCTTGTTGATAGGGCTCATACACCTTATCTCGCAATAACGGCACAGTGCCACGGCCACTAGAATCAGACAGTTCGTGTTCGAATAAGCCTTTAATACACAATTTCCCTCTGTTGACATCAGCACTTCCTTTACCACGACTGGTAACAGGTTTACCTTCAGAGTTAAGACCTACTTCAATAGTACAACCAGTGGAACAGTATCCACACACAGCATATTTCCACTCTTGCACTTGTTTATCGACGATTTTTATCGGCTTACGATTTTTTCGACCAAATAACACGCAACACCCCTGGATATTTTTATATGAGTTATTTTGGTGCTCTTTCTTTCAGTTAATCCTCTAAGCCAGAGTTATTGGATGTTTGGTACGCTGAAAAAAGCATCGATACGGAGCACTAAAAATTAAAAAGGCACCACCCAGGGGCTTTTTATGCCAAAACAGGGCTGAAATCCTTAATATGGGAAGATATCAACAAGAAATGTGCCACTAGGTCTGAAGTAAAGAGTCTTAACGGGAAAAGACAGAGAGTTTCGGAGTAGTAATAGAAGTAGAGATAATTGTGGACTGATTTGCGTTTTGTCGCAAAAATCAACATATTTTCTGGCAAGGGCTTTACCTTAGTACTATAAAAATATTAGATTCTAGGCTCACCTTCAAAACTGTTCGTCTATCGTAGGCTAGTACAAACACAATGGAATTAAACGCGTCATTACATTCATCTATTGCTTATCGCACAAATTTGCAAAACGCGAGTAATCGCGATCTGACTGATGACGCTAGCAGGCAAAAAAGCGCCCCAACACAAATCAATACCAATAGTGAACTGGATCACTCAAAAGGAGAGCAACGAGCGAGTACAGTTATCGAAGGTAATGTGCGAAACAGCAGGGTTGAAGTAGTCAATCAAAATGCTCGTTCAAACGCCAATAGAGTATTGCAAGAACCCGCCCGTGCCGAAATTATCCGCGAAAATGAAAATGACGTAACCGAGCTCAAGCCCCTCGTCATTAATCAATCCCAAAATCCAGCTACACGCGCCTTTGCCAGCGTAGCGACTCAAAATTCCGACTTTCGTCTCATCGACATATACGTTTAGCGTAAATTAATCCTACATTCACTTTTAATTAGGTATGATGAACCCCATTTAGAACATTTTGTCTTATATGGAGCCGGTCATCTCACCAATGAGCGGCCTTTTGCATAAATATCACTCAGACCTTTTAGGGAAATCCTAATGCGTAATATTATCGATAAAGCGTTTACCGCCGCTTTTTTGACCATTGCTGTGTCATCCTTTTCACATGGGGAAACACTTAACGAGATATATCAACAAGCACTCCAGAATGATCACCAGTTTAGAGCCGCAAAAGCTGCCTATCTTGCGGGCAAGGAAGAAAAGAACAGAGGCCGAGCAGGACTTTTGCCACAAGTAGTGGGTACGGCAAATAAAACCGAAGGTGAGCTCGAAGAAAGTGGTACTAGATTTAACCAACCAGTTAATACAGATCCCGCCGATTCAGAATCAACGCTATACCAAGTTGTTCTTACTCAGCCACTATTTGATATGGCTGCATGGCATACATACCAACGAGGCAAGTTAGATAGCAAAGTAGCACACGCTGAATATGAAGCTGCTCGCCAATTACTTATTAGACGTGTAGCGGAGGCTTATCTTAATGTGCTTTTAGCAGTCGATAACTTCGAGACTGCACGAGCAGAAGAAAACGCCAACTCCCACCAACTTGAGCAAACGCGTAAACGTTTTGAGGTAGGTCTAACGGCTATTACTGATGTTCACGAAGCTCAGGCCTCTTATGATAATTCACTGGCGCGCAGGTTATTACAAGAAGGTAATGTAGGGATTGCTTTTGAAGCATTAGAAGTGATTACCGGGCATAGCTATCGCTACTTAGCTCCGTTAAAAGAAGACTTCCCGATCAATCCGCCAAGCCCTATCGATCGTGAAGAATGGGTTCAATTTTCGATGGATAATAATTTTACTCTAGCTGCAGCTTCGCTGCGTTCTAAGTCTTCACAACAATCAGCGAAAATAGCTAGAGCCGGCCACCTACCTACTGTTGAAGCAAACTTAAGTTACTCTGATTCAAATGACGTCAATAACTTTTCTAATGTTGATAGAACAAGTAGTGGTGTATCTATAGATTTAAGACTTCCCATTTTCTCTAGTGGCGGCGTATCTGCAACACGTAGACAAGCAGCACAGCGCTACTACGAAGCCAAGGAAAATTATCTGCAAGCTAGACGAGATACCATTCAGAATGCACGCTCATCTCATTTGACCGTTGTCACCGACGTAGCTACTGTCAAAGCAAGAAGACAGGCTATTACATCAAGCCAGAGTGCTTTGGAAGCAACCCAAGCCGGTTATGAAGTTGGAACCCGCGATTTAGTAGACGTATTAATCGCCCAGCGCACATTGTATACCGCGCAAAGGGACTACTCTGACTCACTCTACACTTATATTCAAGATACACTGCGCTTAAAAGAAGTGGCCGGTATTTTAACTGAAAAAGATATTGTAGAACTGGATAACTGGCTGGATACAAGCCGTCAAGTCAATCGTGAAATTCAGTAAGTGATTTTACTGCTAAATTAGATAATATAATAGTACTTATCTTTTAATTAAGTATTTGCATACACCTCATACAGAACGCTCTTTAGTTCTCGCGATCAATACCAAACCATAGCCGCTCACGGCTATGGTCATTTCCTAGACTTTGTACTAAATTTCTGTAGCCCATAAAACGAAAGCACATTTAAAGCGCTCAACTATGAATACAAGCCGGGAAGTTAAAGTATCCTATTTAACTTCTATAGCATACATTTTTACCCACAATATATTGTTAACAAAAAAACATACACAATAAAATTTATTCAAAAATATAACATTTACCTATTTATGCACAAACATAAGTGAACTAACAAATAGATAGTGTCACCAACCAATCAAATAAATATATTTAAATTAGTTAATAAGACGACATTTAATAATATCAACAAAAATAGGTTCAGCGAAAAATGTATAACTACCGCCAAAATATTGGGCCATCTCAAAGTGGCCATTCGAGGTTATCGGGAACTACCTCTCCAGCTCAAATACGAAAAGCCCAACAAACAAATTCAGCTTCTGAAACTCAACCACTTTTCATACAAAATGCATCCTCATCTCTTACACAAAAAAACGAAAGAGCATCATATTTTATTGACAAAGAAACAGCGAATGAAATTGCAGAGATGAGATCACCGATAAGCACCCCAAATGCAAAAAAATACCAAGGGGTTGACAGAGTAAATAAAGAACTTCGGCATATTGCTTCAGCTGTTTTTACCGCAGCTAAATCATCGGGCTTAAATATGGTAGAAGTTCAATGTTCAGTATTAGATGGTACTTTACATATCTCATCAAACTTTCACAGTGACAAGATAATTCAATCACTTCAGGAGTCTCTTAACAAAGACTATCGTGCCGAAGAAAAAAGCTATAGGCCCGCAGACTTCAACGATTGGGAAGATGTATATGATAGCCGAGAACATAGGCACGCAACAAAACTTAATGATTTTGTAGACTCCGATAGCCGCATGAAAAGCATCGTCAGGAATATGCGAAGAGAAATACGGCAAGATGTAGGTGTTCCTCACAATACCAATCTCAATAACGAAGAAATCGCTAGTCAAGCAGTTAATATGTTAAAAGATATTAGAGCTGCACTCGTGAAGCTGAAAGATGGCGATTCTAGCAGCATAATGATACATGCCCCTTTAAAGTCTAGCGCTGATGAAAAAACAAGGGAAACCACACACGCGGAACAAAATATACAAGAGTATATTGCAACGCAAGGCCAACAGGCACTCCAATCTGTAAGAAAAAATCATGGCATAGAAGACACATCTAATGTCATCGTTCCAATGGCAGGAAGATTCGTCGCATGTGCAACATGTAATGAAGTTGAACATGTGGCAAAGTCTTCCGAGAGAGGTTTCTTTAACCCTGAATCCAACCAAGCTGTATTGCATCGGGCAACATCTCGAGTTGGCCGTGCATTTCCAGGAGAGAGACAATATATCGCTCATAATACTCTAAGTTCAGATTCACACGAAGCTATATCAAGAGCTAAGGATATAGCCCATCAATTTGCATTAGGAAAGAGCGGGAATCTATCTTCTCATCATAAAGAACTAGTGACACCTTATTCTTTTGACACAGATAGCGATTCTGATCCAGAAGATAAAAAGCCTAGGAGGCCCGCAAACAGCTAGGCTTTTTCCAAAGTATTATAGAACCTACCTTCTTGCATGATAATTAAGCTTAGAGAATGTACGGGTCAGTTTTTTACAATTTACACATACTGACCCGCACAGTAACCACTAGCCCAAGCCCACTGAAAATTAAAGCCTCCCAGCCAACCTGTTACATCTAATACTTCACCAATAAAATACAAACCCGAAACTTGTTTAGCTTCAAATGTTTTAGATGAAACTTCATTGGTATCAACACCGCCTCGTGTGACTTCGGCTGTTCGATATCCTTCTGTTCCAGGAGGGATGATCTGCCAGCGATGAAAACATTGTGCGAGCCTTTCGATTTCATCATCGTAATATTGATTGACTGGTTTATTAACGAGATGGCGTTCAAGCCATGTGTGAGCAAAACGTTTAGGAAAATATTTTGCTAATAGATTTTTAAGTTCTGACTTATTTCCACAAGCACGCCACTGCGCTAATAATTCGCTAATATTATCTCCTGGTAAAAAATCAATGGTGACACTTTCTCCAGCATGCCAATAGTTGGAAATCTGTAAAATAGCAGGCCCACTCAAACCACGATGCGTAAACAATAAAGCCTCGCGAAAACTTTGTTTACCACAAGAGACCTCTACATCAACAGATAAGCCAGATAAGTTACTCGCAATTTTCAACCACTCATCGTGTAAAGTGAATGGAACTAGTGAAGCCTGGGTAGCAGTACATGTGATATTAAATTGTTTGGCAATTTCGTAACCTTTGCCACTAGCTCCCATAGTAGGAATAGACAAGCCTCCGGTTGCCACAACCAGTGACTGGCAGCGTATTTTTCCCATATCGGATATAAGTAAAAAGCCATTATCCGTTTGTGTAATGGCCTTAACTGCACACTTAGTTTTAATTTCCACATTGGCATTGCGACATTCTTCAAGAAGTATATTTAGTATATCTCGTGAAGAATTATCACAAAATAATTGGCCCTTTGTTTTCTCATGATAAGCTAAGCCATAACGATCAATAAGTTCGATAAAGTCAGAAGATGTATAGCGGCTTAGGGCTGATTTACAAAAGTGCAGATTATCTGATAAATAGTTACTTGCATCGATATTGAGGTTAGTGAAATTACAACGCCCCCCTCCGGACATTAATATTTTCTTACCAACTTTATTAGCGTGATCAAGAACAAGCACATTACGCCCCCTGTAGCCAGCAGTTGCTGCACACATAAGCCCAGCGGCTCCTCCTCCAAGAATGACACAATCCACATGTATTACTTTGCTGCTCAAACTTTCCTCTACCTATATATCGTTCTAACGCCTGATGATCTAATGCCATAATTAGACATAAATTAGAATAATTTTGCCATATTTATACTCAGATGTGCCTTGATTGAGTGATTTAATATTTTCCATAAGCCCAAAAACTCTACAACAGGAAAATATTATGTGCTTTGATCGACGCAAACCCCCTAAGCATTTGATTATTAAAGATGACTATCATTCAGACAAAAATTTTGGCTTCGGCTGGATTTTGGCAGCGGTAGTTATCCTGCTCGCAGGTATGTTTATTTCTATCGCAGTGAACGCGCAGGGCCCAACACAATTAGTAATGAGTGGCAGTCCATAAGACGCTAACTGCATCAAATAGATATCAGATCTAAAATCGATAACGATACGTGTTTGATTTAGACTAGAGCCTGTTAGCACTAACAGCTAATAATCCTCAGGTGGCGGAGCTACTCGCAATACTTCAGATAAACTGGTTAGGCCCATAGCAACCTTATGTGCACCGGATAATCGTAATGTCCTCATGCCTTCTCGCATGGCCTGTTGTCGCAGCTTAATTAAATCACAATCATCACTTATGAGCTGCTTTAGATTCTCGCTCAACATTAAGATTTCGTATATCCCTTGTCGGCCTAGAAAACCAGTGTTTCTGCACTCTAAGCAACCAACAGGCTCACACACACTTTTAGGGCGATTTACTTTCCAAGGTTTAACCAAGTCATCCCAATCTTTGCTCTTTACTTCTGAGGTTTTCTTACAATGAGGGCAAAGTGCACGTACTAAACGTTGGGCCATAATACCCAGTAAAGTAGATTTAATCAGATAACTGGGAACACCCAGATCCAAAATCCGCGAAATCGCTGTCGGTGCATCATTAGTATGCAGAGTCGATATTACTAAATGCCCAGTTAACGCCGCTTGCACTGCCATTCTTGCCGTTTCAACATCACGGATTTCGCCCACCATAATAATGTCCGGATCTTGTCTCAGTAACGTGCGAATTCCAGCTGCAAAATCCAAATCGATATTGTGTTGAACTTGAGTCTGATTGAAGCTTTCCTCGACCATTTCGATAGGATCTTCAATCGTCGAGACATTAACTTCATCTGTGGAAAGGCTGCGTAAAGTGGAATATAAAGTGGTAGTTTTTCCCGACCCCGTAGGCCCGGTCACAAGCAGTATGCCGTGCGGACGATGAGCCATTTCATTCCAGCGTTTATAATCATCACCGTTTAGCCCGAGTTCCTCAAAAGAACGCAACAACACTTCCGGATCAAAAATACGCATCACCATTTTTTCACCAAAGGCGGTGGGCAGCGTCGACAAGCGTAATTCTGCTTCTGAACCATTTGGGCGTTTGGTCTTAATACGACCATCCTGCGGCTTTCTTTTTTCAGCAACATTCATTCTACCGAGAATTTTCAAGCGGCTTATAATGGCGATAGCAACCATTGCAGGGAATTCATAGATATCATGGAGAATGCCATCGATACGGAACCTTAAGCGTGTTTTTTCCCTGCGAGGCTCAATGTGAATGTCGCTAGCACGCTGATCAAAGGCGTAGTTAAGCAACCAATCAACAATATTAACAATGTGCTGATCGTTCGCCTCTGGGTCTTTTAACGCTCCTAGCTCAAGTAACTGTTCAAAATTTACAATACCACTGGAGCGGCTGGTTGGGCCACCCTCCTCAGCACCAGATACTGACTTAGAAAGCGAGTAAAATTCTACACGCAGGCGTTCTATTTCTGAAGGCGAGGCAATAACACGTCGAATTTGTTGTTGAACAGTTTGGCTGATCTGCTCCTGCCATTGCATAAGATAAGGCTCAGTCACTGCAATAACGACTTCATCAGCGGTATAGTCCACACATAGCAAGCCATGGCGTTTTGCAAAAGCATAAGACATAATGCTGCAGGCTTTAGCCACAGGAACTTTCATCGGATCGATATGGTAGATAGGTAAGCCTGACTTCTGCGATATCCAGTCTGTCAGGAACATTTCATCAACGATTTTCCCATCCAACTGCTTATTATCTAGCTTTTGTGCAGCAATGTAAGTAAGTATGTGCATGGCCGCATGCTCTTTTGAACGCGGTTCACCCATTAAAAAGTTGGCATCACGCCGTCCAATGATCCCTTCATCCGCAAGTTCCATCAATACAGTACGGAGATTCAATGAACGTTCCACATTGATCGTGGATGATGATGATATTGTTGCCATACCAGCTCCTAAATGCTGCCATTTTTATACATGAAATAACTTTACCACATTCTCACAAGAGTCTTGATCCGGAAACCTAGTTCCTAACCCCGTAGCACCTTTTTGGCTCTGCTAAAAAAATATACAAACAAAGATACCGTATTTAGGGCACAATATTTCAAATCTACAATACATGTACTAAGGTGCAAGCTATATGAAACTTGAGATTTACCAGATAGATGCTTTTGCACATGCTATTTTTGAAGGCAATCCAGCCGCTGTTTGTGTACTAGACACCTGGCTGCCTGATGTCTTGATGCAAGCAATTGCTGGAGAAATGAACTTAGCAGAGACAGCTTTCCTGGTAAAAAAAAATGATGGCTACAGAATACGCTGGTTCACTCCCACCACCGAAGTAAAACTGTGCGGTCATGCAACACTCGCTTCAGCCCATGTATTGTACGAGCACTTGAATCACAAGAAAGAGCCAATTCGATTTTATTCGCAAAGTGGAGTACTAATTGCCAGTCCAGAATCCGCAAATTACATATCCTTAGATTTTCCTGCTAACCCCCCAAAACCACTGGATTTAACGCAGGAAATGATCGATGCATTAGGCGGCAATCCAATTTCAGCGCTAGCGGACGACGATTTGATCGTAGTTTACAGTGATGCCACAGAAATAGAAATTTTATCACCGGATATTAGCAAAGTAGCCAAACTACCCTACCGAGGCGTCATTGCCACGGCTCCAGGCAATGGTAACGGTTATGATTTTGTCTGCCGTTTCTTCGCTCCGGCTGTTGGTGTAAATGAAGACCCAGTGACTGGCTCAGCCTATACAGAACTTGCGCCTTACTATTTTGATTACTTTAAAAAGCAGAAGTTTCTAGCTCGTCAAATGTCTAAAAGAGGTGGGGATGTCAATGTTACCTTTGCCGGTGACCGTGTGCATATTGCAGGCGCTGCAAAAACTGCTTTAATCGGCTCGCTTTATCTTAAATAAGAGAGGTAATCGTACTCCTAACTTTAGGGCGCCTCTAATAATTGGATTTCGTCCTCTGGCTTAGCGAGCGGTTCATGCACAATGCAAAATTTTGAGGCATGCTGGTGGCCTGTTGAAAAATTTTAACACCGTGCATGGATCGTTCGATATGCCCCAAAGGGCGTGGCCCGGCGGGCTTTATTGCGACGTTGGATTGCTTGAAAAGGCCACCAGCCTTACGCAGCGCAATCCGTCTTGCACTAAAGCCCGACAGACCCGTTCAGAGGTCTAAACCAATTATTTAGAGGCGCCCTTTATTAGGATAGTAATCTAAGGTAATTTTATTTTACACTTATGACACAGTATTCCTGTTGATGCTATCAAAAAATGCAGGAGACTCACGTTAAGATACGCACTAGTTAGTGACTAATTTTTAATAAATAATGGCTGAGCATTCGCATTATGGCAGAACAACATCAATACGTTGAATGGTTTCGACAATCTTCGCCTTACATACACAACCATCGCGGAAAAACTTTTGTGGTCATGCTACCAGGAGATTGCCTGGCACAAAATACTACAGCGAATATCGTCAGTGATTTGGTATTACTGCAAAGCCTAGGAGTTAAGTTGATCATTGTGCATGGCGCTAGACGCCAAATTGATGAGCAGCTGGCACTCAAAAATATCACTTCCTCTTTTTACAATGGACTTAGAATAACAACGAAAGATGACATACCAGAAGTTCTTAAAGCGATAGGCGCAGCTCGCTTTTCGTTAGAGGCCAGTTTTTCTTCAGGTATGCCAAACTCCCCAATGCACGGCGCCAAAGTGCGTGTGCATTCTGGCAACTTCATCACTGCCATGCCACGCGGTATTATTGATGGTGTCGATTATCAATATACAGGAACGGTGCGTGCAGTAGACACCGCGGCTTTATTAGATGCCCTAAACCAAAAAGATTTAGTCCTAATCTCTCCCCTTGGGTACTCCCTTACCGGCGAGTCGTTTAATCTTTCTTTTGCCGATATCGCAGTACAAGTGGCCGTTGAAATTGGGGCAGACAAACTCATTGCCTACAACGACGATGGTCAAATTGTCGATAGCGAACAGAAAGTTTATCGCGAAATGACTCTACTTAAATGCGAAAAATTCCTGGTTGATAAACAACACCGAAACCAGAGTAATACTTATTTTTCCTTACGTGCATGTCATAAAGCCTGTGATGGAGGTGTATCACGTGCACATGTTATATCCTCAGAAGAAGATGGAGCACTGCTCAAAGAATTATTTACTCGCGATGGATCTGGCACTATGGTCTATCGAGATAACTATGAAACTATACGACGTGCACGTATCCAGGACGTGGGTGGAATCCTCAATCTCATTGCTCCGCTTGAGAAAGAAGGTATTTTAGTTAAACGCTCAAGAGAAAGGCTTGAAACTGAAATCAGCTACTTTACTGTGATGGAGAAAGACAATCTTCTGGTGGGGTGTGCAGGCCTCTACCCAATGGAGTCAGATGCCGCTGCTGAGCTTGCATGTGTCGCCATACATCCGAATTATCGTAAAAATGGGCGAGCCGCCAAACTACTAACTCATATTGAGCGCCAAGCCTCTAGACTTTCCATCAAGCAGCTATACGCTCTCACCACGCAGACATCTCACTGGTTTATTGAACAAGGCTTCACTGAAACTCATGTTGATATGTTACCCGTGGAGCGACGCTCACTATACAATTATCAACGAAAATCAAAAGTTTTTATTAAACAAATACAAGAATAAAACTTTCTTGAAGAACTATAAGCAAAGCAGGCTTTTATATTTTTAGATATATAAAAGCCTGTTCGTGTATTTATCTTAAAGCGCCATTGAGTATCTAAATCAGCAGATTAAGGATTTATTGCCTAAACTTATATCTAATTAGGCACTATTTATGAATCTGCTCTATGAATCCATTGCTAAATCAAGATCCTAAAGATCTCAAACAAATCGATATCGTAAAAATCTATAGCAATAAGAAATGTTTAGTTATTGACGATTTTCCAGAGATTCGAGGGTCACTAAGCCGGACATTAAAAACCTTTGGCGCAGCCTCTGTGGATACCGCAGCCGATGGCGAAGACGCAATAAAACTTTGCAGCAGCAAAGGTTACGATATTGTTATATGTGATTATAACCTGGGTAATGGTAAAGATGGGCAGCAGGTTTTAGAGGAAGTACGATTTTTACGCGTGCTAATGATGACAAGCTTGTTCGTTATGATAACAGGAGAGTCTTCCCGCCATATGGTATTAGGCGCACTAGAGTGTCAACCTGATGACTATATAACCAAACCCTATACAGAAGCTTCTTTAAAATTACGTTTAAACAAAGCTATTATTCGCCATGAATCTCTTTTACATATAAAGAGCGCAATTTCAAAAGGAGATTACAGAGACGCTTTAGATGAATGCAATAGAATGATCGCAGAAGGACACCGCTACGCTCCTGACTGCTTAAAAATGAAAGGGCAGCTTCACTTTCTACTTAAACAAATGAAAGAAGCTAGCAAAGTGTACGAAAGTGTTCTTGGTAAAAAACCTGTTATATGGGCGAAACTTGGTATGGCGAAAACCCAAATTGCTATGGGTCATTTTGACACAGCCGAAAAAGTTCTCAATGAAATTATTGCAGAAGATGAGCGCTACGTAGAAGCGCACGACATGCTAGCGGAAGTTCATAGCTCAAAAGGAGATTTGCTGGCGGCCCAAAATTGTACTGCCAGCGCAACTAAAATTTCACCAAAATCTATCCTCAGGCATAGAAAACTTGCTGACCTTGCAGAACAAAACCACGATGATGAAGTAGCGCTTAAGTCCCATCAACAATCGATTAAGTGGGGCTTAAATTCGTGCCATGAATCAGAGCAGGATTATTTCAATTATGCCCGCAAAGTGTCAGACGTAGTTAAAGGAGACGATTCTAGCGACTCCAAGAATCTTGCTAAAAATGCTAGTACTTTTCTCGAACGAGCACGCAAACGTTATTCCTCAAAACCCGAGGTTATGGCGCAGGCACAGATGGTGGAAACCCAGTTACACAGTTCACAAGGTAATGAAGCGGCAGCACAGAAGTCCCACGATAAAGCCAAAAAGATGTTCCAAGATTTAGCCTCGCCACCGATAGAAGCAAGCCTTGAGTTTGCACGCTCACTACATGCTATGGACGAAGAGGAAGAAGCTCGCGAATTGCTAACCAAACTTGCTGCTCGTCATGAAGGCAAAGAAGATATTATGAGAGTAATTGACGGCATCACTGGAGAACCAATTACCGAAGCGGGTAAGAAAGTCGCTTCAGGCCTTACCAAGAAAGGTATCGGCTCTTACGAAAGTAAAGACTTTGACGCTGCAATTAACGTATTTAGTGAAGCACTCGTTACCTACCCCAAACATGTGGGCCTAAATCTCAACCTAGTACAAGCCATTATCTCACAAGCGCAAAATGCTGGCTTCAACGAAAAACATGAAGCTATTATAAAACGCTGCTTACGGGCGGTAGGTAATATTGGTGAATCTCACAAGCAATATAAACGTTATAGTTTTCTTACCAAGCAGCTAGCTAAGCATTACCCAGATGCTCTGCTGTCTTAGGGACTAGGGACTTCGCTAATTCCACTCATCTCTATTGTTCACTTAGAAAAACGTTACCATATAATTGTAGAGCCGCTTCTTAAAGCGCCGCACGGCTTCAATATGTATGCCATATTAAAGCCATGCCGCCAAACAACTAAAGGACTATTAGGTTTGTTGTGTATGCGAAGGCGTGCCGAGAATACGCCATATAAATTCGTACATCGCTTTTTTGATTAACAAAGCATACATCCTTTTCTTCGCATAAGGTATTGGGAAAGATTCCAAAAATTTACGCGCTTCTTCAGGCTTAGCATGTGGGCCTTCTAATCTGTATTGAGCAGAAAATTGTGTGCCAAACCACATTTTCAGATACCAATTTCGATCTTTAAAAAACGAAGGAATTTTTGGTTTGCAGCCCACTAATTCAGCAAGAGAATCAATATAGGTATTATAATTTACCAAAGAAGATATATGGGGTGTAATATGATATTCATTCTCCCAATATAAACGATCTTTTTGGGTCTGCTGAATGCGATCAGCTAGATTCGGAAGCTCCATCTTATCACTACACAACTGAGCGAAATAACGGCTTTGCATTTCTGAAAGAGAGGGAATTCCACCTTGGTGAGGCCTTGCAAAACCGATAAATGCCAGTGACTTATCATAGTCGTGATGGAACATTTGTTTGTATAAATTTCTTATATTATCGATCTTCAAGTCAAGGAAAGGGAATGTTGTTTTAAACCCAGTACAAAACATTATTGTGTCAATTTTCTCTTCACGACCGTCCTTGAATATCACGGAATCTTTTGTCAGTCGCTCTATACCACTGAAATTAGTATCTACTTCGTTATCTACAATATGAGTAAACAATCTCTCATTCTTAGTAATTACCTGATGCACAGGTGATCCAGATTTTCGTGTCCACTCTATGCGTTTTACCATAGCTGGATTTTTACTTCCAAGAGACTTCCTAAGAATTCTTTCAACTATCTGCTTGTGCACCTTATAAGGAAAATAGTGAATAATCCTTGAAGTAAACACAGAGGTATCGATAGTAAAAAAAGGATCCTTCTGAAATGGAATAACTCGCGGAGCAACAGCCGGGTAACGACGTAGAGAAAGAAAACATTTATCTGTTACTGTTGAGATTTCAGCTGTAATATCTGACGAGCTTTCTCCAAGCCCTAAACACAGCACACGCTTACCTTCATAAGGTTCTTTGTTAACATAATCTTTTGAGTGATAGACCTCACCTTGGAAAGTATCCAAACCTTCAATATCAGGAATCTTAGGTTCCTGAAACATACCAGAGCATATAGCAACAGAGTCAAAAATTTCTTGCTTCTCTACTCCATCATGAGTTTTTGTGGAAACTAACCAGCTTGTCCCATCTCTTTCTAAAGCACTCACCTCAGTACCAAAATTTATGTGTGGGAATAAGCCATTTTTATCCATGTACTTACGTAGGTAATCGGTATAATTTCTAGCAGTCCAAAACTTCATGCGCTCTTCAGTTGGTACAAAGTCGGAAAAGGCCATAAAGTAGTTTGTAACAGTTAAGTTCAACGAATCATATGCAAAACCGTCATTTGAGAATACACCACCAAAGCTTTGGTTTTTTTCGAAACAGGTGACGTCGTGCCCCTCTTCTTTCAGCTCTTTTACGGCAGCGATCCCCGATAAGCCTGCACCTATAACAGCCACTTTTCGTTTCATAAGAACTTCCTCTTTATAATATGTTTGCATCTTTCATCGAGAAAGATGGTAATACTTCAGTTAAACGGTTTTTCCCCTGCAAATCTTCAACGATTGCAGTTATGTACTCATCCAAGTTTTGATCTGCATCATTCCAGATAAAGGGTTTATCTGCAGAAAAGGGAAGGTTCAGTATATTCATCGCACTTTCATATAGCGCAAGTGTATGACCAGAAAGATATGGTCGAGGATCATAGGTAGAAAACTTGTTATAACTTCTTAAGTCAACAGCCTGCAAACCGAAAATAAGACAGATAGCTGCGTAACGTTCCATTAAATACACGCTTTCTTTTGTTAAAGTGGCTGCGCCCAGTCCTAAACTATTAATATTTTGATTAAACATTTCAGCATGGACAGCATATTTATCACCTAAAGACTGACCATAAAACAGCATCAAAGGCATAATTGAGTTGCCGCAAATCTGAAGCCCATTTAGTCCCATGTTGGTAATAGACATATTGCCTTTTAAAGCAGGAGGTAAACCATTATTAAATTCTGGCGCAACTAGAAATGCAATTTGCGCATCCATATACTTCGCTACCATACCTAAGTTGTAGCGCACACGATCCATCGCAACGCTGGGGTATTGCCCTAGAAAGTTTCCACAGTGATAAGTCGTTTCCGCTTCAACATCAATTAAGGGATTATCAGTAACTGAATTTGCTTCTATCGCGACTTGATCTTCGCTGACTACTAGCTCATCGACAATAGGACCAAAGTATTGTGGATAACAACGCAAAGAATAGCGATCCTGAATCAATTTACCTTTTTCGTGAACATGTTCACCATCAGATTCTGTACGACAAAGTTTAGAACCGTCTAGTAACAATGCCATATGCCTAGCGGCAAACTTCTGACCTTTATGAGGCTTGTAGTCATGAATAAATGGATTCATTGCCTCTCGGCTTGCGTGTAAACCCTGAAAAAATAAAGCGTTATTCCCTACCGTAAGAGTCAAGAGGTTCTTTGCTTGATTCATACAGTTCGCAGCAACACCCGTCAATACAGATGTACCATTAACTATTGCTAATGTTTCCTTTGGTTTAAATTCAATTGGTTCAACATTTAAACGTTGCATAGCCTCTTGGGCATTGATAATTTCACCCTTAAAAGAGACTTCATAAGAAGGTAGGCCGCGGAGCATTCCTGCGAGATAAGATAGTGGCACTAGATCACCACTAGCACCAATAGACCCCAAACTATACATAGTAGGAATCACATCCTCATTCAAAAACAGAATGATACGTTCTATTAACTCACGGCGCACACCAGAAATTCCAAATGCTAAAGATGCGGCTCGCAATAATAACCCCGCTCGCACGTCAGCATCAGAAAGCTTCTCTCCTGTTCCTACTTTCTTATCCAAAAATATTTTATTTTGAAATAACGACAACTGATCTTTTGGTATTTCTAGATCGGACATTCCCCCGACACTAGAAGTAACACCATATATAGCGTCTCCTCGCTCAGCAGCTTCTTGAATAAAGTTGTGAGAATCAGTAATTTTCTTTAGCGTAGCGACATTATCAGTTAAGCGAACCGGCTGTTTATCAATTGCTACAGCTCTAATTTTCTGTAATGTAAGGGGTTCACCAATAATAATACTTGCGTCTGACGGTATACTCATAACAATTGCAACTCCTGAATATTAAATACTTGAAATGTCAGACTGAAAACGCTTATTTTTCTGAATCAGCCCTAATGGCCAAACCCAAAAATGTAAACCTAGCATAGTCAATACTTCAGTTAGGTCATGCTCACCTTTCAAAAAGTATACAGTCTGTTTAGCAATGGGTTTGGCTCCGACGCCATGTAAACGGTAGTGGGCACCATTCACTGCACCTGTTACAACACGCCATAAAAGTACTGGAGATGAAATCAACTTCCATGGGTTGGGACGACAGCCGATTAGTGTCGCTAGTTTATCCATATAAGGAATCCAACTAACAACCACATTATGTTTTGGCAGACCAGGAAAGCGTTCACGGTTTTCACGTTGATCTATCTTAATGTTGTACTGCATTTCTTCTTTGGCTGGGAGAATTAACTGGCCAGCAGCAACACGTGCAAATAGACGCGCTTGTAGTTCTCCTACTGGAGGAATAGAACCTAAGGCAGGACGAGCAAAACCAAAAAACGCGAGGCTATTACCCACTTCTGGATCAAACATACTGAGGTACATTTCACTAGGATGTTTTACCTCAAGCCCAGTAGGCAATTCTAAGAAAGGAAACTCTGGCATATAACCATGAGCAAATAATACTACATCGGCTGCTTCTCTTTTTCCGTCAGCGAATACGACTTCATTATTATCAAAGCATACGATCTCACGTGCAATATTCAAACTACCATCGAGTATACATTTAATAAACTCATCACTCTTTGTGGCTGTCTGCGTATTAGGTCCACGCTCTGATACTTGTAGCAGCTTAGCTCGAACGGCAGACTCTGGGGTATGATGCCCTATATAAGCACACAAACGACGCTTTAAAGACATAAAGCCATTTTTCAAAAATACGGGAGCAGCATTACGTATACGGTTAGTATCATAGTCATTTGCTTTACCTGTTAACGGATTAATACGAGGTATAACAAATTTACCGCGGGAAATACTTACCACCACCTTTTGCGCGACCTTACTTAACTCATGAGTTATATCTGCACCGGACTCGCCAAGACCTGCTACCACCACTTTCTTACCAGCAAAGTCTTCAGGCCCCTTATAATTAGCAACATGATCTATCTTTCCCGTAAAATTATCACTTCCAGGTATTGAAATAGGTTTAGGTGTTTGATGAACACCAGAACAAATAGCGACACGATCACATTCGATAGTTTCTACACTTTCTGTCTCCATATCTCGAATGGTGACACTCCAACCTTCGTCAGATTTTTCTACCTTTTCTACCATGGTATTAAAGTGTATATTTGACCTAAGATTAAAATGATCAGTATAAGACTCTAGATAGTCCACATATTCTTTATGCGTATGCTGGATTGAAGATGGGCTTGACGGGGGAAAGTCCGAGAAAGCAGTTACCCAAGGAGATGATGTTAAACGTGCGCTTTTCCAAACACCACTTGGTTTATCCTTTTCGAATCGGTAAACGCCTCCCAAACCGGACTTGCTTTCATAGCACTTCACGTCAAGTCCTGATTCCATACATTCTTTTACTACAGCTAAGCCGACTGGGCCTGCACCAATAACAACCACGCTCTCTCTCTTATCTTTTTGAGTTTCCATAGGTTGCATTAGGTTAGGCTTTTTATTGACTAAACGTAGCTGGTTTGCAACAAAAGCAACTACCCAGACAAGAAAGATAACAGTAGCATAATTAAGTATTGAGCTGGTGCTATCACTTATAGCTAGAACTGGTAATAGCACTATCAAAGCAAAAGGTAACAAGCCTGCAAACATCAAAAGCCAGTTTAGTATTTTTGCCGACAAAACCATAAATAATGGTTTTTCCTTCAAAGCATCCATACCAGCTGCTTTTATGCCAAATGAGTCGTTAACGGTAGAGTCCTGTGTAAATTGTAAATCACTGGACTCGCTCTGCGGATTTGAATATTTAGTAAAGTGAGCTGTATTCATAGTATTTTTTCATTTGTTAAGTAAGTAAAAATGTTAAGAGTTACTTTCTTTTCAAATCATTGGAGAATTTTGAAAAGTGGTTATATAAGACACTTTTTACTGGCGTACCACTTCGGCCTGAAAAAGCAATATAACCGAATAACAGGATTCCAAGAACTATGCTTGTTAGGTGAAAAACAAATAAATTGACAGTTTGGGGAATAATCATTAAGGCAAGAAAGTACTGTGTAATAATGGCACAGTACAAGAAATTGGCAATAAAAAAGCGAGATCGCCCTCTGATAAATAGAGCTCCAAGAGGAGCACCGATAACGACAATAGGTACGCAGACATACCAATAACCCCAAGCCTCAGTCGCTAGAGGAGAACCAAACATACCTTTCCAGACAAAGCCAACAACTGCGTTGGTTGCCATCAGTATTACTGATGTAGGTGTAGCTACCTTTTCGCATATATTTAAACCAAGAACAAGTAAGACAAAAACAACTATATCCAAGCCGCTACCGGTTAGACCACTCACCACACCTCCAATAAATCCTACAACTAAAAATAATATTTTTGTTTTTGCGGTGAAAATTGGGGCATGCTGGATAGGCTCACGACTACGATTAGCAATGTACAGAATAATGGCGAAACTCAGCCAGAAAGAAGTGAAGAATATTTTTATATATGCCGATGGCAATAAAGGTGACAACACCTCTATACCAACAATAATCCCGGCGACACCACCAATAGAAGAGAACAATACTGCACGCCATTCAACCGGAGTTCTTGAACAAAAAATTGTAAATGCTGCTGCGCTCATGCCAAAGGCTTGGATCATTAAAGCAAAATCCCTTGCTACATTAGGTTCGATGGAAAACCCTAAAGTCATTACCGGAAATGCAACTGCACCACCACCGACACTGGTTGATCCTGCAACAAAAGATCCAAACATCATTACTACAGACATAAACCAGTTAGTTGAGAAAAAATGCCAATGGTCTCCAACTGACATCATAATTAACCAAAAACCCCAAACAAGCAAAGCTGCCGAGATAATCGGATAGCGAGTTATACGATTAATAATAGTAGACATATGTGGTTAAAAATTTATCTGCTGGTGAAAGAAGAAAAGTGCTGATTGTTCAACACTAACCAATTAGTAATACAAATTCAACAAAATACAAACAATGTGTAAAAAATAAAAACGACAATAATTTAAAACTATAAAAAACAAAAAAATAAAGCAACAAAAAAATAGACGCAAACTTAAAAAATTATAAACAAATACTTACAGACTAAATTTATGACGCCAAAAAACATAAAACCAAAGAAGAGGAGAAAGCATTATTAAATATTGCAAAATATAACTACAAAAAAGTTACAAAAAAATTTAAAAACATTTGGAATTTTAAAACGAACAGCATCTAGAAAACATGAAAAAAAACAAATAAAAAAGGCGAACAAAAAAAGTGCATTAAAATTTATACTTAACGATTAACAATTCACAAATAAATCAACAAAAAAAAGTTAAAGCGTCTAACTAATAATTAAAACGCCGAATAAAACCAAAGAGAAGGAAAAAACAATATAAAAAGTCAAAATTAAGCGACATAAGCTTTATAAAGCAGCAGAGGGAAACAAAAAAGTGCATGAAATTATTTATATTCAATACCAAAAATTAATAATCAAACGAAAACCATTAGATAAAAAAACCCATATAAAAATAAAAAATCAAGAAAATAAAAGACCAGCATCATTTAAACCTAAAGGTATTTAAACAATTAAATTAAAGTGACAAACAAAAGATAATTGCGCCTACTCAAAATATTTTAACCATTAAAAACATTAAAAAATAAAACAATTAAGATAAAAATGAATACGTATAAAAAATAAATTCAAAAATTAAATCAAATGCAATACCAAAATATAATACAATTTAATGTCTACAAAACCTAACCATAAAAAATACGACTTTATAAATGCCAATACGTTAGATAGCATGAGATTGATATTAAAAACACACAAAGGCAGTATAGGGTATAGTCTTTAACCCTTATAAATCTTAATACTCTTCCCCATCCAGTTTTCAACAAAATTTCGGTAGAGAAAATACCGGTAGAAAATACCGATAATTTATTACTAATTAGGAGACAGGTAAATGACCTCAACAAGCAAAAGCGATATTCTTATCGTCGGCGCTGGTCCGACTGGAATGATATTAGCAATAGAGTTAGCTCGTCGCGGTATCAATTTTCGTATGATCGAAAAACGCAAAGAGCCAACAACAATGTCTCGCGCATTTACATTACATGCTAAAACAATGGAAATGCTAGAACACATGGGTATAGCACATCACTTTCTCAATGTAGGAATAAAAAGCCGCGGGTTTTACTTCAGTTTTCAAGGCAAAGATGCCCATCCAACGCTCGACTTTACAAAACTTGATACTGATTACCCTTACGTGTTGGTATACGATCAAAGTGAAACAGACAAACATCTGCGCGAACATCTCGATATGACCTATGATGTTAGACCGGAATGGTCGACAGAATTAATAGAACTCAAACAAGATGGTGAACGATGTCGAGCAGTTTTACGCCGAGCAGATTCTTCAGAAGAGGAAATTATCGAACCTACGTGGGTAGTAGGTTGCGATGGTGTAAACAGTTTCGTTAGAACAGCTGCTGACTTGGATTTCACTGGCAGTAAATACGAGGGAATGATCATGCAAATGATGGATACCTCAGCCGAGGGTTTCGAAGGCAGCGACGATTGGGTTCACTACTATATTTCGAGAGAAAAGTTTTTGTTAGTAACAAAAATGCCAAGCGGTTATCATCGACTTGGAGTTAGTGGTATGGGAGAAGCCGAAGATCCAAATCAAACAAGACGAGAATTATTCCAGAATCTGATTGATCAACACGTCGAGGGCACCACACTAGCCGAGCCTGTGCTAGAAAGAAAATGGGAAGTAAGAAGACGCATCGCAAGCGATTATCGCAATGGTAATATTTTCCTCGCCGGCGATGCTGCTCATGTACATTCTCCATCTGGTGGCCAGGGTATGAATGTAGGTATGCAGGATGCATTCAACCTCGGCTGGAAATTAGCATTGGTAGCCAGCGGTAAAGCTCAACGTAAATTACTCGACACTTACAGCCTTGAGCGAATGCCAATTGGTAAGCAAGTACTTGCTGGTACCGATGCTATGCACGATATAATTATGGCTCATGGTCGCGGAATGGAAGATCGCATGCAGCTAACACAAACAGATGGATGGCATAACAACACCGTTTCTTTGATCTCTGGTCTTAGCTATAACTATCGCGATGCAATTTCTTTAGCTCCTGAGCTAAAACTTGATAACGGAATCCTTCCTGGCAATCGTGCTCCGAACGTCTCCTTACAAGGTGAAACTCGACTTCTAGATATATTACGTCACCCGCGTATGACTTTATTAATTGCAGCACAAAAAGATGCAGATAATAGAGCGATGGAAGAGATAGCTGCCGTTGTATCAGCGCGCTTTGGCGAATCAATTCAAGTTTCTGTGACTGAAGAAAGCGAAGAGTTTGCTTCACGTTACGGCACTTATGACCAGCCACATATTTATCTAATCCGCCCAGACGGTTATGTATTCTGTCACTGCTTACTAACCGATGCCTCACTACTACTGGACTACCTAAGCGACTGGCTTTGCCCAGCAAGCAGCTAACAAAGAAATACACACCTTTAATCTTCAAGGCACATGCAGACACTTTTTATAAAGAGTGCCTGCATGGCGTTGAGCTATAAAAACTATGCAGGAGAATGTAACCGATGAAAAAACGCTTTAAAAAATTAACCAACAATATGTTTGCTATATTGTTCGCACTATCTACAACAAGTCTTTATGTAAATGCGGTGGAGTTTGATTTTGACAATGGCGATGCATCAACAGATGTCGTTGTGCCCAATGTAGGGCCTGCTGTGTATGAATCTGTTTCAGTTTCCACAGCAAATTCTACAGTGGTTCCACGTATTACAACTTTTGTTACCAACGCTTGGTTTGATGCAACCGCTCCTTACCACGATACTGCTGTTGGTATATATTCATCGCTTGGCCGCCGTCCAGCTGATGAAGCAGAAACCCACCGCAATATGAATATTGCAATGATACATGCTTCCTACCATGTGTTAATGGCTTTAATTCCTGATCAAGAACCACGCTGGAGAAAAATGTTGCAAGACGTGGGCCTCGACCCTGATAATGAATCGGAAGACACAACCACTCCTGAAGGCATTGGTAACGTCGCAGGAAAATCGATTATTCTTGCCCGTTTAAACGATGGTATGAATCAATTGGGTAACGCTAAAGGCCAAAAATATAATCAAGTACCTTACAGTGATTACACAGGCTATCGCCCAAGAAATACTGCTTATCGCCTGCGTGATCCTTCTCGCTGGCAACCACAACTGAAACAAAGCTCTACAGGTTCTTTTGCAATTCAACAATTTGTTACACCTCAACTACAAAAAGTAACACCCCTATCTTTTGAAAGTCCAAAGATCTTTCGTGCCCCATACCCTATAGAAAGCCAGGTTTGGAACTACCCAGCATATAAGAACCAAGCAAAAGTTGTACTTGAGAATTCAGCTTCTTTAAATGACGAACGTAAAATGAAAGCAGAATTATTTAATGACAGATTTAGAAGCTTAGGTTTTTCTGCAATTCACATAACAAGACAACAAAACCAAACACTCCTTGATTGGATTCATTATGACTTTATGCTAAATGTCGCAAGCTTTGATACCGCTATCGCTATCTGGCAGGAAAAACGTCGCTATGACAGCGTCCGCCCCTTTAGTGCTATTAACTATATTTTTGGCAACAGACATGTAACAGCATGGGGTGGTGCTGGCGAAGGCACTGTGAACGATCTTCCGGCTAACCAGTGGAAAAGCTACATTGACGTTCCAGATCACCCTAGTTATCCCTCAGCTACTGCTGCTCTATGCAGTGCTCACGCCGAAATTTCTCGTACATTTTTTGATTCAGACACATTAACTTGGACTGTACCTCACCCCAAGGGAAGTTCTAATATCGAACCAGGAATTACTCCAGCCATGGATATGTTTAGCACTTTCGACACATGGACTGATTGGGAAACAGACTGTGGCCAAAGTCGAATTTGGGCTGGCGTTCAGTTCCCTGCTGCTATTCCTGCTGGACAAGATATTGGCCGTGAAGTTGCACAATACGCATTCGATTTTGTACTTCAGCATATGCTAGGCAAGCCTGAAAAATAATTCTCATTAATAACAAGTAGAAGTAGTGAAGTAATAAAACCAGCTAGGAAATAGTACCCCTAGCTGGCTTTTTAGTTTGGTATCGAATTATATCTAAAACTATACGCAACCTCTTAAAAAATTAAAAACTCTAGAAGAATACACATCTTCTTACCAGAGCTAGTCTTCACTTAGCCGAATCGACTAATAATATTCTCGCCAATTACAACATACGTTAATACAAATACAACATCTACGTAAGCAGATAATATTTTTTATGAAATAGGCTATTTGTTAAAGAGCAAATTATACTTTATAAAAAAGTATTTTTTCTTTTTAAGAAGGTGCACACTAAAGTGCACCTTTGATATTTATATTTCTTTTCTTTGAAGCTATTTATTTAGCTCGCGCTAAACTATTCTTTGAAAAATCTCTATCGGAAAAGCCATTGCGAAATGTCCAATCTGCAAATTTAAGCTCTGTACTTTTCCCAGTTTGGTGATTGACCATCTTCCATATATTTGCTCGCCAATATTTATCGAGAAATTTCTCATAGTTGGAAACCGAGAGAGTTTTTAGAAGCTCTCCTTTGCGATCATAGAAATTTACCTTCCATACTCGATACTCAGTTTTATCGTACCAAACCTCCTGTCGAGAATAGCCCGACTTAGGATCAACAGGGTCACGTTCAACAACAAAGTGGTCGCGACCATCAATAGTTTCATCTCGTAAGTAATTATAAGTATATTTCTCAACTTCCTGAGAAGACATGTCTTCATAAGCAAATTCACTACCCATAAAAGGGCCAGACTTATTGCTAGATGAAATACGCTTAACACGCTTAAGTGCAGGCAAGTACAACCACTGATCATCTTGCTCTACTTTATGAGTAAAAGATAAAAATGCAGTCCCTTTAACATCACTAGGGTTATCAAACACAATTATACTTTTATCACCATCACTTTCTTGCTCAAGTGTTTTATTTCGCATACGACGTATAGTTTCTTCACCATATTTATTACGCAAAATCATTACTAAGTTATTGCTGGTATCAGTAAAGCCAGTATCACGACGATCAGCTTCGCGAGCAACATCCAAGCCTTTTTCTTGTGTGGATTGAGTGGCAGCATTAGTAATTGCCGCCGCCCCTAGCGCGGCTATCATGGCAATCGACGTCAGCATACTCGCTCGCTTACTTTTAAACAGGGTTGCGCACATAATCTTTTTCCTCGCTATTGGTGGATGATGTAATTGGGGCACTAGCAAGCTCCTCACTCGGAGGATTACGATCGAGCCACAGCAAAAGGGCCGGCAGCAGAGTAAAGTCTGCAATCAGCGCCATAAGAATAGAAATTGCTGTCAGGATGGCCATATTAGAATTCATACCAAAACTGGATTGAGCCAATACGGAAAAGCCAGCAATTAAGATAACGGAAGTAACAAGTATCGCGACCCCTACCGAAGAAAATGCATAACGAATTGCAGCTTCGGCATCTAGACCTTGCTCGCGCCTTGCGCGTAAGTATTTACTAAGAAAATGGACAGTATCATCAACGACAATTCCCAGTGCCATACCAACCACCATAGATACTGCAACGTTGACTTCGGCTACTAATATTCCCCATAAACCAAAAGCGAGACCCGCTGGCAATAAGTTCGGAATTAAACTTAAAGCGCCTAAGCGAAGACTGCGCAATGCAAAAGTAATTAACAAAGAAATTACCAATATGGCGATTAATGTACCAACTAACATACTTTTTATATTACGTTCGGCGATATAAGCAAACATAATTGCAGGGCCCACGCCGTAAGACTCGATACCAGTATTTTCTCGTAACCAATGAGTCCCTCTTTCAGCGACATCACGTAACTGCATAGAACCCATATCTTCAAGGGTTACGATAACTTGAGTAGATGACTTACTCACATTGAGCTGATTGTTAAGGTCCAAACCATAAGGCAATGAAAGCTCGTACAGCAATAAATACTGCGCAGCCAGTTCAGAAGCTTCCGGTAAACGATAGAAATCCGGATCATCACCATGTAAATTTTTATTTAAACGGTGGAAGGTATCACTAATAGTATTAACATGAGTAACTTCTGGCTGCTGACGTAACCAATCAACAAAACTGTGTACTTTATTAAGAAACTCTGGATCGCTGACACCATTAGTATTGCCGGAATCTAGCGAGTACTGTAATTGATAAACACCAGAAAGGTTCTGATTTATGAAATCAGTGTCCTGACGGAATGAGGTAGATTCATCAAAGTAGCTAACGAAATTATCATCTAATTGATTAAGTGGAATTAAACTTAATAGTGTTATTGATATTACGGTCGCTGCTGCTAGAACAGGTTTGTAACGACGTATAACAAAGTCAGCTAAGGAACTAGTAACACTATCGATAATGCCGTTACTTTTCTTCTTATGGGCACGTGCAGGTAAAATCGCCATTAGAGCAGGCAATAAAGTTACCGAATACACTAATGCAGCCATAACACCCATAGCGGTGATATTACCTAGATCACGCATTGGTGGCGCATCACTAAAGTTCATCGATAAAAAGCCAACTGCTGTAGTCACAGAGGTAAGAAAAATTGGTCCAAAATTAACACGTAAACTTTCTTTCAAAGCATCAATTTTATTCATCTGACCGCGCATACCACTAAAGAGTGTAACCAGAACATGTATCGAGTCAGCCACAGCCAGAGTCATTATAATTGTTGGGGCGGCAGAAGAAGGAGGTGTTAGCTTAATACCAATATGTCCGGCCAGCCCCATTGCCGTCAGCACAGAAAAAATTATCACTAATGTTGTTGCGATAGTCGCAGTAAATGAGCGCACCAACAAATAAGTAATTAAAATAATGATGCCGTACATCATCGGCACCAGCGACCCCATGTCTTTCATTGAAGATTCAAAGAAAGCATTAAATAACATGACGGTGCCCGTCGTATGTATTTTAACTCCATATTTTTCTTCAAGTTCGGCAACCAACGCTCTGGCTCCAGCTACCGCTTTGGGACCCTCATCCATGGATTTTTCTGGCAATTGGAAAGTTACGTTAACCCCGGTGATAGAACCATCAGAATTAACCAGCTGTCCTGCGAGAAATGGCTCGCTGAGCGCGACCTGTTTAACCTTCGATAATTGTTCTCGACTATATGCCGTAGCACCTTCAGCCAGGTCTCTCACCAGAAGGTCATCACCTTCAGCTGAGGTATATTGAAAATTTGTTACAGAGTCAACACGCAAAGCAAATGGTAAATGCCACGCTTTTTCAGTTAGCTCTTCTACTGCTGCCAACATGTCTGCTGAGAAAGCATCCCCTTCGGGTGGAACTACTGCAAAAAGAATGTTGTCACTTTTCGTATAAGTACGCTGCAATCGCTCGAAGGCTTGCAACTGCGGATTATCTTTACTGAAGAAAACTCTATAGTCGTTGTTAAACTCGATAAACCGACCACCTGAAGCCGCCATTATCACAGTTACTACAGCCGCCAACAGCACTAGCCAGCGCCATCGAATGACCCAGTCAGCATAACGCGCTGCCCATTCTTTCTTGTCATCGTGTGAATGCATGAACCTACCTCTCTAGGTTTACAAGCTTTAAACCGATTTTTCGGTTTATTATTAATTTCCCCAACAACTACATTAGCTTTGTCAGGGGGCAATAGTTGCAGGCCAACGGCGATTAAAGTGTTTACTCAAATCACCATCAGCCAAGTAATCTATAAATTATTTTTTAAATCAGCATTTAATATGTACCGCGAACTGGATAGTTATTGGCGGGGTTACGGATAAATTTAAGCCCCATTAACATTGAGTTAAGTTCGGGCCGGGCAAATGGTGCGTTAGACATATCCACAATCTGTAATTCAGCTTTTTCGTTGATAACCAAAACTGCGGGTTCAGAAAACGGACGGTCTGTCTCTGCTGCGGAAAATGGGTTAGAGATATACAAGCCCAGTTTCTGCATCTGCTCAATTGTCAAACCATAGCCCACTTCAATATCCGGCTTTACATCACTCATCTGAGCTTGCGCCTTTTCTTCTGGGTCTGCAGATAAGGCAACAACATCAATTCCAATTGCATTAAATTCGGGGACAAGTTCATTCAATTTTGATAGGTAGTTTGTGCAGAGAGGACAATGTTTACCCCGATAGACAACCACCATTCTCCAGTCATAGTTTTCAGCTGGCGTTGGAAGGTGAATTTCCCCTCCACCTAATTTTTGAACAGTGATATCAGGAACAGTTTGCCCTGCTGCAAGCTTTGTAGAGGCCATAATTCAATCTCTTATTTTGTAATGATTGCTATTAAATTATACCGAATTTAAAAGGTCAAGATATTTTTACAAACATTACAAAAATAAGATTCATTATACTACTCTAACTAACTTAAAAATGTGGTTAAAAGTGCTAAAAAATTGATATTTATAGATATTGACCTTTCTTTTTTATGACGAACAGTATTAAATTAATCAGTAAATAATAAGAGAGGAATTTGTATCGAATGATAAAAAAGAAAATAGGCAGGCCACTCTCTTTTGATCGAGGACAAGCGCTTTTAGCTGCCATGCACGTTTTTTGGGCAAAGGGCTACCATGGTGCTTCGATGAAAGACCTTACCGAAGCTATGGGAATCAACAGCCCAAGTCTTTATGCTGCTTTCGGAGATAAACACGCGCTTTACATTGAAGCTATCCATTGTTATGTGTCA
Source organism: Agarilytica rhodophyticola (assembly GCF_002157225.2). NCBI lineage: Bacteria > Pseudomonadati > Pseudomonadota > Gammaproteobacteria > Cellvibrionales > Cellvibrionaceae > Agarilytica > Agarilytica rhodophyticola. Next base: position 6,182,078 of record NZ_CP020038.1, read on the forward strand.
AATGATGCTTGTGCTCCTTTGGTAGCTTTTGAAACAGAACCAGATATTACGCAGGCTGTTCGCTCCTTTATGGAAACGGTTATAAGCTGCAGCACTGAGAGTAGCAGCGGAACAAAAGGCTGCTTTCTCAGCTCATGTGTAGCTGCAAGCGTAGGGGAAGTAGAAGGTGCACGAGAGCTGTTGCAGCATGCCATCCTAGATATAGACGCCCGTTTATCCCGACGTTTTGAACTTGAAAAAGTTAGGGGCACACTGCCAAATAATCTGCCATCAATGGAACGGGCAAGACTTATGCTCGATTTTAGGCAAGGCTATGTTTTTCGTGCTCGCGCTGGCTTAGAGCCTGAAAATATGATGGCTAACGTTGAGCTTATCGTACAAATGGTACTTTCTTCTCCCATTAACATACATAGTTGTAAATAAAGCTTAGATGCTAAGCTAAAGCATTCAGCCCCACTCACAGCCTGCTGAGCATATTCGCAAAGAAGCTCGGCTAGACCTTTATCGACAAAATATATCGCTCTATAAAAAGTCGAGAGTGAGCATGTATTTAAACAATTTATAGTATTTATGAGTCCGATTCTTAGAATCCCTCGTACCTCCTAAACCACTCAGCGTAATATCTGCTATGCTTAGCGGCCGTTTTTTCTATGTTATTTGCTTTTTAGGAGAGGAACATGCCCCAATATCGCTCCCGTACAACAACTGCTGGACGCAATATGGCCGGAGCTCGTGCACTATGGCGAGCCACTGGAATGAAAGATGATGATTTCCAAAAACCAATTATTGCCGTCGTCAATTCATTTACTCAGTTTGTGCCTGGACATGTTCATCTAAAAGATATGGGTCAATTAGTTGCACGTGAAATTGAAAAAGCAGGAGGAGTAGCCAAAGAATTCAATACCATTGCGGTAGATGATGGAATCGCGATGGGACATGACGGTATGCTCTACAGCTTACCAAGTCGAGACTTAATTGCCGATTCTGTGGAATACATGGTCAATGCTCACTGTGCCGATGCTATGGTCTGCATATCCAATTGCGACAAGATTACACCGGGAATGCTGATAGCTGCGATGCGCATCAATATACCGGTTATTTTTGTTTCCGGCGGGCCGATGGAAGCAGGAAAGACCAAGTTAGCAGATCACGGTCTTGACCTTGTAGATGCTATGGTGATTGCAGCAGATGACTCGGCTTCCGATGAAACAGTAGCAGAGTACGAACGCAGTGCATGCCCAACTTGTGGCTCATGCTCCGGTATGTTCACTGCCAATTCGATGAACTGCCTAACCGAAGCTCTGGGTTTAAGTTTACCCGGTAATGGAACCACACTTGCTACCCACGCAGATCGGCGTCAGTTGTTTGAACGCGCAGGGGAACTCATCGTTTCACTAACAAAGCGCTACTATGAACAAGACGACGTCACAGCTCTACCTAGAAGTATCGCAAGCAAAGCGGCGTTTACTAACGCGATGACCCTCGATATCGCAATGGGAGGCTCAACTAACACTATATTACATTTGTTAGCCATTGCCGCTGAAGCAGAAATCGACTTTACGATGAAAGATATTGACAGCTTGAGTCGCGAAGTTCCTCAGCTATGTAAGGTCGCCCCCAATACACAAAAATATCATATTGAAGATGTCCACCGTGCCGGTGGAATTATGGGGATACTAGGCGAGCTTGATCGTGCTGGCAAATTAGATACTCAAACACCTACAGTTCATAGTGCATCCATGAAAGAAGCCCTCGATAAGTGGGATATTATGCGCAATGATGAAAGTACAGTTGCAGAGTTTTACAAGGCAGGCCCCGCAGGTATCCCGACACAAACAGCCTTTAGTCAGGCCACTCGCTGGCCGAGTTTAGATGGTGATAGACAGTCTGGTTGTATCCGTTCACTTGAACATGCATTTAGCCTCGAAGGAGGGCTCGCAGTGTTGTACGGCAATATTGCCCGCGATGGCTGCGTCGTTAAAACTGCTGGTGTAGATGACTCTATTTTAGTCTTCGAAGGCCCTGCCCACGTAACAGAATCCCAAGATCAAGCAGTCCAGGACATTCTTGAAGATAGAGTAAAAGCTGGCTCCGTTGTCGTTATTCGTTATGAAGGCCCAAAAGGTGGGCCTGGTATGCAAGAAATGCTTTATCCAACCTCTTACCTAAAATCAAAAGGTTTAGGCAAAGCATGTGCACTACTTACAGATGGTCGTTTTTCTGGCGGAACTTCAGGCTTATCTATCGGGCATGTATCTCCAGAAGCAGCTAGTGGCGGAGAAATTGGCTTAGTAGAAAGTGGCGATTTAATAAGAATAGATATCCCGAAACGCACGATTAACGTTTTACTGGACGATACACAATTACAACAGCGCCGGGAGAAACAAAATAGCTTGGGGTGGAAACCTGCCAAAACTCGTAGCAGAAAAGTTTCACCGGCACTTAAAGCCTATGCAATGCTCGCCACTAGCGCAGACAAGGGTGCTATCAGGGATCTGGAAAAATTGGAAGAACGCTAGAGTTTGCAAATACGGAGACCATTTCAATAGGTCTCCATTTAACCACACAGGGCTTTTCTATAGAGAACTTTGGAAAAGCAATAAATATCAGCAATAAAAAAGGGGCTTATTAGGCCCCCTTTATAAAAGTTATTGCTGCATCAGTTTACAAAGATCGCTCTAACTCTTCTTTCTGACGTTGTTCATTTTGAGCATACTTTTTCCAGTTGCCCACTACAGCCCGACATTGTTTATCATCGGCTGCTTTGTCAAAAGAGTTTATCGCTGACTTGAACTGCTTCATATCAACATAGGCAATACCCATATTAGTATGCACCTCACAAGCTCGCTTCAAGTTACCAGCGCGTAAGGCTCTCTTACCAGCTTCAACTGCAGCTTTACTATCATCAAGATCGAGATGCAAACCTACTAGCTCAGACTGAATGTTTCCTGCCTCAGGCTTGTAGTTCTTCTCTCCTCTTTTAGCTGCGTCTTCTTTCACTGCAGCTTTGGCAGCTTCGTTCAATGCTGCAATAGCTTTTTTCGGCTCACGCGCTGCTCGCCATGCACTAGCTAAAACCTTAAGGTACTTAACATTGCGCTCAACATTTTTCTCAGCCATGCCTTTTTCTAGTACTTTAGCGGCTTTGTAAGGTACATCTTCACCCAGGTAAAGATAGGCTAAGTTAACAATGTCTTGACGCTTCTTCAGCTTGTTCTGAATATAGACAGCATCTAAAGAGTGAAGCTGATCAGATTCACGCTCCAATAAGCCATTTACATTAGCAAACTGGGTCCAGTACTTAACATTGGGATAATTGCGAATCAACTTCTCCAAAATTGCTTTTGAAGGCTTATAAGACTCTTTCTCCAAGTTAAGTGCTAGCTGTAAGCTATACCACTGCTCTTTAGCAACTTTACCATTGGCCTCAACCATGCTAATTGCTTTATTAACATTAGTCGCTGCGCCCTTCTTATCCCCTTTCGTATAAAGGATAGTTCCTTTAAGGAAGAAAATATCCGAACCTACTACAGTCGATAGAGCTATCCATCGATCTAGATACTTAAGAGAATCATCAAAGTTATCTTGAGCAAAGTTTAACTGTGCTAAGGCATATAATGCGTCAAGTTCAACCGCAATTGGAATTTCTGGTGACTGAGCCACAACTTTCTTATAAGCACCAATCGCTCTAGGATAATCATCAAGCGAATAGTAAGCGAAGGCATAAAAACGATAAATCTGAGATAACTCATATTTATTACATTTATCCTTACAAGAGCGCTCCATCTTTTGAAGCTCTTTCAACGCTTTCTGAAAGTCTGGTTTAGCATCAGGATTCTTTTCAGTGTCAGGGGTTACAAACTCAGTAACCACCCCCAACTTTTTCATTGTTGCTTCACTGATACCAGGCAATTTACGGGTTTTTTTCTTCTTTGCTTGAGCATAGGCTTGCGTAACCAAGCCGGTGTTCACTCCGAAGGTCTGCGCAGTCTTGTCTACTACTACAGGAGCAATATATGCCGCAGCCGACACCACTGCACCCATACTGAACAACTTAAGCGTGTTAGCAATTTTCATAAGTAGCCACCTCTCTATTGCTGACCCATTTGGAAAGTGAAGCGGTTTCTAACACCGGGAACTTCGATAGCTTCACCGTCGATAACCTTAGGCTTGTATTTAAACTTAGCTGCAGCCTTAACAGAAGAACTTGAAAATATTTTATTGGGACAATCCACAACAACGATATCTCGCGTTTCACCTGTCTTAGTCACAGTATATTCCACAGTACAATACCCTTCGATACCTCTTGCAGCAGCACGACTAGGATATTTAGGTGCAGGCTTCACAATAGGCAGATAGTCACCGTCAGAAGAGAAACCACCAATTCCGCCAATATCAAGTTTAGCTCCCAAGTTCGGAGAAACAGAAAGACTAGTGTCTGCCTCTAAGTTCTCAAACTCAGGCTCAGGAAGCTCTGGTGGTGGCTCGTCTGGTTGCTCTGGCTTGTCGGGTTTTGATGTATCGTATTCCGTGGTGATCTGTTGATCAGGCATGGTAATATCAGGAAGTTTAAACTCTTCGCCTTCGGAAGGCTCTTCGAGGTTCTGCAATATTAAAATATGCATCGTCAGTAGCAGTCCAGCGGTAACAATACCTGCAGGCACTAAGGACGTAATAACTCTTGCTGGGTTCATATGCAACCTACCCTATTGCTCAGTAGACAGCGAAATAGCGTTAACGCCAAGTTCTCTCGCGGCCTGAGCAACTTCTGTCAATGTTTTAATATTTGCTTCACGGTCAGCTTGAATAACCACTTTACCTCTTGGTGTTTCAGCCAAAAGAACTTGAAGTTGAGTCTTCACTTGGCGAATATCCACTTCGTTTCGATTAATCCAAACTTTGTTACCTTCAGTGACTGCCACCAATATCGGTGTTTTAACCAACGTAGCGGTTGTCGCATCAGGCCTGTTAATTTCAGTACCGGGTTCTTTAATAAAGGATGCTGTAACAATAAAGAAGATCAACATGATAAATACCACATCAAGCATGGGCGTTAAGTCAATTGCCCCTGCATCTTCTTCAGCTTCTGCTCGTCTACTCATGTCTATTCTCTATAAAACGCGATGGGCCACATTAGTGGTCCATCGTCAAATGGTCTTCGAGTAATTGATTTTCACGCTTCGCTATTTTATTGATGTATGTGGTGCCAAATACACCGGATAGAGCGGCCACCATACCAGCCATAGTTGGTATTGTTGCACGCGATACACCAGCAGCCATAGATTTGGCATCACCACCACCGGTAATAGCAAGAACGTTGAACACTTCAATCATGCCCGTAACAGTACCTAATAACCCCATTAGAGGGCAAAGAGCTACCATAGTGCCAAGCATATCCAAATTTGCATTAATTTTTTCGCTAACGCGAGAAATCATAGCATCTCGGATCTTATGAGCATTCCAAGAAGTTCGCTCTGGGCGAGCCTCCCAATGTTCCAACGTCGAGTTAACTAACTTACTAAGAGAGCCTTTGTAAAACCAAAAGCGCTCAAACAGCAAAGTCCACATCATGAAAGTCAAGGCAGCGATCACGATCAAAATCGGACCGCCGGAGTCGATGAAGCTCCTAATATCTTCAAGCGCTTCAATCAAAGTCAGCATGGCTGTTCTCCTATTTACTTTCTACTTTTTCAGCGATTAAGCCGGCACTTTGCTCTTCAAGTACGTGGATAATAGATTTCGCTTTACCATTCAAGAAAGTATGAATAAGGACAGTTGGGATTGCCACGATCAAACCAAGTACAGTAGTTACCAATGCACCAGAAATACCGCCAGCCATCGCTGTTGGGTCACCGGCACCATAGATGGTAATAGCCTGGAAGGTTTGGATCATACCGGTTACCGTACCTAGTAGACCAAGTAACGGTGCAACCATAGAAATAATCTTAATCAAGCCAAGATAGGATTCAATGGGTGGACGTTCTTTAAGAACCGCCTCTTCAAGCTTAAGCTCAAGTGACTCACCGTCGATTCCTGGATTATCTTCAGCAACTTTCAATACACGACCAAGAGGGTTGTTAGTATTGGCAGTTTTAGACTTCAACTGAGAACGAACCTTGCCAGCCATTACAGACAAGACCATGAAGCGCCAGATAGACACCAATATCGCGACAGCAAACACTGCAGTGATAACATAACCAACTTCACGACCTTGATGCCAGCGTTCTTCATATGAGGGACTAGCGATAAGAGCGCGTAAAAGAGTACCACCTTGAGGACCAGTTGGATCAGCACCGACTTTAACAAAACCAGAAGTTGCTGATTGCAGTGCCTTAGCACCAGCTAAATGGCTATCTGGTTGGCGAGCCAACTCACTAATAGAACCAGTACTTGGCTCATAGGCAAGATACTTACCATCTGAAATTAAGTTGTAGTTACCAACACGAACAACTTCACGTTGAGTCATTTGACCTGTTGGGTCAGAAACATCTGCATTAAATTTAACAACACGACCTGACTCAACAGTCTCACGTTGCAATTCATACCATAGACGCTCGATCTCTTCGATAGTAGGCAGCTTAGTTTCGCTGTTCATTTTTTCGATTAGACCATCTAAGAACTCACCACGGTTGGCGATTTGAGCACTTACGATAGATGCATCAAGGTTAGCACGAAGGTCGCCGGCAGTAGACGTCAGGTGACCAAACAACTCTTTCAAGGAACCTAAACGCTCTTCGTACTGTGCGCGCTTTTGTTGTACGAGCAAATCTTGCTCTTTGAATTTCGTCTCAAGGCGCTCAGAGCGTCTTTCTTCCGCAGCTTTTGTAGCTTCAGCTTGCTTTAACAAGTTAGCTTGGTTGGCTTTGTTACGACGGAACTCAGCTTCGCGTTTTCTGTGCTCGCGGCTCTCAGAGATCTTGCTGTCTTTCATCAACTGTAACAGTTGATCAAGGCTGGCAGCTTTCTCATCTTGCGCAGAAACAATACCAGAGAAGCCAATAGCACTTGCAGCAGCTAGCCCTAGAAGTTGTTTTTTAATACTCATTTTCATTGCGCAGCCTCCGGAGCTAAGATTGGTAAAGACATCACGTCAATTGACGCTTGCTTCTTAGCGATTTTAATACCTTTCAGAATTGCAGAGCGATACTCGCCAGCATCAAGCGCTACCCAAGCGCGTTGTTTTTGATCCCAAGCACCAGCGTATTTGCCATCCTTTGTTTGATAGATAACAGCAATACGTCCAAGTGCGAAAATATTAACTTCGCGTTCTTGTCCACCGACTTCGAAAGAGTCTGTGTAATTGTGGATAGTACGACCGTACTCAGCTTCAATATTGTACGCCTCTAGGATCTGACGGAACTTCTCAGCTACTGAGATATCTGCACGATCCTGATTCTCACGCAAAAGCTTCATGCGCTTCTTACGCTCTTCTGGGTACAGTGGAACGTCGAGTGCAACAAATTGCTCAAGACCATCCATCATACGAAGGATAAGAGGTTGAATCTGACGCTCAATAACGGTGACGTTAGCGATGGATTCATCAAGATCTTTGATCAAGTTCAGCTGGTTTTCCAATTGCTTCTCAAGGCGAGCGTTATAAACACGCAACCCTTCGATTTCCTTGTTTACCCTTTTGAATTTTTGTAAAAGACTGGATGTTTCTTCCTGGAGTTTGTCGATTCGCTTTTGTGATGCTTGTCCTGCGGCAGTCTTAGTTTGACTGACCTTCAAGATCGCATCTATATCTTTGTCTGCATAAGCGGCGTTAGCAAAAAACGCCCCAGCAGAAATTGCCGTGGACAAAACCACAGCTGTCATACGCTGCTTCTTCATAGTTCCCCCAACTCGGGTGCTGACATTGGAAATTTTGCGACCGAACAAATCCATGCAACTTATTCGGATGGTTATCATGTAATAATCTAAACTTTTTTGTATTCGTAAAAAGCAGCATTGTAATAACACCCTTAACGAACATTCAATTACTTATAGTTTGACGCGTTGGCACGCACAACAAACATCACTATAAGTAACACTAATGATCATTAACTCATCAAAAAAGTAACAGAAAAGTAACACCCGCTCATATTTTACTCTCAACCAAGTTTTGCTTTGGACGACATAATCCCCCGAAGTTTCTTTTGTGAAGAGGGTATTTTTGCAAAATTTCAAACGGGCAAACTACCTCTGAACGCAGATTAAATTGCCTGCGTTACCAGAATACCCTATTTTCACGCCAAGGTTATATAGATTTTGTCTAGCAAGTGTTCACTTTCTCTCTAGCATAGAATTTTCAGTGATCAAGCCCACTATAAGGTTCAATTAGAGAATAGAGATTGAATTAAAAAGAAATTGACCTGAGGAACAGTATTGCGCTAGAAAATTAAACGCCCAATACAAAAAGATCATTAAGGCGACAAAGCTACAACTCGTTATTGCACGAAAAAGCAAAATCAAATGAAAAAAATCGAATATTTTTTTCTATTTTTTTCGGTCAAAAACTACGAAGGAATAGTCGTAAGGATTACCCCCTTGTGCTTCATACTTATCACGAGAAATTTCTTGCCAATGCTCAGGGTCAAATAGTGGAAAAAACGCGTCACCTTCCACTTCAGCATGCACTTCTGTGAGGTACAACCTTGTACAGATATTGATCGACTGCTTGTAGAGTTCCGCGCCGCCTATCAACATGATTTCCTCTTTGTTATCTAACAAAGCGATTTGATTGGCTATAGATATAGCAGCATCTATATCATGTACAACTTTGACACCATCGTAAGACCAATTATCTTGCCTTGTAACAACAATATTGGTTCTTCCTGGAAGAGGCCGCCCAATGGACTCAAAGGTCTTGCGCCCCATAATAATGGGGTGCCCCATAGTAATTTTCTTAAAGTATTTAAGATCTTCCGACAGACGCCACGGAAGGCCGTTTTCCTTACCGATTGTACGATTTTGCGCCATTGCTACCACAATGGAAAGCTTAACTGGAGTAGACATATTCAAATTAAACCGAAATAGGTGCTGCTATGTGAGGGTGTGCATCATAGCCTGTAAGTGTAAAGTCGCTATATTTGAACTCGAATATATTCTTTACATCAGGGTTTATTTCCATCTTTGGAAGATCTCGAGGCTCCCGGCTTAACTGAGTATCAACTTGCTCCATATGGTTTAAATATAAGTGCGCATCACCAAAGGTATGGACAAAGTCACCAGGCTTTAAATCGCACACTTGTGCCATCATCATAGTCAGTAGGGCGTATGAGGCGATATTAAATGGTACGCCTAAAAATACGTCAGCACTGCGTTGATAGAGCTGGCACGACAAACGACCATCGCTAACATAAAACTGGAAAAGGGTATGACAAGGCGGTAAAGCCATTTTACCGTTTTCAACATTATCTTGTGGTGAGATACCCTCATCAGGTAGCAAGCTGGGGTTCCAAGCTGAAATTATTAGCCTGCGTGAATCGGGCTTACTCTTGATTTGGCGAACAAGCTCGGTAACTTGATCAATACTTTGCCCGTTTGGTACGGGCCAGCTGCGCCATTGAGCTCCGTAAATAGGCCCTAAATCGCCATTAGAAGTTGCCCAGGCGTCCCATATCTTAACGCCATTTTGGGACAGGTATTCAATGTTAGTCTCACCATTTAAGAACCATAGCAACTCATGAATAATGGACTTTAGGTGACACTTTTTGGTGGTTACCAATGGAAAGCCCTGCTCTAAGTCAAAGCGCATTTGGTGACCAAAAATACTCACCGTCCCTGTTCCAGTGCGATCTTGCTTCTTCGTTCCGTTATCACGGATATGGCGCATTAAATCTAAATATTGTTTCACTTCCAACCTACTTTAGTTTTCTATCTATAATACCCATGAAAAATTCATCCTGAAATTTTTCATGGGGTCGAAACAAAAACCCTGGCGCAAATACGTCGATTTGTTGGGGTTTTCGCTTCTCGCATGGGCTAAAGCTCATGAGCAAGCCATCCTTGGCTTACATATAGATTTATTTAGTCGCCTCAACGGTCTCAGTCTTGGCGTTGCCACTAGCAAAACGATACGCGGCAAAAAATATAATGAGCCCAATAATAATCATTGGAAGGCTAAGTATCTGGCCTCTTGTCATCCAGCCAAATTGGTAGCCAATGTGAGCATCTGGTTGACGAACAAATTCAACACCAAAACGGAAACAGCCATAACAAATCAAAAATAAAGAAGCTACAGCGTAACGCGGGCGCGGTTTGCGGGAAAACCAAAATAAAATAATGAATAGCACTAAGCCTTCGAAAAAGGCTTGATAAAGCTGCGATGGATGGCGCACAAGCTGATCCACATCTTTGGGAAATACCATCCCCCAAGATACATCTGTTTCACGACCCCAGAGCTCACCCCCGATAAAGTTACCTAAGCGCCCAAGCCCCAAACCAATAGGTACGAGAGGCGCGGTAAAATCCATAACATCAATAAACGGACGCTTTATCTTTCTTGAAAACATTATCATGGCAATAATGACACCTATTAGACCGCCATGGAAAGACATCCCCCCTTCCCAAACACGAAATAGTATGCCGGGGTTGTCTAGGAAAGCTGAAAAGTTATAAAAGAAGATGTAGCCAATCCTAGCTCCTATTACAACACCCATTGCACCGAAAAATATCAAATCCTCCACTTGAGCTTTGGTGACGGGAGAATAAGGCTTTTTAGTGCGCATAGTTCCCAGTAACCACGCAGCGGCAAAGCCGAATAAATACATAAGACCATACCAATGGATATTGATAGGGCCAAATACTTTGCCAAACAACTCAAAAGACCCCAAACTCAATGCCACGGGATCAATTTCTGGGTATTTCAACATAAAATATTCCAAATAAGAGGACAATGCTCAACCAGCACTTTAGTCACGAGCAGATAAAATAACAGGCGCATCATACCAGAAGCATTTTTCTGTTGATATCACATGATTTTATCTGCCAGCTAAGACAGTTCTTCTTCCACATTTGGGCGCAGCAAACGAGTTAGGCCAAACTGCTTTAAGCTGCTTTCAAGGCAACGGTTGATAGAATCGGCATCCGGTAGGTTCATCACTTCACCCAATAAGGCTTCTGCTTGCTCCAAGCTCATAGCCCTAACAACAGATTTTACTTTCAGCAGGTTCGATGCACTCATAGATAAGACATCAAAGCCCATTGCCACGAGCAATATTGCAGCCGAAGGCTCGCCAGCCAGCTCGCCGCAAATACTAACGGGAATACCTTCAAGGTGAGACTCTTCTACCACAAACTTCAATGCTCGAAGCACCGCCGGGTGAAGAGAATGATATAAATCTGCAACTCTGGCATTGTTGCGATCAACAGCGAGTAAATATTGTGTCAGGTCATTACTACCCACAGATAAAAAATCTACTCGAGCGGCAAACTCTCTTGCCTGGTAAACCGCCGCAGGGACTTCAACCATCACGCCAATAGGCGGCATCTGGACTTCATAATTTTCATCCAGCAACTCGTCATAGGCTCGATAAATCAGCATCTGTGCAATTTCTAACTCAGCAACATTCGACACCATTGGCAGCATAATACGCAAATTATCTAAGCCCTCACTGGCTTTGAGCATAGCTCTTACCTGTGTCAGGAAAATCTCTGGATGATCAAGGGTGACACGTATACCGCGCCATCCCAGAAAAGGATTATCCTCAGAAATAGGAAAGTAAGGCAAAGCCTTATCACCACCAATATCAAGCGTTCTCATGGTGACAGTATGTGGTGCAAATGCTTCCAGCTGATCGCGATAGGCAATACGTTGTTCTTCCTCACTGGGAAAACGGTCGCGTAACATAAAAGGGACTTCGGTACGATACAAACCGACTCCCTCAGCCCCGCGCTCAATTGAAATCATGGCATCGGCTTTAAGGCCAGTATTAACAAAAAGAGCAACACGGTGATGATCAGTGGTTTCGCAAGGTAAATCTTTTAATGTTTCAAGGCCTGCAACCAGATCCTTATCTTCATCGACAATGGCTTGGTACTGCTCACGCAAGGCATCACTGGGATCGACGTAAATGGTACCTCGGTAACCGTCGATAATAAGCTCGTGCCCTTCGAGCTTGGTGAAAGGAAAATCCACCGCACCCATAATTGTCGGAATTCCCATGGAGCGCGCTAAAATAGCAATATGTGAATTGCTAGAACCACGCAAAGAAACAAGGCCGACCAGTTTCTCCTGAGGTATTTCCGCTAATACCGAAGCCGTTAAATCTTCACCGACAAGAATACTTGCCTCTGGGTATACCCGCTTTTGCGTTGATAATTGCTGCAAATACGCCAGTACCCGACTGCCTAGATCCCTAACATCAGAAGCACGTTCTCGCAAATAAGGATCGCTCATGCTATTGAAAGTCGCTACGTGCTCCAGTATTACTTGACTCCAAGCATATTGAGCTGAGCAACCCTCTCGAATTTTTTCTATCACCTCTCGGCCAAGAGACTCGTCATCCAACATAGCCAAGTATGCATCGAACAAGATTCGCTCTTCTTTGTTGATGCGATTTTCTAACTCTTTACCCAGGTTGTTAACGTCTTCTCTCACCGCAGCCAAACAACGGTGAAAGAATGCGATTTCTTTATCAAGGTCGCTATAACCTTGATAGGGAACTGATTTCAGATCTGATAAAGGTGATGACACCACGCAGCGACCAATCACCACTCCCGATGAACCAGCGATACCAGTAAAGCGTGTTTCACTTTTTGATGATTTAGCTGAATGTAAAACACCTGTGGCTTCAGCATGGGCAATGACACCGGCCAACTGCGCCGACATAGTCACCAAGAATGCTTCATCGCCTTCATCAAAGCGGCGATTATCCTGCTGCTGCACAACAAGCACTCCCAGAACCTGACGATGATGAATTATCGGTGCACCAAGGAAGGAATTAAACTTTTCCTCACCTGTTTCTGGAAAATACTGATATTTGGGGTGATTAACAGCATTATCGATATTTATTGGCTCTTCGCGGGAAGCGACATGTCCCACCAAGCCCTGCCCCTTGGAAAGCCCTACTTTGCCTATCGAATCGCTGTTTAAGCCCTCTGTTTTCTTTAAGAGGTACTGATCATTCTCGTCGCGCAGGTAGATCGAACATACATCTGCGTTCATCGCAGCTTTAACACGCTGAACAATGATAACTAAAACTTCGTCAAGCTCTGAAGCAGCATTAACTTCTTGAACAATCTGACGGAGAGAATTTAGCATGCAGAGTCCCCATGTGAATCCGGGCCACATGCGACAATATCGCGGTTATATATAGGTAGCAGCTCCTTTAAGGCTTTGCGATAAACCTCTCGTTTAAAAGAAACCACTTTTGAAAGAGGATACCAGTAATTGGCCCATGCCCATTGATCAAATTCTGGGGAGCCACCGCTGTCTATACGAATAGAAGCTTCACTAGATAACAGCTTGAGCAAATACCATTTTTGTTTCTGGCCAATGCAAACTGGCGACTTATGAGAGCGAACAAGCTTTTTCGGTAATCGATAACGCAACCACCCTTTAGTGACGGCCATAATTTGAACATCTTTCTCTTGTAAGCCAATCTCTTCTTCTAATTCGCGGAAAAGTGCTACTTCGGGGTCTTCTCCTTGCTTGATCCCACCTTGGGGAAATTGCCAAGCATCCTGACCACCAACCCTTCGTGCCCATAGTATGCGTCCATGATTGTTCGCCAGGATAATACCGACATTCGGACGAAATCCATCAGGGTCTATCAAGCGAGCACCTCTCTCTATATTTGTTATAATAAGGCATCTATTGTTTCACAGTTTAGTAATATCCATCAAACCACGCAGATTTGCACGCCTTAAATAGTTTTTTTGCATGCAAATCAGTCAATTAGCGCCTATCTATAACATAGCTTTAAAGAGGCACTAGATGCATCACAAGAATGTGATGCTCAAAATCGACCGCAATAAGCCGTTGATTTTGCAAGCAAATAAAATGATATTTTTATTTGCAGTTGCCAGTATGAGGACAGGATGCACATCTCTGGCTAACAACTAATTCGTCTTTTTTTCAAAAAGCAGCCCTAATTTTTAGGCTAAGGATTTATATTGAGTTTAGCGATTTTTGACCTCGATAATACCCTACTCGGTGGCGATAGTGATCACAGCTGGGGAGAATTTATGATTGAGAAAGGCCTTGTTGATGGCGAATCTCACAAAACAGCCAACGATCAGTTCTATCAAGATTATAAAGCCGGCACCCTAGATATTAGTGCGTATGTCTCATTCACCTTGTCTCCACTTAGAACCATGAGTATAGCTGAACGAGAGAAACTGCATGAAGAGTTTATGGCGAGTAAAATTACTCCATTGATTCTCCCCAAAGCTCAAGCCCTAATCGAAAAACATAGAAATCAAGGCCATACCTTACTCATTATTACCGCTACTAATCATTTTATTACAGCTCCCATCGCCAGGCGCCTGGGGATAGAGAACTTACTTGCTACTGACCCGGAAGTTGTCGATGGGAAATTTACTGGTCGACTCGCCGGAACACCTTGCTTTCAAGAAGGAAAGGTTGTGCGTCTACGACAGTGGCTACAAGACAGACCAGAGGATATGGAAGAAAGTTTCTTTTACAGTGACTCGTTTAACGACCTGCCTCTGCTGGAACAAGTATCCTACCCGTACGCAGTAGACCCTGATGAAACCTTGAAAGAGCACGCTGAAAACAATAACTGGCCAGTCATAAGTTTAAGATAATGGATACAAAACTATATCGCTACAGCATCATTCTCTTATGCTCGCTTGGTTCTATCGCATGTGAACAGGAATCTTCGCCGTCAATAGAGGCACCGCAAGAGCGAGCAGAGACTGCCACTCACCACAATGCCCAAACCCAACAAATATCCAATGCTATGTTTAAAGCTGGCGCCGACGCATTGGATGAATCTGTAAGAAATTTTATTGCGCTAAAGTCAGCAATTGAAAAATTTATCGCAGCTCCCAATCAAGACAAATTAATCGCGGCCCAGCAAATATGGCTAAAGGCCGTGCTCTCTTATCGACATTTTTTTTATTTTCGCCATATAGGTTTAGTGGCACCGGATAAACTGCCGCAGCTCAATCAACTTGATTATCAGTTGGCCAGCTTCCCTATCCAACCCGGCTTTTTAGATACTTTTGGTGACTACCCTTACTCTGGGTTAGTGCACGATATCAGCTTTCCTCTAAGTAAACAGAGCCTATCAAATCAGCATGGTTTGACAGACTTAAGCGAAGTGGTACTTGGTTTGTATGCTCTGGAATTTATGCTGTTTGATTCTGGCAGAGAACGTAACTATGAAGATTTTCTGCAAGTAGACACCCTCGATAAAGAGCATAAAGAAAGAGGTTTCGAACAGTTACAAGAAATCCCAAACAACCGACGCAGACAGCTTTTATCATTACAAGCAGAAATATTAATTGATGATGCAAAGCTCCTATTGTCGCTCTGGCAAAGCCCTGCTCAAGAAACAACCTACAAAAGATGGAATGATTTATCCGCCTCGGATAAACATACGATTGCCGCATCAGCCTTGGAAAGTGCGCTGACTCAAGTACTGCTGGAAATTGGCTCTCTTAACCAGCATGAAGACCAGGAGACAGTTATTTCTCCCCATATTTTGGGAGGTGTAAGTACTACCGATAAGCTCAATGCACAACGAAACTTTATTACTTACAGTTTGGAGTCGATGTTGAATGCAATAAAGTTTCTACCTGATGGCATTGCAAACCAGATAAGCCTAAATTTAACAAATGCTATAGAAGTGAGTACCAAGCCAGAGTTTAGTAACAATCCAAAAGAGTATTGGCAAGAAGTGTTTGCGAAGGTAAAGCAATCAGTGGATTTAATTCCTCAAAGCTAAGTTCTTCACAGGTATGGAGTTGGCACTAGAGAGATTAGCACCCCAAAAGCACTTCATATTAGTTAAAAGTGCCTTTGGCAATGCTTGTTGATAAAGCTTTAGTTACGCATCTTCAATATTGGCTTCATAGCCATCTGCATCCATAGCGTCGTCGAGTTCAGCAAGATCACTCGGTTGAACTTTAAAAAACCAGCCATCATCATATGGAGAGCTATTTACTGTTTCAGGGGCTTCTTCTAGCGCATCGTTAATAGCAATCACATCACCAGAAATTGGTGAAAAAATATCCGAAGCGGCTTTTACTGATTCAACAACACCGGCTTCCTCTCCCGCAGCAACCTTTGATCCCACTTCAGGCAACTCAACATAAACAACGTCGCCAAGAGCTTCTTGTGCGTGGTCAGAAATACCGACAGTGACACTACCGTCATCCTCTACGCGAGCCCATTCGTGGCTCGACATATATTTAAGTTCAGACCTAAACTCGCTCATCTTTCTATCCCCAATATTTTAATAAATGAAAACTTTACCAAAAATTAAATACACCAATTATTGCCATATAGAAATATAGCCTAAAAAACTTTTTTGCCATTACGAACGAAATTGGGTGCCACAACATCACAACTTAATACCTTGTTGCGAACCTTCACTTCGCATGTCTCACCAATTGCGACGGGCACTCGTGCAATAGCAATAGAATGTCCGAGCGTAGGAGAAAATGAGCCGCTGGTAATGACACCGCGAATATCACTTCCTTCCACAATTACTTCATAGCCTTCACGCAACACGCCTTTATCTTTTAAAACCAGGCCTACCAACTTTTCACTAACACCCTGCTGACGTTGTTGTTCCAGCACTTCCCTTCCGACAAAAGCTCGGCCTTCTGGTTCCCAAGCAATTGTCCATGCCATATTCGCCACTAGAGGTGAAATACCATCATCCATTTCGTGACCATAGAGATTCATACCGGCTTCTAGGCGAAGAGTATCTCTTGCACCTAAACCGCAAGGTTTAACGCCAGCATCAGCAAGACTCTGCCAAAAATCTGGTGCATGTGTTTGCGGTAAAATGATTTCATAACCATCTTCTCCGGTATAGCCCGTGCGCGCCACCAGCCACTCATTCCTACCAAAAGCACTGAGTTCCTTACCTTGAAAGGGCTTTAATTCGGCAAGGGCATCTATATTTAAAATTGCATCCACTTTACGACGAGCGTTGGGCCCTTGAATAGCAATAATGGCCATCTCTGGACGCTCCTCAACTTGAACAGAAAAAGCTTGTGCTTGCTGCTGCATCCACGCCAAATCTTTTTCTCTCGTTGCACAGTTAACTACCATACGATAGCCATCTTCCATAAGGTAAACGATTAGGTCGTCAATAACACCGCCCTGCTCATTTAACATACCGGTATAAAGCGCCTTGCCGACAATTTTTAGCTTGTCTACATCGTTAGCCAATAATTTTTGCAAAAATACTTTTGCATCACCACCTTTAATATCCACTACTGTCATATGTGATACATCAAACATACCAGCATCAGTGCGTACAGCATTGTGCTCTTCGATTTGCGAACCATAGTTTAGGGGCATATTCCAGCCACTAAAATCAACTAACTTCGCACCTTGCTTTTTATGATAATCGACCAAGGATGTTTCTTTTAACATTAGCTTTAAGTCCTCTACATTATTGTCGCGCATTGTAGGATAAATACGGCTCCAGATGAATGATCAAGACAGCTTTAGATCGTATGTTTGTATTTTCACCAACAAAAGACAACCTACCCTTTGTCAGATATCGCAACCAAAGTATTTTACAACAGCCCTATCATCACTTAGTCTTGCGGCGCGCCAAGTATCGCTGTACATAATTTTGAGTTTGTTAACAAGGTAAACACAGTATGGGAAAAAACCCTTCATTTAGCTTCTCTAACGCGCTCTTGAAATGGTTTGACGAACACGGACGTAAAAACCTCCCTTGGCAGCACCCAATCGCCCCCTATCGAGTATGGCTATCAGAGGTTATGCTACAACAAACTCAAGTAGAAACGGTCATTCCTTACTTTGAACGCTTCCTTAAAAAATTTCCCTCAGTAAAAGCTCTAGCAAAGGCGCCTTTGGATGATGTACTGCATTTATGGACAGGCTTAGGTTATTACGCACGGGCACGTAACCTACATAAATGCGCCCAGCTAGTGGTAAGTGAATACAAGGGTAAGTTTCCCAGTGATGTAGAGCAGCTCGTTGAGCTGCCGGGTATAGGCAAGTCCACAGCCTGTGCAATATCCAGCATAGCATTTGGTCAGGCAACGGCTATTTTAGATGGCAACGTCAAGCGGGTACTTACTCGTTTCCATGCAGTTGAAGGCTGGCCAGGAAAACCTAAGGTTGAAAAAATGCTATGGCAATATGCAGACTCTCATATGCCGCAAGAGCGCTGTGCAGATTACACACAAGCTATCATGGATTTAGGGGCCACACTCTGCACCCGCAGCTCCCCCAACTGCCCAGCTTGCCCCATGCAAGACAACTGCGAAGCTTATTTAGGGGATGAGGACGTAACAAAGTACCCAGAGAAAAAACCGCGAAAAGCTACACCAGAAAAATCCACCACTATGCTCATAGTACGCGACCAAAAGGACAGAATATTACTTGAACAACGCCCAACACAGGGGATATGGGGAGGCCTTTGGAGCTTTATGGAATTTGACAGTACAGAAAATGCACTAACCTATTGTCAACAACTAGGGAAAGTTGGAGAACATGAATCCTGGTCAGAAATTATTCATGTATTTAGCCACTACAAACTAAAAATTACACCTTTGCTTGTTACATTAAATAGCGCATTATCTGTAAAAGAAGATGGCAAGCAATGGGTTACACTAGAAGAGTCGCTAAACTTAGGCCTTGCAGCCCCAGTAAAACGCCTAATCCAAAATGTACAGAAACTGTCTGAATTTTTAATTTAATTTTTCACCCCCAGAAAACGGGAGTTTACATGACACGCACCGTAATGTGCCGCAAATACAAGCAAGAACTACCAGCCCTCAGCGCCCCTCCTCTGCCGGGAGCTAGAGGAGCAGAGCTATTTGAAACAATATCCGCAAAAGCCTGGCAGGACTGGCTACAGCACCAGACACGCCTGATAAATGAAAAACACTTAAATATGATGGACCCCGAAGCCCGTAAATATCTATCCGAGCAAATGGAAAAATTCCTCTCCGGTGCAGAATATGATCAAGCTGACGGCTATATCCCCGAAGAAAAAAGCTAAAATTTAACCACGGCAAAAAGAAGTAAAAAACCTGCTTGACTACAGCCCCATTAGCAGGTTTAATACGCGCCTCTCGTTTAAGGGACACCCCATAAACGCAAGCCCAGATAGCTCAGTCGGTAGAGCAGAGGATTGAAAATCCTCGTGTCGGTGGTTCGATTCCGCCTCTGGGCACCATAAATAAAAGCTCCGCGAACGCGGGGCTTTTTTTATGTCCGCTAGCAGATGAGAACCACCGCGTTGATTCGATAAAATGCGCCATCATTTTAAACAAGCGACAGTAATGCCCACAGAGGCAAGCAGCCCTGAAGCTGTTGCGATTGTTCCTTTCCTGGTTGCCATTTATAAGAAACCGGTACTTTCTTATTTTTCAGCGCTAGCTCTCGTTTATCCTAAAAGTTCAACATACTCCGTCAAGCAGCTCACAAAATTTTTCTGCCATGTTGTTTTCTTTAGGTAACTCATGTAGTCGAGCATAAGGTTCAGGATATGAATTATCAAACTCATCTGCATTTAATTGTTCACGTCGTTCATCAATGCTTGCATAAACAGCATTGGCATTTTTGATAATAACGGGCCAATCTTCTTTACTGATTGTTCGTTTTAATTGATGTTTTTGAAAGACATCAATATCTGTGGCAGCACTAAAGATATCACCTCGCAATGCCGATGCCATATAATGTGCGGCGGCGATAATTTCTAAGCTTTTTTCTAATGTAAAGTTTTTAGACTGTTTTATACCAAAGTCTTTCCTTATGCGCTCCTCCGTTTCGTGGCCTTTTTTGAGATTATCCAGAGTTGAGCTATAAATCGCCCCAAGCATATATAGTGCTTCTACCGAGCCGAGCGCCGCCGCATTTCTCAAAGCTTCTAGAGCTTTTGATGTTTGCGAATTAACCATGAGTTCACCAGACACCTCCTGCAAAGCGTAGATATCTCCTTGGTCCGCTAACGCAAGTAAGGCTTCTTGATCATAACTACGGTATATTTCAGCTTGCTCGAGCGAGCTTCCACGAGATGCCTTCCATTCAGCTAACTCATATCGCTCTGCAAGTGTAAGCCGGGTAAATTTATTTTCGCTTGCCTTATCTTCAACCAGTGTTTTAAATTCACTAGGAACAGCCATTTCCGATAAAGTCAGAGTATTACGATAATCATCGTTAGATCTATTATCAGTAGCTATTTCACTAATAGGTTCACTTTCAGAGTGAAATAGAGCACTGTTAGTAGTCCTCTTATTGCTTATTTGAAATGATATCGCACCAATTAGGCCGATAAGTAAAAAGCTAGGAATCAATATTTTTTTCATACTTTCCTTGTCATGCTTATTTGCATACAGTATATATTTAAAGCTCTGCTTAAAAAGCAATGCATTGTAGTCAGTGTAAGTGAATTAACCCTATGAAAATACCTTCCTTATATTTTATCAAAACTCGAATTAGATAATAGAATAATTTATTTTAAATGAACACCTTTCGCTGAAAAAAAGATGAAACAATCTATAAACTTAGTTGCAAAAATTAAGTTTATATTAAACTATTAAAACACAAAAAACCAATTAACTGTGTGAAAAAATTAGGCGGGTTATTTAAAGCAAGATCTCTGCAAAAACTTCGTAAATCCGTGTTATCACTACTAGTAGAAAACTTATCTACATCAAAGAAGAGAGCATGCAGTAGATTAATAAAAACTCAATATTTTTTCATTCCAAAGCCTAAATGATTAATTAAAATTAGGACTTTACAGGTTTAAATTTTTTTACAAAAGGAATACAATAATCTGTAATTATTTATACTTGTTTACAGCCTTGCTTCTTGAATTAATTTATTATCCCTCGGAGTATCTAAAAGCACATCAAACTCCAAATCATCTTCAAAAACCTCATATCATATGACTAATATACTCTAATCAAGAAATGAAAAATAGACGTTTTAGCTTTTGCGATCGTTCTATTAATGAATAGCATTTCAAATAGCAATTTAATCATAGCTGGAGCCTCATGAATTAGAGTTTCCAACCTGAGGGAACATCACTGTCCAGTTCTTGAAAAATTTTTTCTTGGCGCAAGTACCGGCAGCCCTATAGAAAAGGATTAATTTTTAGTTATACTAACTGCGCTTCAGCATAAACTTAAACCTTATCAACAATCAAAAATATTTAAGGCATAAAACCACAATTAGCCGCATAGCAATGTGGCTCGTTCTTGCTGTGTTTTTAGAAAAAAATGTGGCGTTGCGGAGCCGGTCAGATGACTTTGTTAAATGGCTAATTACTTCGAACTGCTCGTAGATACGCCTGTGTATTGGGCAACCAACTTCGTTAAGCTTGCCTCAAACCTATGAAACTTTTTGTTTTAATAGGAAAGCACAGACTCTTAAACAACACTAGTGGAATGAAAAACCATCACTTTTTAACACCATGTTATAGACAATAGATAAAGCCTATAACAATAATTAAATGAAAATTAAAAAAGGAAAGAAACTATGCCGTTAACAAAACTAAAAAGTATTAGCCAGAATACTTGGTTAGGTAATGGAAAAGGTCCTGAAGCAAGAATTGGATTATGCTATTACATGTGTAACTTCGTTGAAAGTGCTGATGAGATTTGGAATAAACCTGATTCTTTTGACAATGCTATTTCTTCTGCACAAAATTTTTCATCAGCAACTAAAATGATTAATTATGCGAAAGCTCAACTAACCAGAAAAGCACCGCAGATTCCTGTATACCCTGTAGTTGTAGGAGCTTTAGAAAATAACCGAATTTATCGAGGTGGCTTGTGGTTTGGCCTTATCACAAATGTTATTGGCGATCCCAACCATGAATTTATTATTATCACCGGAAGTAATGATGATGTAGCCTATTTTGAACCAAATTTTGGATTTTATCAGGTAAGTAACCCTGGGATGAATAATCGAGAAGCCGTTGAGCACTTTATAAATGAGCAATATGGCCCTGGATCTCATACAGGGAATTTTCAATATAATAATGTGAGGAGTATTAAACAATCATCTCCATTGGGATTCAATTAACTCTTCCTCAGCATTGCGATCTTCATAGTAGGTAGTTTTTAAATTTTTAGCGAATACGCCCACTTTTGAATAGAGACCCAAGATTCTTATTAACTACAAATTAGATGTTTAATACACTTAACCCTAGGGTCTGACAAAATAGGCCCTTTAAGAATTAAAATATGAGCATTTAGGTGCTCTCTATATTTGGCATATTCACCAATAACTGAGTGAGGCATTTGCAATGCCTCTATTATGTCGAACTCTTCGTTGTATATCACTGCCACCAGCTCATCAAAGTCTTTGTCATTATATTTTCGGATAGCACTGAGTTGGCGAGAGTTATTTGTAGAAGTAACCCTACGCCCTTTGATTTGAACGCGAATGCCAGTTTTGCTGATGCCGTCAAACCCGACCTTAGAATTAGCCTCAAGTTTTAAGTCCAACGCATTTGCTACAAGCCATTCGGTATAGTCACCCAAAGGATTATTATGGGTTCTTACTACTCCTCGAGTTTTAAGCTCTTTAGTTATTGAAGCTTGCAGTTGCAAAAGCTCCTTAGTTCCCATTTCTTTTAGTTGCACTTCCTCCTTCGGCAGCTAACGCTCTGTTATGTGGTTAGAGATAGCTATAATAGTGGGAAATTCAGATACGTTTATATTTAGTAGCCCGGATCAAATCTGACTTAGACTACTATTTATTAAATCCAATCTCAAATAAACCTACTTAAACATTGGCTAATGAAGTAAAGTTATAAATTACTCTTAAGGAATATTTAACTTCTAGCATATAAAAGTGTCGTTATGTTTATGTTCAGCACACCCTAAAATTATATCCACCTTGGCGTCGGAGTATTGGGACGACTGGGGGCAGTGCTTTGCGTCCGCCGACCATGACTATACTTTCCCCTACTTTTTGAAGAGCTAGTGTGTGGATGGCTGGCAGCGGTGCTTAGTGTCCGTTTCTTACTACTGCGTCTAGAGCTGGAATGGGAACTTTCGCTTGCCGAGGACAAATCATATCTTGGGTCACCCATACGCTTCGACACAGGAATTGGTGGACGCCCTCCTTTGTGCCCGGCAAGCTCATCTAACTGTTTAAAACGTTCGTGTACTCTAGCACGTTCTTGTTCTTCTGTTCTTTTTGGCCGTTTTGGCTTAAATAACCTAGAGGAAATTCCTTTAGGAGCAATTAAATTTCCAAGCCCTCCTCCGCCGAAAAATAATGGGCCCGTTGGCGCTGTACTCATACTTTTTTTTGAAGAACGTTTACTGCTACCACTCCCGCTTAACCATCCTGGAGGTATTTTTCTCGATCTGCCAACTCCACTCATATTTTTACCTTTCTATATTGATAGTTGATTATTGTATGTAATGACAAGTATGTTGGTTAGTGGTTTTATACTAACTTTCCATGTAAGTGAAGAATTCGCTATTATTGTTCCGTCTGTTTTAAAATACTGTCGTCTAAATACAACGAGCTTTAATATTGGAAGGCAGGATATTGTATGAAAACTTTTACAAAAAATACAAGGAAGTCGCCTTATGCATTATAATATTTTATGACGTCATTCTTAATATTTTTTTTGCATGTTTAATTATTTAGTTTGGAACTTATCAATAATCTATATATTCACTCAAAAAATATTTATCATGTAATATCTATGAGAGCAGATTATATTAGTACTGAAAAAAAATTACTACCTGGAGTTACATTGGTGCAGCTTTCTGATGCTTCTATATTTATCTAGTTATCCATATTAATAGTTTCTTCCAACGAGCCATATAATAAAAACCTATTGTATACATGATGCCACCTACGAAGGCACACTATTATAAAATTTAAGCATCATCGATGTAATTGTACTATGCATAATAACTATAGAAATATAAGTAAAGCGGTACAGCTCCGTTTAGCATACTTACTTTTATATAGACTGCAATGCCTTTTTGAGTTCTCTATTATTTGGAGAATGCTCTAAGCACTTGATCAGTAGCTGCCTGGCCTGATCTTTTTTACCATATTTTATATAAATGTCCACTTCAGCCAATATCTTTGGTACATCTGTATAGTCTCGTGGCCTATTTGATTTTTTTAGTAAAAATATAATACAAACCACGACAATCGCAGCCATCACAACTAAACTTATATCCATATTTTCCCTTCTAACACTATATTCATTAGCGAAAAATCACAGTTTTTCAATTCTAAGTAGATTATTGATAATAGCAAAGTCCTTTGTTATATACACCGAGCTTATGTAAAATTAAATAGATAAATTCCTTTATTTCAAACTTTTCAACCTACACAAAGGTTCAGTCTTAATTGCTTTTTTTTGTTCATTTATAATATGATGAATGACACTTAAAAAATTTTGATGTGCTACTTTGTCTTCAACAAAATCCATAATCTTAAAAAGATTAACAGGATGTTTATGCACTAAATTCATAATTTTTTCGACTGCTTCTGCATGCTCCAAAGAATCGATATAGTGCGCAGCTAATTGAGTGGGTGTCATAATAAATAAGTCATACTCACGTTTCTTTATATAATTAGTGGCATCAAATGGCGACGCACCTTTCACGTTTAATTTAGGCATTTCACAAACGATATCGTACACCTCATTTTTAAAGCGACAGCCTGATATCTGTGCAAAACCTATCGACTCTAGCTTGTTTTTAACATACCGGCGCATGCCAGGAGCCATCACATCAAGGTCTGACCGATCGTAATGCAAATCATCAAACACTGATATGGCTTTAACACCCCAATCGACGATAATATAAGAATCTAGATTCAGAGATTCTATTGATTTTATGTGTTCATCTGACGGGCATGCTTGTGTTTCTGTACGTGAAATATTTGCCTTATTAATTTTCTGAAATAATTTAAGCATAGCTAATCTTATTTAACCTAAGTATTTGAATGCGCCTATTAACTTATAATCCATACTCATTACATATAACTTAACAATAACCTGTAAACTTGGGCTCTATTTGTTTTAAGCTATCGAAACACAAAACCTAGCGACAGTAAAGGTGTTAAACTTTTGCCGTTATGTAACTATCTTCAACAAAGCCTCTGTAGTTTTTACAATACAAAATTCATCATTTAGACTAGCCAAATGTACTTCATGTATTTCATCTGCAGTATAGCTTTTATTATTATAACCAACACGGTCAAATGTGGCTGTTGCATCAGAGATTAAAGTTACACCAAACCCCAGGTTGCCGGCCATACGAACAGTAGTTGATACACAATGGTCTGTGGTCAAACCAACTACAACAAGGTCTGTTATTGACTTGCTTTTCAAATAACTCTCAAGATCGGTACCAATGAAGGCACTATTAACTGACTTCTTGATATGCTTCTCTCCAGGTGCTGGTATAGCTATATCCTTGAAATCGTTGCCTGATTTGCTTGGATGGAGGGGTGAATCTGAATTTGTTGAACAGTGTTGAACATGAACAAGTGGGTAATCATGGGATCGCCATACGGATATCAACTTAGAAATTTTTGACTCCGCCTCCAGATTGTTTCTTTGTCCCCAATACGTATCATCAAATCCCTTTTGGACATCAATAACTATTAAGGCTTTATTGCTCATATCTTCCTCTTAAATTCTTAGATTTATTAAATATCGTGGTTTTGTAGTTGCTTATACATGATATAACTATCAACATAACCTATTTTCTTGTGTAAATAAGCTTTAGGAATCGTACCAATAATACTAAATCCTAACTTTTGCCATAACAGGATCGCAATTTGGTTAGTTGAAACGACTGAGTTAAATTGCATAGCTTTAAAGCCTAACTCTATCGCTATAAGTTGTGAATGTTCACACAATCTGCGCGCTACACCTTTGCCTCTAAACTGTGGCACTACCATATAACCACAATTACAAATATGTTTGCTTGGCCCCATCCCATTAGGCTTGATGTAATAAGAGCCTAAGATTTGATTGTTTTCTTCAAGAACAAAAGTTTTTTCTGGTATCTCACACCACAATTCATATGCTTGTTCAAAACTTATATTAGGCTCGAATGCATAAGTTTCCTGAGCTTTTACTATCTCTAATAGCGTCGCCCAAAACACAGTGAAGTCTTGGAAATTCATTTCTCGAATCATCAAAATTTACCTTTTAAGACATAAAACACATACACATGAAAGTAATACATTTATTAAGACAACATTTCACGCAATAAAAAAACTTCTCGTTTATAACCTTGTCGATCATAATTTACAGAATGAGTATTCATAAAACCGTGTAAGTAAGGAACTTGTCTGATAGTAATGTTAGGTTTGTTACTCAATTTATCCATAAGCTCTGTTACAGAGAAGTGATTTTCTGATACGGGGAAAGTAAGGGTTGTAGGAAATAGTGGCTCAATATCTGAGAAACGTCTGATTTGAGAACCATAATAGCAATAAGCGCTCACAACATTATTAATACTGGGAGTTTTAGAAACTCTCCAAATTGCTGATGCACCAACACTAAAACCAATAAGGTTTAGCCATGTACTACTGGAATGAATCCGTTTGAGCAAGCTGTCTGAATATCTATCTAAAGTGATTTGCTCTGTAAAATATGTATATACCTCTTGCTCGTTTGAAAACGACATATATTTTGCGGAATAAGGATCATGGATTACTGTTATCCCAGAGAAATTAGAGGCTAATTCCTCTAATGCTTCTGTCCTTCCAAAAACATCAGAAACAATAATGTTCTGTATAAGTGTAGATACCATTTACCCCTCACTTAAAGTGTAAGTGAACCAGTGATATTTTTGAGTAATATCAAAAGCCTTTGTGATAAAGTAAGTTTTCACTAAACGTTAATCTTTCCTTTTAAATACAAAACGCCCTTACCTGAAACAACAACAGTTTTTCCTGAAACACTGCATTTTAAAACACCACCTCTTTTGGAAGCTTGGTAAGCAAGCAAGTCTAACTTACCTAGCTTATCCGCCCAATATGGTGCTAAGCCAGAGTGGATAGAACCCGTAACTGGATCTTCTTCACCACCATTTGCGGGCCAAAAGTAACGAGATACGAAGTCATATTTTTTGGACTTAGCTGTCACAACTACATCCAGAGGTGCTAGTTGTTTTAATTGTTGTGATTCATAAGTAACTTCCACAACATCATATTCGCTATCATAGATAGCAAAGTACGCTTGCCTATTTTTAAGAACCTCAATAGGTTTTTTTGATAGCCCTTGTAGCAATTGTGTTGGGATAGAAGGAATAATCTCTGGTTTTTGATTTGGGAAGGTCATTTCGATTTCATTCCTAGCATTAAGAATAACATCTAAGTTCCCTACTGCTCGGGTTATAAACTTAACTTGGCCTTCAACACCGAATTCATTAAACAATACATAAGCAGAGGCTAAAGTCGCATGGCCACAAAAATCGATCTCCGTTAGCGGTGAAAACCAGCGAATTTCGTATTTTTTGGAACCCACTTTTTTTATATAGGCTGTATCTGATAGATTATTTTCTGTTGCTATATCTTGCATTAGTTCATCAGACAACCATTCTTCAACAGGAACAACTGCCGCCGAATTACCTTTAAAAGGTTGATCAGTAAACGCATCAACTATAAATATATCCATCTTCTAATTACGACCTCGGTTTTCTTTATAACGCCACTATAGATGCAACTTTGTAGCTGTGAGTGTTGTTCTATTCAAGCACAAAAACGAACAGCAGAAAAGTTACCAAGCTGGAGTGTTGTTAAGCAAGGCTTCATTCCAAACGCTATTATTAAGACCAGAGGATAGAGTGCTATAGGTATACTCTGAATATTATGCATCAAAAATGGCTCATTTAGTCATAATGATTGAACACAATCATCTCGGCGTGGGTTGAATAATACCCTAAGAAGAGTTGCTGACAGTCTCTTGAGAATTTGGCTTATTAAATGGTGATTGTCCAAAAAACAATAGCGCCAATAGTGCTCCGAGGATAAAAGATGAGAAGTTATCTAGAGTCGCGGACAATCCGTGTGCTACATAAGGGCCCCAAAATGGTGTAAGCAAATAGAGCAGTAGACTTGTATATAATAGAGCCGTACGCGACCACACTCTGTATAGTAAAACTCCAAATAAAGCAACGATATGAACGAGGAACGCAGAGATTAAAATAAAGATAAAAAACCATTCCACTTTAGTATTTTCCCTCTCCATTTCATGTTCTAGGGCCTGTTCACACTAATGGAATCGCTCCTGTCGACCCTAAAACACGCCAGTTTAGGCGCGAGAAGCGCAGTTTGGTGGGCCAAATAAGTGACGAGCAACGACAAATGGCGTGTTTTAGGGTCGACCCGAAGGGCTGGGCGTATTTTTCCCGTATTCTGCGTTGCTGTTCGTTCATTTGGAATGACCAAACAGCACTCACAGCGCCTAGAATACGAAAAAAATACGCTCCAGCAGGCGCGATTCAATTTGTGTGAACAGGCCCTAGGAAACTTACAAGCGGAGAAGGTAAAGTAGACTCTAGATACAACCCTAGTATAGCGATAATAGGGATGGATACCAAATTGGTAATTGTAAGTAAAATTATCGTTTTACTTTGATTCATTATTAATTCCTTGAGTGGATATTTAACGCTCTACTTAGAAGTAGATTTGTAACTATTTTTTGCTCCAGACTAAACACTTTTAGTGCATAAATAAAACAGCGACAACGATACCTTTATAAAAACTTTTCATCAATTATCTTTACTAATTTTTGTTAGCCAATTTACTTCACATTGATGACATACGAGAACCCACTCACCTGTATCTTTAGCCTCTTTCAGATTACCCGAGCATCTTGGACATTTTGAGGTTTTAATCGACCATAAAAACCAAATAAATATCCAAGATATTGATAAGAAAGCTATTCCTATAATTACCCCTAATATATTTCCCGATTTTACCCCTAATAATATTCCTATTGCTTCACTACCAAAATAACCTACAAGAAATAAAATTATAAATAATACAAATACAGAGGTAAAATTTCGTATGAATTTCTTTTCATATCCGGGAAACACTTTATTTTTATATTTATTTTCAGTCATATAAATAATACAAAACACTGGCCATCACCAATGAACTTGTCCTTATCTCTTCCACTCATAGTTTTAATTTTTTGATAGCCAGTTATTAACTGCTATTAGATGACACCTATTTCCTATTCATGATATTCCTTTTTAACTAATGCCTGATTGATACTCTGAACTCATTTATAAGCCGAGTTACTTTAAAATAAAAATTAAGTTTAAACTAACAGTCAACCACTAAACATAAAAAGCTCACAGTCTTGTTTTATTTTTATGGGATTCCATTCTTGTCTATTGAAATTAATTTCTTTACTTTCCCAATAACCTGAAAAAGTATTTTTTGAGTCAGCAGGAGCCATAACTGCTAAACCACTATCGGGGCCGTTAGGATGATTAGCAAATCTATCCCAAGTAAAACGAACTTCCGTTTCTGTAGCCAGACCTTTGTAATCAACCGAATATTCTTTAGGAGACCCAGGAAATGACATAACGCCTCTAACATCAGTACCATTTTGAACCAAACACAACTCAAACGTGCCACCCTCAATATGACCAGAGTATAGACCTTGCACTTGTATTACTTCATTTTTTGACATTGGTAAGAACGCTGCGAGAAGACCCGCGATACCTACAAAACCACCAATGCCTGCCCATTTAGGATGTTCCAGAATATAAGTTAGAGATTTTCTCATTTTTCCAACCTAAACTATAAAGGTAATTTTCTATATCCTAATATCCGCAGCATAAGTAAAGCATGCTGTAGTAAACTTTTTTCTTATAGAGTTATTTATTAAGTTTCATTTTCTTCTAGCTCTTTTAGAGACACACCTTTACTATTCTTCCATGCAGTTAATCCGTTTGATGCACCACCTCTAACTACTCTAGCTGCAGTGCTTGGACTGCCAAACTCTATATCTTTCAAAAACACGAAATAATCACCATCCTTCTTTAAAAAGCCTTTATCAATAAGAAGCTCTCTCTTCTTGATTGAATGGACGGCAGATGGTCTATGCTCAAGTACTGCCTGAGAGCCTTCAAAAACAAGGAACCCATTCGCGGTTCTTTTTCCTGTTGCAATTAATCCTTTAATTTTACAATATAGAAGCTCTTTTGAATCACTAACTGGATCGATTTTTTCATTAAAATATGAGACGCCTAACACAGGCAGAAGTTGAAGACATTTTTCAAGAAAAATATCCATATCGGCCGCATCAGATTCAGGCAACTTGGCTCCACTATTTACCGAATTTACGACAACGGCAGAACCGTTATTATTTGCTTTTTCAATAAGAATACCTTCTAGGTATCGAATATGTGCCTTTGTGAGGTTTTCGTCTTTAGATACAAAGACCGTCACTGAATTCCAGAAATCTTTTGACGAGTGAGCTTTTAGGCGATTCGCAACATTCTCTGCCTCCCCAATATAAATTGCTCTATCTCCGCTATCCGGATCAACACCCGTCAGAAAGTAAAAACCAGGGCTCGTTAACTCCTCTCTCTTTAACAACGACGAGATTTCTGTTCTCGGTGCGGCAACAGCTTTCCCCGACCAATTCGAAAGCTCAGCTGTCCTCAGTCCGCTCGGACTTCCGTGAACTAAAAATAACTTTATTGTTGCGGCTTGCAATGAATTCTCCTATAAAAGATAACGCTCATATAAAAAACATTGGTAATGAGCATCCTATGACTAACGAGAGTAAATTTAATGTTATTTTTATAAGCCATTTTGTATTGCTCTCATTACTAGCTGAAACAGCTCTTGTGGTCTATTGGTACTACTCAAAGCTCCTTTTTCACGGGCTATTTTCTTATGCTCTGGCAAGCTAGAGCTGGCATATATAATAAATGGCGTTTGATTACCTGATTTTATTAGCTCATTCAGTAAAGCGTATCCCTCTTGGGGCCCCTCTTTGCGTCCCATATCTGAGATTATGACTGCGAACTTTTCGTATTTTAGAGTGTTGAGAGCTTCTTCAGTTGAAAGTGCGAGCTTAAAATGTAAACCTTGATTTTCAAAGGTTTGACGCTCATAAAAATTATTCTCGGGGTGGTCATCGACCCATAGAATGCAATTTTTCCATTTCTCCGACGATGGCTGTTGCTTGGTATTTGAAATAATATCAACAACCTCTTCTAGTTGATCTTGATTTAACTCCCTTTCGCCTCCAGATTGTTTTGAAACAGCAGCAGCAAGTGAAATAGCAGATGAGAGCTGGCTTTTAAGAAAGTTTTCTTCATCTTTGAAGTCCGATGGCCCATAGAGTTTTTTATGATGCTTTGCGACAAGCCATAAAAACCCAAGAAACACCATAACAGGAAAGAAGACCATAAAGTAAATCAAAGGTGCAATATGGTTTGATAAGTTTTGCCCAAAGCCAACAACTAGAGAGGCAAATCCATAGATGAGCACGATAAATAGAGCGATTATTCCTAAAGGACTTTTAGTGAAGCCTATAGCTGACTCTGAAAATTCCTTGACGCTCATCGACACTCCTTACCCTACAACAATCAGCTTAGACAGCCTCAATACTAACATTATTTATATTTAGTTTTTATTCAAAAAAATGACAAAAAAATATTATATACGCCACTTACTCAAAGCCCGAGAAAATTCTTATTTTCTTAATTCAGGTCGTGTATTTGTCGTTTTAATCCAATATCAGAATTAGAGATGTTAAATTTTTGTCCGATAGTCTGTTAGTTGATGATTGTTACATACTCTCACTTATCGGTGATACTTAAAATATTCAATACACCTAGGTGTTAGAAGATTACTACTTAGAACCAAATAGAAGCCTCACACATTTATATGGGCGTATATATAAATGGTAAATTCCTACGCTAATAAGAAAACACACGACGAGTAAAAAGGCGTACTTAAAGGCATCGTTATCTGCCGTTTGAACCACATAGTACCCCAAAATCACTATCATCGTTTGATGTAAAATGTAAAACGGGAAGACCGCACTATTGCAGTACTTAAGCGTATTACTTCCTGCGTTTAGATATTTCTTACCATAACCCAAGAATGCCAATATCCACAGCCATGAATTAATATTTAGTAGCGCTAAAAAAACGTATGAGATTGGATAATTTAACCAGTCACTTCACAAGTCTTTTGGATCCCAACCATTCCATCTCACAGTATTGATCACAATAATTGAGAGGAATGATAAAAGCCCAGCTCCTTAAACTTTGGCGATATCCTCATGTAACTTAAGAATGATTATCTATCATATTATTACGCTAATAGTGTTTGACAAGGTGGTATGTCATCCCATGAATTACCGTCACCTAAAGTTAAGCTAAAGTTGCTTTAAACAAATGCAAAAGACGACTCCATGCCCTTTCTGCCTGTTTTTTATGATAACCATGGAAATCCGGTGTGCACCAGCCATGCAAGGTACCTTCATAAACTTCAATTTCTGCAGATATACCTGCCGATTTATAAGCTGCTTTTATGATGTCTTTAGTTTCAGGGGATCTTTGATCATCATTTTCAGCAACGGCATGAAGCGCACGTGCTGATGATTTGGAAATAAGAAGATGTGGACTATCAGGCCCATCTGTAACTATGCTTCTGCTGCCATGAAATGAAGCCACTGCGCCAACACGATTCGGAACGGCAGCCGCCGTCAGCACAACAAGCTCACCAGCCATACAATAGCCCATTGTGCCTATTTTACGACCCGGGTCGACACTGCGTTGATTATCAAGAAAATCGATATATGCTTTAGCATCGGAGCTAACAGCCCCTTGAGTAAGCTGCGACGCCATACTCCTCAAAAGGCTCATAGTTTTAGGATCACCAAAACTTGCATCTGGAGACACCACCGGTGCTTCAGCATCTCGGTAATATGGATTTACTACCAAAACTGAATAGCCAGCCTCAGCCAAGCGCTTGCCTATGGCTTTATAAGCCGGGCGCAGCCCTTTAATATCTGGCCATAAAAGAACACCAGGGTGCTTACCGCGAGAAGGATGAACAAAATAACAATCAGCACGACCATCTGGTGTTGACACTTCAACACGCGTCTCTGTCACTTCAGCTGCAAATGCCGTCTTAGGAAGCAAGGCTAGCATAAAAGCTGTCATACTTATTTTATTAAAATCGCGCCTGCTTAAATTGCCATTATTTAAGGGGAATTGTTCATTATCTTTTTCTGTGAATTCATCGCACATGACTACACCTTATTGATATATTTAGCTTGAAAATTATTAGAAGCTGTTTCATAACTGCTGCGCTTTTTCGAGTACTTTTGCCTTGTCTCGTCTGCGTTCGCAAGTTATAAGACAGCGTCTAAAAACGTCTAAAATATCCATTAGCAATATTTTAGATATGCTATGAAAATATTTATTCAGCCGAAAATAACCAAATTAATTCGTTGTTTACAATAGTGTTGCGATAAAACGTTATAACCATGTGATAGCGTGTGAGGGCAATTTTGACGAACCACTCTCATGGGGAGATTTTGCGCACAGAATGCTATTATACGCAAACATTTGTCAAATAATGGCGCGCTAACTTATCACGCTCTGGGTTTATCGTACAAAATACAAACATGACGTTTCTAAATAGAGAAAGAAATCTAGGCTCTTTGGGGCAACCAGTAACATACAAAATGATTTTGTTACTGGTAATTGGATGGTTGTGTCTCAGTATTATTCAGACAATTCATTTTTATTGGTATTTTAAACAAACCTTATGGAATTCTGTCCGCTGGAGCTTTCGCGACTGGTTCGTATGGTTTGTAATGTTTGGATGTCTGTTTTCTGTATTCGCAAATCAAGCCCGATTTACACAGTTATCAATAAGAAATGTATTGATAATCGCTGTTATCGCTATTGCTTGTGGGTTTTTGCAAACTTTTATAGTGGTCAGTATCGATTATGTTATCGGAACCCCTAGTCGACCATTTTGGGATGATTTCTGGCGCTTTTATAGTAAACGATGGCTACAGCACCTGTTTGTGTTCACTATTTTTTGGTTGCTGATGCTCAATCGCTCTTTAACCAGTCCAAGTGAAACCACGGTCAACTGTGAAAAGGGCACTAGTGAAAGCACCAGCGATGAGAATACTCAAAGACCCACCAATGAAAGAGTGCAAAAGATCCAGGTAAGTGATGGGAAAAGCAATCAGTGGATAGAGCAAGAAGATATTTTTTGCGTTGAAGCGGCAGGCAACTATATATGCTTCCATACAGTGGAAGGGCAGTTGATTTCTCGCGACTCCCTTAAGCACATTGAAAAAATGCTTGATCAAACCAATTTTATACGAGTAAGTCGATCAAACATTGTTAATGTAAACAAAATCCAGTCTAGCCATAGAGTCAACCGTAGCAAGGTTGAACTCACTCTTGCTAACGATCATACCGTAACCATTGGCCCAACCTACTGGCGGGATATAAAAACTCGCCTCAATCTATAACAGCATTCACACCAAATTTGACATACTTCGTCAAATTGCACTTTTTTGGCCCCCTTTAAAAACCCTATAGTCGCCATAAACTAAAAAACATGGCGGACATTATGGATAGAAGAGATTTTATCAAAGCAAGTTGTGCACTGAGTTTATTAGCAAGTTCTTCGCTCTTGGCTTTGCCCAAAACCAAGAAAATACTTGTCTTAGGGGGAACTGGTTTTTTTGGCCCAATACTCGTTGAAGAACTCCTTAAACAAGGCTATTCCGTTACCCTATTTAATCGTGGAAAAACCAATCCACATTTATTCCCTAAGCTTGAAAAGCTACGCGGCGATAGAGAAACCGCCGATGGCAGCGGACTTGCTGCACTGAAGCATGATAATCGACATTGGGATTGGGTTGTAGATACATGGCAAGGCTCGTCAAAAGCTGTTGCGGATACTGCTCAGCTCCTATCAGATAAAGTAGATCAGTATCAATACGTTTCAACCATTTCAGTTTATGACAAATGGGATAACATTGGCATAGCAGAAAGCGAACCGCTTAATCCACTGCCTAGCGAAAAAGAAGCAATCATCACCGACAACCGCTACGCTATAAGAAAGACCTTTGCCGAAAAAGCTCTCATGGAAATCTTGCCAGAGAGAAGCACATTTTTCCGCTCTCATGGCATGCGGGGAGCACGCACCACCAATCCAATCCATGAACCCTACTGGCAAGTGAAAATACAGCGTGGTGGCGATCTCGTATTACCCGCAGATACAACGTATTATCAAATCACCGATATGGTCAGCCTGTCTAGATTTATGACCCATTGCAGTAACACGAGTAAACTAGGGGCTTATAACGTATGTTACCCACCCTTTTTATTCCGAGACTATATTCAATCTATAGTAGAAGCCACCAATAGCAAAGTACGGCTGCATTACATTCCCCAGTCATTTTTGCGGGCAAATAATGTGAAATTAATTTACGACCACAACAAACCACCAGGAAGATATAGATTTGATGTATCAAAAGCACTTGAAGCTGGACTGAAGAATCGCCCATTTGAAGCCCTCTTAGAAGATCAATTACGTGGATACCATGAGCGCAACCCTAAGGGAGATTTTGTCTTTGGTCATCCAGACACTAAAACAATGTCAAGTGAACGTGAGCAGGAAATTATCCGGCTTTGGCAGAGAGAGCAAAAGGGGTAATCCTTACTCGTTCAGATGAATTGATTCAGATAAGGCAGCCACCTTATGGTGACGCTGCCTATGACAAAGACAAGAAAGAGGAAGCGCTTATACAAATACACGAGTACGTTCAAAGTGATATGTTGTATGTTGACTGAGCAATAGCGTGTATTGGATAAATCCTCTAGAAAGTCCTCAATCTGTTTTGCTTCCAACACTTTGGGATGCTGTTTATTGTGAAAATATATAACCCATTTCAACCAATGAATCTAGGTTTACTCTGATCGATAAGCCAAACCATTTTTTTGTGTATGTAGCCGAAGTTGATCAAGTAGCCGTGGCGAACCGGCAGGCATAGTCGCACGAATATCATCTATAATAATTTATTAAAATAGCTGTATGTAAAGACAACATTTTCCATCAAAAGCTATCATCTGACAACACTAAGATCAGTAGACCTATTCTCTTGATCAGTTTATGATGACTTAAGCCTTTGAAATGCAAAGGGTAGATAATATTGATCAGGAGAATAGTGATAAGTGGAACAGGTCTCTTGATTAAACTGTTAGGTGCTTATGGTCGAATAAATGATTTCTTCTTTTTTTAAAGTCTTAACTACTATAGCTATCATTTCTGGCGCGTTTTATTCAGCCTCAGTTTTCGGCCCCAATAAAGCCTTGGTCGCTGTGTGCATTTTGGCATTTGCGATGGTGCTATCT
Organism: Agarilytica rhodophyticola; assembly: GCF_002157225.2. Taxonomy (NCBI): domain Bacteria; kingdom Pseudomonadati; phylum Pseudomonadota; class Gammaproteobacteria; order Cellvibrionales; family Cellvibrionaceae; genus Agarilytica; species Agarilytica rhodophyticola. The sequence continues at coordinate 6,218,624 of NZ_CP020038.1, forward strand.
ATATTCTTTCAAAACCTCAATTCTGCAGCACGCATTCTCGGTATCGGCTTTTTCATATTGTCGTTTTTGTCTTTCCTTTTGCTTATGCTTGCCGCAACGATGGGTGGAAGTTTCAATTTGTCCCCGAGCAACGAGAATATTGCTATATTTCTCGTTGTCATCAGCTTACTTTCAAGTTCTGCTTTTGCTTGGTCAAATACTAAAAAAGAGACAACATAGGGTGTTTTTAAACGCACCTAACAGGCGCTTAACTCGTTCCCTTCAGTCACTAGGACAATAACACCACAGTGCTTCGCACTTTAACGCGGTATTATTGCCCGTTAGCTTTGCGTTATATTTTTAAGAGAAATCATGGATATATCAACAATTACAAATGTATTGAAACTTCATAAAAAGGCGTATTTCCTAGGGAGCTTTATACCTGTGATATTACTGTTCTCTGACGACAGTTTCCTCAAACGTCTTTCATTGCTTGAGTTTAAGGAAAACTATATTCTTTGGATTGGTGTAGCTTTTTTACTTTCAGAAGTCCAAACCAAAAAAACACTGTCGAAATGTCGTTTGAAGCCTCTACTGTCATTGGCCTTATTAAAAAGATAAAAGGGATAAGTATTATCGCAATGTCCTCAGATAAGAAGACTTCTGAATAATTAGATAAAAAACATAAACACAATGGCTTCAATGCGTCACCCTACCAGCTGAAGCCATAGTTATTGGAAAGCACAGTTATTGGAAAAACTGGTTAGTAGAAAGAATAACTACTCAAAAGCAAGATACCGCTGAAAAAACGGCAGCATGTCATTTTCTACTCTGCCATAAGGTATCCACTTTCCAGCCCACATATCGCCGTTGAATTCTTCGGCTTGGTGGGCAATGCCGAGATCGTGGAGTGCTTGGGCGAAGTCTCTGTTACCTTCCACATGGGCAAAGTTGGGGTCGTGACGTCCCCAGTCGAAGCCTATTGCTTTTAGCTGGCGGAGCTTATCAATATTGCTCATCATATAGCGGATGAAGGCGAAGTTGTTTCTAAGTCGGGTAATCTGCTTTGGGTTTGCAACTCGCTTACCGTTTTTTATATCGATTATCCAATCAACGTAAAAGGGTGGTTTGCTTAAATTTGGCATAAAGGCTTGTGCCATCATTAGAAATGCATGGTCGTAGCCGCTGGCATTTTCTAAATCATCATATGATTTGGCAGTGTTGAGTAATTCCCAGTTTGGGAAGGGACTGATGATCCTTTTGCCATAACCTGTGCCTACTGGATGGGAGGCGTAAACGCTAGAAAATATATTAGGGTGGTGCATGGCGATTCGCAATGCGCCGTAACCTCCGAAAAAGTCACCACTGATTACTCGCGATTCACTTTTAGCAAGGGTTCTATAACGCCGGTCAATTTCTGGCACCAGTTCTTCAACTATATGGTCTTCCCAGCGTCCACCTACGGCGTTGTTACCGAAGAAGGTTCCACTACCATATGTGGTTGTAAAATCACCGGCAACGAAAATAAATTCTTGAATGAGCCCTCTCTTTAAAGCGCGGGAAAATGTGTCTTGAATACGATCGTGTTCGGCTAGCTGACGATTGCTCCAATTTGCGTTGTGTAGATAATGAATAACGGGGTACGACTTATTGCTTTTAGAATAACTAGGGGGAAGCCACACCATTACCTCACGTTCGGTTTTTAAGTTCACCTTATTTTCTGCCAAAATTGCAGATTCAAATTTGAAGCGCTCTATGGTCCAATCGCTTGTGTTGTATTTGGGTTGTTGTCCATAGCTAAATAGAGATAAGCAAAGTAATAGGGTTGTAATAAAAGGATGTATCTTAGAATTCATGGTCAGCTCCTATTGAATAAACCATGAGTAGCTTGCGCGAATAACCAAAAGAGCGCGTCCTACCCGATCGGAAGGGACGAATTAGTATGAATTAGGACGGGTTAAGGTGAATTAAGCAGTCACCTGCTTGGATACAAGCGGATTAAGATGCCTTGCGCGATAATCGCTGGGACTGCAGCCAGCAAACTTTTTAAATGCGTTATTAAAAGTAGATTTGGAGCTGTAACCAACCTCAAAAGCCACTTGCAACACATTGAGATCTTCCCTATCAATCAACAGCCTTTGTGCATCTGAGATTCGGTGTCGATTGATCATTTGGTAAAAGTTTTCATAGTCACTTTCATTGATCACTTGTGACACATCTTGAGGGGAGGCATTCAAGCGCTCACATAGAATACTAAGGTTTAGACCACTGTCATGGTGGATTTTTTCAACGCCCAGAAGTTGCTCTAATTGAGTGAGAATATTCTGCCGACGTTTATCACCTAGGCCTGATTTTTGATACTTTTTCTTCTCTTTCGTCTTTTCTTTAATCTTTTCCTTAGTGTCAGTCGACGCATTCTCAAATAATACTTTGCGCTCATAGTCGAGGGCATTTTTTGCAAATGCCTGCCGTAAAACGGCATAAGCTACATAAGCTAAACACGTTACCTGTAAACCGGCGAACAGGGTATTTAGCAACGCTTCCTCATCTAAGGCCCAGCAATACAGAACGCGCAGCACACTAACGATGCAATTTGCAATTACGGCTACCACTAGAATACGTAAGGTGTTACTACCCAAATCAGATACTTGAGCGAATAAGCCTTTATTCTGCTCAATACGTTGATAGAACAATATTATGCATTCACGAATATAATAGGCAGATTGGAGCAGAAAAACGCCCACCATGAGCAGCATAGTGACATGCACTAGCGCATATTGCGGTGCTCCAGGCCAGGTTAATTGAGTAAAAGGACTACTGTTAAATAATGTTGCAAATAAAGGGACTAGCAGCAAAACACCAACTAAGATCACCACTGCATGTGGCAGAAGCTTGCGTATTGCAAAGGGATAAGTGTTATGACTTAAATCTTTTGCGAATGCCCATGCTAAAGGTGAAACCAGCAGCGAGAGCGCCATCACACCAAATAGCCAGAACATGGTGAAGGGCATCTCGGGATGAATCATCAGCCACTCACAAACAAATCTCATTGTTTGTATCACCAGAAAGGCGGTAAAAAACCTCACCTTCACATCAGCTTTGCCATGCTGAGCAAGTAAAACGCAAAATAAGCTAAGACCAATAGCAACGGCGTATAGTGAGGATTGAAGAATTTCCATACCTTAGCTGTACCTTAATAATCACCTAGCTAACTAAACAGCTTCTGAGCAAGTTAGAATAATGGACACTGTCGGTTAAATAAAGGCACATTGCAATATTAAATAAAGGAGGAATTTACTCCTCCCATTGGCTTATAGATATAACAATATCTAACTTTTAAAAACGCTTATCATGATCTTTGCAGATACTTCGGAATCCTTTCCTATAAAATAACCGTTATATATCACTCATTAAATAAAGGCGGGCAGAATTTTCTCGGCAAGCGTTTGCAGATAACCTGCTTCGTTATCATGGGCAGTAAATACCACCATTAGATCCAGCTCTTCGATAAGAACGATAAATTGACCCCAACCACCCTGGGCGGATCTACTAAAATAACTTTTATTGCCATATTTCAAATCGGCACTCCACCAGAAATAGCCATAACCTTGTTTAGAAACATCTTTACCACCGTAGTGGAGCTCTTCATCAGTTGGAATGATAAGTCTGTCTGTTGCCTTGGCGATAAAGGCTTCGGGAATTAGCTGCTCACCATTCCATTTGCCTTTATTCACAGCGAGAATGCCAAATTTGACCATATCGCGGGATGTCATGCTTGCCATAGCCCCCGCTTCTGGCAAGCCATTCAGATGCTGCGGCCAGCGATAATTTGTAATACCTATTTTATTTAGCAGCTCTTTTTTTATGAAGTCTTCGGCGCTGCCTGGCACGACAGCCTCGATAACCTGCATGACCAAGTCTGGATCACTGCCTTTATAAGAAAAGACCTGAGACCTTTTGGTAACCGGCGCGCTATGTTCAAGATAAGCCTGAGCGAGCTTCTGACCTTTTATCTGATCGGGATTTTTTCTGAGCTCGTCAAGCTGTTCCCGGGTAAGGCTAAGCCCCGAACTCATCATCATTGCCTGGTGCAGGGTGATCTTTTCTACACCCTCAACAAATTTTTTAGGATTCAGATCTTTTAAAAAGGTGACTAGAGGTTTGTCCAGGTCCGCCATAGTAAGATAACCCAACTGCATAGCACGCCCTAGTGCTAAGCCGGTATAAGCTTTTGTCGCTGACGCCTGAAAATGAGGTAAGTTGATGCGACCACGTCGGTAATAAGATTCAAACAAGAGCTTTCCCTTGTGAGCAATAAGTAGACTGTCGTATTTACCATGTTTACCCTCAGCAATCTCCTTAGCCAGCTTGACAACCATGGCTTTATTACCACCATCTGTGCCCAGTTTACCCACAGTAATAGCGTCTTTTCTTTTCGCAGGTGTTGTATCGATAAAAGGCTTTTCTAGTAGAGGAATATCCCTAAATCGAAGCTCAGCCTCTGCAGCTGTGGCCTCTGGTGCATGGTGATTATTTTTTTGCGCACCTGCTATTGCAAGGTTGCCAAAACTACTTAACAAAGTAATTGCAATCAAATGTTTGAATGGTGAACTGATAATCATATTAACCTTCTTATTTAACCTTCATATCATGAATAAACGCTGCAACAGATAAAATAAAAATGCTTAGTGACGTATTTTTATCTGCCGTTGTAGGGTTATTGTTTGTGTCTGCAGTTTTCAAATGTGGCTGAACGAGTGGCTAATTTAGTCAAACAGCATTCAAAATACCTGAAGTTTCCATGATTTTTAGATGATTTTATTCTGATGGTAATAAGAGGTCTTATTGAGTATGCAATGGGCTGCTATCTGCAGTGATACGGCAGAAAAACGCCTAGGGGCTGGTAGCATTTTTCCGCCTAGCGTCGTTAACACACACTTATTTATGCCTGTATGGATACAGGTAATTAGAGCAATGCAGGAGCAATTGCCGAGAATAACTAAACGACGTTTGTGTTGCCTAGCTAGTCGAAAAAATGCTTACAAGCAGGTGCGATTCCATTAGTGTGAACAGGCCCTAGCAATATGCGGGAAAGATTAGTGGTTAAATTAGATCAGTAAGTAATGAGTTGTATTAGTAAATGGATATTAGTGTTTACATGAGCCAGATAACCCCGGCCATAAGCCAGGGTCATCACTTACATCTAATTCAATTAACGCCCGCGTGTATTGCCAACAAAACGCAAGTTATCAAACATCAGCGGCGCAGAGCAATTGTTGGTATTCAACGCAACGGTAATAAAACCATCATGCTCTCCTGCAAGTGCCGCTTTCGTAGCTGCAGGTAATTCAACACCTGTAGTAAACCAGCTACCCAAAGGTTGGCCCGTCAGTTCTACGCTGCCTATCCATTCATTATGCATATTCGCACTTGGTAAAGTGAGGTGGAAAGTCAGTTGACCGAACCAGTGAATATCATCTTGAAGGTTTGGCAGAAGCATATCGATAGCAATGCGATCACCCAGTATTTCAAACTCGTTGGTGCTAAATGCTGGAGAATCCATAAAGGTATAACCACAGCCGTTAACTTCTAACGCATAACTGCCACGGGTGCCGCCTTCAACCGTCGCGATTTCTGCCGGTCCACGTTTACTCCAGCTGCGCTCGCCATCTTCAAAGCTTGAGAAATGCTTGTTACGCAATTCACAACGGGCGGCAGCCGCCGCTTGTAACTCAGCGTCGCCCCATTGGTCGAGGTAAGCCGCAGCCCACGCTAAAGGCGCGTTCCAGTTGATCGTGACTTCGTTAGTGGAATAGGATTCTCGATCATCAATATAACATTTCAGCGGATCGCAACCTTGCAGCTCAGCCTGAGCAATAGGATCTTGCAGCTGTGAGTTTGGCCCACCCGCAATCACACCTGGAGGTGGTGCTGGGTAACCGCTGGCTGGTACATTAGCCCAGAAACGGTGATGAGGGTTTTTCATATCCTTCTCGCCATAACCACTAATGTAAGAAATCCCAAGCGGATTGTGCCCCATCAGATAGTGCATATTGGTGTGCATGGTTTCAAGATAGCGTTCGTCACACGTAAAGTCATGGGCGAGGCCAAGCACTATCATGTCGTTAGTGACATTGGAATTTGATCCCCAGTACATGTTGTCGGTTTGCATGGGCAGAGCATAACCTTGTGTCGCGGTGTTAGACTCATAAAAATCGGCCACGCTCACCAAAACTTTTCGCGCCTGCTGCACCCAAGATTCCTCTGCATTGTAGAGAGGGCCAACCGTTGCAAGGGAAATCAAGCCAAGTGCTTGAGTCGAGCCCCAGCTCATAATGCTTTGCCCGTATCGCACGGCTTCCAAAGTAAGGTGACGATCTGAAGCTTGCATATCCTGCGCGAAGGCTGCTTCACCTGTACTCAGATACAACTCACTGGCCGCCCAATAAAACTCATCCTCAACGAAATCGTCACCATAAGTACCGCCGCCGTTGCCATTGTTAGTAGCGGGAATAAAATCATTCGCCTTGGCCGCTGCATAAGCAACTTTAGATGCATTCAAACACGTGCTTGCAAAGGCAGAGTCAAACGCTTTGTAAATGCGGTGACACTGCGCCATAACCGCGGCAAAGTTTAGCGTGGCAGCAGTTGACGGGGGTTGCACATAGCGTGTAACAGTGTCCTCATGCGGAGCCAGAGGCAAGCCAGTCCAGTACTCGTTATGCATTTTATGGTGAACCATTCCGGCCATGGGGTAAGGCGCTGGAACTTGCATGGTCAAAAACCATTCCAGCTCATAGCGCACTTCGTCTAGTAGGTCGGGCACACCATTGGTGGTCTCCGTCAGCGGCAGAGCCATAGCGCCGTCGGCAAACTCACTCATATCACTACCTAGAGCTTGAGCGCGCTCGTACTGGTTCAATAAAGTCCATACGCTAATTCCACCATTAACGACATATTTGCCATGGTCACCGGCATCGTACCAACCACCTATAGAATTCATTGTGCGACAGGCCGGGTCGGCGGGATCTATGGTACAGAAAAAGGTTTGCACCGCATCGTCATCTAAGTGTCCCGCTGGGCGCGCCCACGTTTGGCCTACCAGCTCGGCCAATATTGGAGTGGCTGAACGGTTGTGGTAGAAATAAGCGAGAGCGTCATACTTTAGAGGCTCGTACAGGTCTGAGCCTATAGCAAAAGGCTCGCTACTATGGCTAAGCTCCCCCTCACTAACGACCAGTGTGTAGTTATCCATTTCCGTTCGTACGCCACTGAAATCGATGCGATGGACGTGATCACCAGAGCCCTCATCTAAACCGTGATAGCTAGACATGCCTGAAGCCACAGGTGATTCGCCGTTGTACAAAGTCCAAGTTCTAGCAGTGGTTTTGTCTTCACTATCTTCTGCCGGTGTAAAGGTGGCGATTTTGCTAAGACTACTCATGTAACCATAGGAGTTAACGTAAACTGCAGCAGGGGCCGGTTCTTCTGGAGCTTCAGAACCGGAAGGATCGACCAGTTTAACGTTATCCATGCACACCGTCGTGCCCGGCGTTACATGGCCGTCACCCATCAAAAAGCGGAACCGACCATTTTCAGTAGTGCCAGCACCATTAACAAAGGTAACCTCAACTTGCTGAGGGTCGCCGCCTACCGGTGCATCTATCGCTACGTCCTGGCCAAAGTGCCAAACGAAACCATTAGATTCATCCACGCCGCTCACTTGCAGATTCACCGGTGCACTCGACCACATGTCAGCACTAAAAACGTAAGACGCCGACTCGATAAACTGCAAGCCGTCCGCACGAACCTGAAGGCTCCAGGGATCTGGGCCTGGATCTTCTGCTAATACACATAAGCGGCCATCATCGGCGTTTGCCTGAGCAGTGCTGCCGAACTCAGCAACGATCCAAGGTTCGTAACCGTTGTCGAACGTACTGTTTTCAATTAAATTGGGTGCAGGTGCATCCACAACAATATCATCGAAGCAAACGGTTTCGTCTATAGGTACAGTGCCGCCACCCATCAAAAAACGAAAGGTGCCGCTTTCGGTATCAGCCGCTGAGCTGAAACTCATATTAATGACTTGACCTTCACCTTCAAGAGGTGAATCAATATTGATATTGTTGCCAAAAAGCCACACAAAACCATCACTCTCATCAGTTGCGCTCATCGGAAGCGAAACCGGTACACTAGACCAAACGCGCAAGCTGACGTCGTAATTTTCACCGGCGATAAAAGTAAGGTTAGATTGGCGTAGCTGAGCCCCCCAATCGTTGGTACCAAGCGCAGTCACTGTGGTGCAAAAGCGGCCTCTTTCATCTACAGCGAAATTACCGTCGCCACCGGTCCACCACCCTGGTGGTTCCCAAGACGCTAATCCATTATCGAATGTACCATTTTCTAAAATATTAGCCGCGTTAATATTGACAGTGCCGAACAAACTTGCCCCAGCAACTAACCAACAAAACATGAATTTTTTATTGAACATTAATAGCCTCCGAATATTATTTTTATTTTAAGGCCGTTAATATGTGAAACATTTACGTGCCAAAAAAACAAACTAGTATAAATGTATAAAAGGCTTAAAATGTTTGAAGCGACGCCAAAAAAAATAATTCATTGACGGCTATATTCTAAATTATTTTTAAAATATATTGTGCATATGTTTTTTAAAAATCTACCCTAATTTTTTAGTAAAGATTATTTACCCAAAAATCATAATATTTCATAGCCTTAGCCACTCCGGCCACAAAAAACAGTGACAAAAAAAGCAAGCAATTGGTCTAGCAATTAATTAACATATTACTTTATCTTTAACTTCTCCCTTCTGAAAAAATACGAAGTTTCCAAAACTATTATAGATTTAACACTAAAATAGAATGTGTAAGGCGGAAACAAATGAACCACCCTTATAATTGAATATGGATTCGAGAACTGCTGTGGAGCCTACGCCACTTTAAAAGATTCAAACGTTATTATTTGATAAAGCGCTCCAATAAGCCGTTTAGAATTCGATAGGTTAGGGTTTCAAAAGCGTATATAAATGAAAAATTTTATCTTAATAGTCATCTTGGTGTTGTTAATATCTGCCTGCGTATCGACAAATCAATCGAATATAGCGGGCAAATGGAAAAGCCCATCTGGAAATACAGTTAGAGCAATCACTTTCGAGGAAGGTGGTATCGGCTCAGTTGTTGTTCTAGATAAAGAATGCAAAATTTGTCGAGAAAGTAATATCACCTGGAAAGTATCTGGCAATAGGATAGTCACCAAAGAACATATACCCGACGAAATTGCCGAAATATGGATAGTTCACAAGTTCTAAATGCAAACTAAAGGTGAAGATTTAGTGCTAATTGGAAACATCCATGATAAGTCAGTCAAAGAAAAGTAGAATTCACAATACCCGATACCGCTGGATGACGGAAGCCTACTTACTTCTACTATGTGGATAGCAATTTTGACATCATCAAAAGCTTAAACAACTAAAGCTTAAACAACTAAGGCATCCACCGATTGAAAAGTTATGTGCAGCTAATCAGTTGGTTAGTACTATCAGAGAAAAATCATTCAAAAATCATGGAAACGTCAGGTATTTTAGTGCCTGTTTGATTAGATTATTTATTTGTTAAGTCACATTTAAACAAGGATAAACCATGAAGAATACTTGTATTTCGATTGTTCTGCTGCTCAATATATTAGTTATTAGTAGCATGAGCTATAGTCGAGATAAACTTCCAACCCGGGAGACACACTATCTTGGCCAAAAGCCACCAAGCCTGATTCCTGAAATCTTTGCTCCTGGTATCATTTCTATCAATGGAAGGTATGAACACGGTATTTCTTTTTCTCCTGAGCTAGATGAAGTATATTTTTCAGCCAACAAAAAAGGAGGCCTTACAGATATATATTTCTCAAAACTCGAAAATGGAAAATGGAAACCGGTAAAAAAAGCAAAATTTACCCAAGGTAGGAAAGATGAAGAAATGCATCCATTTGTCAGCTTGGATGGTGAAAAAATATACTTCACAGCGCTCAATTCTGATAATACTGATACTAAAATTTGGTATGCGAAGCGTTTAGGCAACGCTTGGAGCAAAGCGGCAAAACTTGAATCTCCCATAAATAAGAATGACGTTTTTTATTCCAATCTAGCAAAAAACGGAGATCTTTTTTATACCAATATATCAAAACGAAAAATGTATTATTCGCCCAATAAGAATGGTAAATTTCCAGAAGTTCAAGAGCTTGATATTAAATTTGGTATTCACGGTTTTATTTCACCTTCTCAAGACTATTTATTAGTCAATGCTCGAAACAAAAATGAAGGCAGAAAGGATCATGATATATATGTTTATTTCAAGAAAAAAGACGGCACATGGACACATCCCATTAACCTCGGAAATTCCGTAAACTCTAAATTTAATGAGACGGTTCCTAGTCTCACGCCAGATGGCAAATACCTATTTTTTAGTCGATACAACGAAGAAGGTGGGTTATCTAACTTTTATTGGGTTAGCACAAAAATTATTGAGAGCTTAAAGCCTAAATTATAACTCTTCGACTATAGCAGACACAGTATAATGGAAGTAAGAAACTCGCTGGCATAATGTACGAATAGCAGTGAGCAACTCAACTGTGTTTGACATATAACCATTAGCCTCTAGTGCTTATCTCACAAAGCCCCTCACTTAAAAATCTGGATAACACCATAATAGTTAGTGTTGTTCCTTTTATATCGCAAAAAGGATCGACTGCTAAGATAGCTCATTGCGCCGTTATGTGAGAAGGTGATTACCACACAGGAGCGGTTAGTATCCATATATTCCAGCTATGAGCTTAGCTTTTATGTTATAGCGTTATCGACTTCCAAAGTATTGCTATAATGAGATGTACTATACATTCACCCGGTATTAACTTAAGGTTAAAAGTATGTGGAAAATACAAATTAAAAGGAAATTATCAATTTCTGTAGTCTTTCCAGATAATGTATTAGTGCATTAATATTTGACGCTTATAATAAATCTAATTTTGCAAAAACTATTAATACTAAGAAAATATAGAATAAGTAACCTAGCTACTGCTACATAATGTTATACTATTTATATAGTAATTCTTTCATGATGGCTAACCGAACTAGTAACATGATCAATCATTATCATATCCTGTGCTTTATTGAAAATGATTGGGATCGTACCTATAGCTACCTGAACTTAATTATTGTAAATTGATTCGTTATATGTTGTACGTATAGAAGTGCCATGTACTCTTTTTTGTTGGCAAAGATTCGTAGAGTTTTTGCGCAGGCTTATTATCTAGAGCTGTAACCCATTGCAAACGAGCAGCACCTTTTTTTGCTGCAAACAACCGGCAGTGTTCAATCAGTTTTTTTCCAATATTGTTTCGCCTTTCATTGGGCTTTGTGTATAAATCATTGAGAACTGCTACCTTTGTAGCAATGGTACTAGCGTAAGAAAAATATACGGTTGCAACGGTTGCAAATGCCACCGCTTTATTATGTTGACGGTATAGAAATAAGCAACCTAGATCTGACGATTCACTGAATTGAGAAAAGAATTCCTTATTCCTAGAATCTGAAATGTCGGCTACTTGGTAAAATTCTTGATACTCTCTAATGAGAGGTAAGACTTCGTTTAAATTTCTGGATTCTACAGTTTCAATCATACTTACACTCCATTACTTAAAATACTTTAGAACAAGTTTTTCAAGTAAAATCTAAAAAATACGATATATTACAGCAATACGATAAGTTAATGCCAAGAATATCTAGGGCTATTGGAAATATCCATGAAAGACTTAATGTTAATGTGAATGAGAAGATAACTATTATAATCAAGTTTCTTAGACCATAACGTTGATCTGATAACAATATAATCATTTCCATGACATCTCAATAAATATAGACAACCTTTTTTCAGCATATATAAGAAGGGTTGGAATAACGCCTAAGGTATTATTTCAATATTTAAACGACACCGAAATATACCAACACATAATTAAGTTAATTAAATTTAGTTAATTTGCTATTTAGTTCATAATAATTCATATAGCACTAGGTTAATGTTTTGAATTTCAAAGTTCGAATCATAGCGATTGAACTTTGGGAACAAAAACCACTAATACCGATAAATCTTAACACTTAATTTCTGCCAACCTACATACAAAGAATAAATACTATGAAAAAGCTATTACTTTTAAGTGCAGTAACTTCTCTTGTTAGCTCTATCGCCTGGGGGGACACCGCTTTTACAGGTATTCGAGATAATATAACACCACTTGAATTCACAGCAGACATGGCACCAGGGGTAAACCTATGGAATACGTTGGATGCAGTTTGTGGCGCACCAGCTGACTTGGGAAGTGAAACATGCTGGGGAAATCCTCGCACCACAAAAGCTATGATTACTGATATGAAAAACAGAGGCTTCAAAACCCTTCGTATACCTGTCACCTGGTACAACCATATGGGCTCGGCTCCCAACTACACTATTGATAGAGCATGGATGGATAGAGTCGAAGAAGTAGCCAACTATGCTTTTGACAATGACATGTACGTTATCATTAATATTCATCATGATGATTACGACGAAGGAAAATATCGCTCTTGGCTCAGTCCAACCTATAATAGACAAAACGCAAGTATTGATCAGTTAAGAAAAGTTTGGACTCAAATTGCCAATCGTTTTAAGAACTACGGTGATTACTTAATATTTGAAACTATGAATGAGCCCCGAGCGGTAGGAACTCCACAAGAGTGGACCGGTGGTAACGCAGAACACCGCGATGTTGTTAACAAGTTAAATCTCGCTGCAGTTAATGCAATAAGGGCTACTGGTGGTAACAATGCATCGAGGTTCATAATGACACCACAAGTAGGTGCCACAGGGCACGCTGCAATTTATGATCTTGAGATTCCCAACAATGATAACAAAGTTATAGTTTCTATCCACAATTACGGCCCCTTTTCTTTCACTCTTCAACAGCCGGGGACGAATAGATGGGGTACACAGCAAGAGATCAGAAATCTACAAAATGATATTAAATCCTATTATGATAATTTCACAAGCAAAGGCAGAGCCGTTGTTATTGGCGAGTGGGGTGCAGCAGATAAAAGTAATTTAGCAGATAGAGTTAAATATTATGAAGTATTCGCGGAAGCGAGTAAGCAATATAAAGTAGCACCTATTAGCTGGATTTACTCATATGATAGAAATAGTAGAACCTGGAAATATCCTGCCCTAGAAGACGCTATTTTTAAAACCTATGGTGCGACAAATGCTGTAACAGTACCAGGCAAAATAGAAGCAGAAAACTACACGAGTCAATCGGGGGTACAAAATGAGGGAACATCTGATGTAGGGGGCGGCCAAAATATCGGTTATATTGAAAACGGAGATTACTCTGAATATGAAATAGACGTTGATACCGCAGGTGATTACTATGTTACATTTAGAGTGGCATCCAATACTTCTGGAGGAAAAATTGATGTTTATTCAAATGGTTCCAAACTTGGCTCAGTAAATGTTAATAATACTGGTGGCTGGCAAAATTGGCGAGACGTAAGTAAAACTTTGACTTTATCCCAAGGAAAACAAAAATTAAGACTGGTTTATGTAGGTTCCGGAGGTCAAGGAAATTATCTGCTAAATATAAACTATATAGATATTAGATAGCCTTCCCAGAACTTAATCAGCTAAACCTTATATGGTTGTACGGGTTTGCCTTCGGAATCGCATGGTATCGTTGGATAACGAAGGCGAGCTTGACTAAATAATTAATTATACGCTTTTTGAACATACCATCATAGATAGATCATTAAACACACAATCAAATAGAGCATTAAAAATCACACCGCTAAAAATCCTCATTTTTATTCTTAGAGCCTAGAAACTTTCGTAAACACTTGCTCTTTCATTATTGAATTTATGTACCTAGATAGGCTCTTTTTAATGTTAATAAAAAATCAGAGCCGGTGTTAACACAAACCGCCCAAGAAAATGATTTTTATACTAAGCCAAATATGTAACAAGAGAGAAGTAGATTAAAAATAGTAATAGCTACAAGCAAATAGCTCTATGTGTTTGGCGCGAGCAAACTATGAAAAACACGTCAAAAATTTGTCTAGACTTTATACTTTTATTATATTATGGATTTTATACCTTTAATCTAACTGCTGACCGACCACATTACGGTGTTAAGAAACTAAATTAAAGTAAGGCAAAAAATTTACAATGAAACAATTACATCAAATAAAAATTCAATCAATCGTTTGAAAGACTATATTTAGTATCAAAAAATTTTTTCAACACCAAATTATTCCTTAACAATACAAACATTTATATTGATTTAGGTTTAGCTAACTCAGATCCTATAACTTTAAGAAAAATAATAACTAATTTTATTAAATTTAAATAGTAAGAAATAATACTACTGATAGCCATTGAATTTTTTCTTAATTTAACAATTAACAACCCTCACAGAAACATCACAAACCAAGTACAGGTTGTTAAGTCATCTCCTAATTTCCTAAATATGTGATTCTCTTCAATAGAAAAACAATCAACATTGATGTTTACTTTGCACACGCTTTCTTAAATTATGCGAACCCAACATTGTCCTGACCAATTAAAAATAAAATCAGTATAGGCAGCTTTGCCAATATAAAAATAAAAATTTTATTATTTTTTGATATTTTTTAATTATTACGGTGGTCTCATTCTAAAAATTTGAAAATGAAACCAGGGACGTACTAATAATTTTTTCTTTTTCACATTAACAATTTTATAAGAGGCAAAGTTTTGTTATGGCAGGTACATTTGATTATATTATTGTAGGCGCAGGCCCAGCAGGGCTTCAGTTGGCTTACCATATGCAACAGGAAAACGTTAACTACTTAGTAATAGAGAAAGGTGAAACCGCTGGTACTTCATTTAAATCTTATCCAAGGCATGGAAAACTAATCTCAATCAATAAAGTTCATACTGGTTATGACGACCAGGAAATTAACCTGAGATGGGATTGGAATTCAATTCTGTGTAATGATGAATCATTTCGTTTTTCGAAGTTTAGTTCATCTTATTTCCCAGATGCAAAGGATTTAGTAACGTATCTTAATGAATATGCAAGCTCATTTGGTTTAAATATTAATTATAACCAAGCAGTTAAGAACATTACTAAAGAATCAGAAATTTTTACACTTCATATTGATAACTCAGATGAAGAATATAAATGTAAAAACCTCATTATTGCTTCAGGAGTTGCTAAACCATATATACCAAATATTCCAGGCATTGAACTTACGGATAATTATACGCAAGTATCAGTTAATAAAGAAGAATTTATTAATAAGCGAGTCTTAGTATTAGGTAAAGGCAATTCCGCTTTCGAAACAGCCGACCATCTAATAGATAGTGCATCACTTATTCATGTATGTAGCCCTAATAATGTAAAACTTGCTTGGCAAACTCATTACGTTGGAAATTTGAGGGCGGTAAATAATAATTTTCTCGACACCTATCAACTGAAGTCTCAAAATGCGATCCTAGATGCAGATATAGACAAAATAGAAGTCAAAGATGGAATATATAGAGTCAGCGTAAGATATCAACATGCTAATGGTGAAGTAGAGGTTCTCGAATACGATAGAGTTATCGTATGTACCGGATTTCAGCTTGACTCTTCAATTTTTGGAGATAGTTGTCAACCAGAGCGATGCGTGGATGACCGCTTCCCAAAACTTAATGCGGACTGGGAGTCTAGTAATATCTCAAACTTGTATTTTGCAGGCACTTTAATGCAAGGACATTTCTATAAAAAGACAACATCGGGTTTTATCCATGGGTTTAGATATAATGTAAAATCTCTATTTCATATATTATTATATAAAAATCAAAATAAGAATCTACCATCATCTATATTTAATGCTACAACACAAAATATCACGGATCACTTAGTAGAGCGGATCAATCGTTCATCTGCTTTGTGGCAACAATTCGGTTATCTAACGGATATTATCGATGTAGGAAATGAAAGTGCAACATATTTTTATGAATTACCCAAGGATTATAGAGAACAAATATCTCAACAAAATACATTTACCCTCTCACTAGAGTTTGGTACTAAACAGAAAGATGTCTTTAATATAGACCGCGATCCAAATCCAGAAAAAGCCGACGAATCCTTTTTCTTACACCCAGTAATAAGATTCTATAGAGATTCCAAACTAATCGACACCCTTCACTTAGTAGAGGACCTCTATGGTGAATGGAAACACCAAGAAAGGCATATTGACTTCCTCTATAGGTTTGTCGATAAACATAACACATTCAATCACACGGTGACAAAAGCAGTATAAGAAATACATGCTACTTAACTACAGGAGCAAGATGATGGATTTAACAAACTATTCTAAGCATGGCATCACCGGCAATACTATTGTAACAAGAGGAGAAATTCCTGGTATATCAGAAATGCAGGTGGAAGGAGAAGTTCGTAACTTAGGTATCGTCAAGCATTTTAAAAATCATAGTTTACTTGGGTCATTAATCCGACAAGATTTTTCTATCGCCTGGGTACATTTGGATCCAGATGAGGTATTAGAAGTCCATAATCACAATGTACCGAGTATGATTATCGCAATAGAAGGTGGCGGCAGCTCACAAGGCGATAGTGAAATAAATTTTTCGGCGGGAGATATTGTGTTCATTCCTAGTTGGAATGAACATGGTTTTACGGGGGCAAAACCTTCTGGACTTTGGGCTCTATCTATACAATTTAATGATGTCGCGATTTTTGAAGATGAAGTCGATCCACTTACATCTTATGATTTAACCAATATACCTTCTATAGAAGAAAGGCAACTTATTTTATTTTCGCGCAATAAGGACAGAAACCTATTTAAGTCAGAAGGTGTAAGTAGGCATATTCCAAGCTATGTTAATTTTAATTGGCACTCTCTAGACAATAAATTTAGTCTTGAGAGACCACCTAGTGAAACTTTGCGTTTGATTTTGCATGGTTCACCCCAAGGTAACTATAAGTTTGATAAAAGTTTATTAACTCCTGGAGATTTAATTGTACAAACTGAGGACTTAGATTATCACAATACCGAGAGTACCGGTAATCACTGGCTATTAACTATAGACATATCAACTTTGAAACAATAAATAATATTTCAGGAGAAACTTGTTATGAATGAAAAACCATCAGTAGAATTAAGATCAATCGATGGTGGAAAAAACACTCCATTTACCGGTATGCATGTAGTCAATCGAGAAGATATACCTCAGATATCCACAGTTTTTGTTGATAATAAAGAGCATAATTTAGGGCTATTAAAAGATTTTCGTAAACACGAATTATTAGCTAATTTTATTCCCGACTCACCAGAAAGAGTTTCATTTAGTTGGGTGCGCTTACTACCGGGTGAAACTTTAGCTGTCCATGCTCACCCAACAAAAACCTTCATTATTGTGTGTGAAGGAGAAGGTTACTGCACTGGTGATTATACTGGAAAAATTTCTGGCGGTTCTATAGTTATGGTAGCACCTAATTTTCTCCACGGTTTTTGTGGTGCAGGGAAAAATGGTTTTTGGGCGCTGTCTATTCAATTTGAAGGGCTTGGTTTATATGAAAACACCGAGCAAGCTAGAGTAAAGTTTGAAGACTTTGAAATGGTTAAACCCTCAATGCGACATATATCTGAGGCTCAGGAGTTTTTTTTAGAGGACTATAAGAGAAATCCTCTATTTTCAATTATAAAGGAGGATAACTTCCAAACAGCTTACCGCGAACCCCTGCTTGATGCCATTCAACATTGGTCACAGTGTTTTCAGTTAATTATTTCGGATAGAGTCAAGTATGCACAATCAAATACCGAGAAAAAACTCGCTTTGATGCACCTAGAAGAGGAAAAAGATCACGATACAAAAATGGCTGCTTTGCGTGGCAATCCAGATATTGGTGATTTACACCCTATTGCAAATGAGGTTACCAACTGGTTCCGAAAGGCCATGAAGGAGTTATCTGATGCAGAGAAAATAATATTGGTACATTTTGTTTTAGAAGGTAGTGCAGAATTTGCTCATAATGAAATACATGCATATGTAGAAGGCTCAGAAGTCGAAGAACACTTTCGTTTTCACGCTGAAGAAGATGAAGATCATGTATTAATGGGAGTCGATGCTTTATCAAATATGTCAAATGTCAACTATGAAAAGCTGCTAACCTCTTTAATCACAGGATGGGTTATGATCAATCGTGTTTGTGCTCAAATGAGCTATAGCGCTCGTGATGCCTATTGCACAAAATTATTAAAGCAAGACCATGCAACAAAAAATTAGTTATCAATAACAATTACATGAGTGCTTTAATATATTTTAAGTAGATAAAAAATCTAAAAGTATATTGACTATACATAGCCATATTAAAAAATATTGCACCAAAAATTAAATAGAGAAAGGAATAATCCTATGTCAGTTAACATTGATGCAGTCCATAGGTTTAATGAAGAAACACTTGTAGATCCATATGATTTTCTAGGCTCACTAAGGGAAAATGAACCTATATACTATGCAAATGATTTAAATGGCTGGGTTATCACTCGCCATAGTGATGTCGCGGATGCATTCAAGGAGCCTAATTTTATATCTGGAAATTTTGAAACCCAAGTAAGAAATCAATTGCAGGGTCTGAATATATCAATAGCCAAGGATTTTGTACGAGTGCGAACAAAAATGATGGCTCATACAGATGCTAACGTTCACAAAAGGCTCAGGCGAACATGTAATATTAGCTTTGGTAAAAAAGGCCTAGATACAATGTCTCCTATTATTAAAAAAGCTGTTGACGAGTCAGTTAATCTATTGCCAAATGATGGAGAATGGGATTTTGCAACTCAGTTTTCTGAACCTCTATCAACTAGAGTTATTGCTGATTTATTCAATGTCCCCTATTCTGATAGAGAGCACTTTCAACGTTGCTCTGATGATGTTTCTCGATTTTTTGGTAATTCCGTGAGCGACACTAGAGAATCCGCTATTATCGCTAATGATGGCATTATAGCACTTGAAAATTATTTCATTGATTTTTTAAAAGAGAGAAAAAGAAAATTAGGAAACGATTTGTTAAGTTTACTTATCGAAGCTAATAGTGCAGGATTATTGTCAGAAGAAGAAGTCATCGCCCAGTGTGTATTAATCTTAATGGCAGGACACTATACAGTTATAGATCAACTTTGTAATAGTATATATGCCTTTCTAACTTATAATGAATGGCAAACACTTGTTAATGACCCATCACTTATATCTTCAGCTATTGAAGAAAGTATACGCTTTGATGGTGCTGTCTTGTTTATGGCTCGAACGGTAAAAGACAGTATGCTATTTAGAGGTAAGCAACTTAAAGCTAATGACACTTTGTTTCTCGGTATGGGTGCGGCCAACAGAGATCCAGAAGTGTTTCCATCACCTGATATTTTTGATATCCATCGGAAAAAGAGCCGACATTTAGGCTTTGCCTATGGCCCCCACCAGTGTATAGGTATGAATTTAGCTAGAGTTGAGATGTCTATGGCATTTCAAGCGCTAGTAAAAAAATATCCCAACTTAAAATTTTCACCTAACACTACACCTAAACGCAAGTGTGAATCTCTATTTTTTAGAGGGTTTTATTCTATTAAAGTAAAATCATAAAAATGCTATAGATATAACTCTAATAATTATTTTCTTCTTCTATATGATCCGGCTTAGCTTATTAAGCATTTCAGATAATAGCGATTTTATTATGCTTATCTTTTAAAATTTAGATGTTTTATAAAATTATGAAAAAAACAATACTTTTCTTTTCTGAAGCAGTAACCGTTGCTCATGTAATACGTTTATATAAACTTGCTTGCTCTTTAGACGCAGAAATATATGATGTTCATTTTGCAGTAGCTGATCGTTATAGCTATGTCTTTAGCAGTCATCATACTATCTCTTTTCACTCCATTAATTCTGTAGAATCGATGGAGTTTATTCGTCGAGCGCAACACGCAGAGCCAATGTACAAAATTGATGAGCTTATTAATTACGTTAAAGAAGATGAAAAAACCATAAGGAAAGTCCAGCCAGATTTGATTATAGGAGATATGCGACAGTCTCTTTGTGTTAGTACACGTACAACAAAGACAACCTACATTGCCATGACCAATGCTTATTGGAGCAAATATATTAATAACAAACAGTTTATTATTCCCGAATTACGACAAATAAATATGAATGAGATACCATTTATATCAGCAATAATGCCAATTTATTTTTACTTCTTTTTTAAAAATCAGGGCAAAGTGCTAAATGAACTGCGTCGGTATTATAAGCTGCCAATATTTGAGCATTGTCTGGATGGTTGGAACTTCGGTGATCATCTGGTGTATAGTGATCCCAAAATCTTGTTTGATACCTCACGTTCACCCAGCAATCACCACTTTCTTGGATCAATAAACTGGGAACCAGATGTTCCTTTGCCAATTTGGTGGCAGGAACTATCCGACACAAAAAAAACAGCTTATGTTGCACTCGGCTCATCAGGTGATAAATCTCTTATACCACTCATTGTCGAGAAGTTACTGTCTGAAAACTTTCAGGTAATCATTAGTGGTGTAAATGAATCTGAAAGAAGTTTTATTTTTGACGATGCGTCGGTGTTTTCTAGTGAACTTATACCCGGGTCTTTAGCTGCGGCTAGGTCTGACTTGGTAATAAGTAATGGAGGCAGCCCTACATCTTATCAATCATTGCTAGCTGGTACTCCAGTAATAGGTATTCCAACTAATCTTGATCAATTAATGTCAATGAAATTCATTGAAAGAAATAATGCGGGGAAAATACTGCGGCCCAGGGAAGTGGGCACAACTAAACATACAAAAGTCTTAAAAGAAATACAAAAAATTAAATACAAAGAAAGAGCTGAAGAAATAAGTGCCGAACTAGCTACTATTTCACCAGAAGAAAATTTCGCTAAAGTCCTAATGTCTATACTTAATTGATAAGTGAACATCGCCTATTATGGAAATTCATAGAAGTACTCAACAGTTAACTTTTATTATCTTATTTGCTAGCACATTCACAGTTATGGCAGGATCAGCTATTGCGCCTGCGCTGCCTAGTATATTGCATGACTTTGGAGATAGTACGCTTTCCGATTTGAAAATTAGGATGACAATAGGTGTATCTGCCGCATCAACGATGCTGTGTAGTAATTTCATTGGCAGGTTAAGTGATAAAATTGGTTACATTACAACATTAAAAATTGGACTTTTGTTTATAATATTTAGTGGTGCTGCAGGTTTGATAATTAATAATCTGAATCAACTCTTAGTAACTCGTGTTATTCTTGGGTTTGGCGTGGCCGCTGTCGCCATATCGACCACGGCTTGGATAGGAGATCAACATAGTGGTGTGGATCAACACCGGATTACAGGTTTTTTGGGTGTCGCAATGGAGTCTTCTGGCTTACTCTATTTTTCTTTGTCAGGGGCCTTAGCACTTATTCATTGGCGTTTTGTATTTCTAATTTATTTATTACCTATTTTTATACTATTTTTTTTACCAAAGAGATCACAACTAAAAAAATCAGAAAATCAAAACGATACAGATGAAAAAGATAAACACATAGATTATATAATTATTACTACAGCGTCATTCATCTCTTTATTTGGGTTAAATATATATGTAACTCAGTTACCGTTTCTATTCGAAAAACAGAACGCTTCAAGTTTTTCTTCAGGTCTAGCTCTTGCAGGTGCCTCAGTATCTGCAGCTTTAGCAAGCTATTTTTTCCCAAGGATAATGAATTATTTCCATCAACAATATATATTGGCTATAGCTTTTTTAATTAGCGCACTAGGATTTATGGGATTATTTTTATTTGATTCATTAGTATTAATGAGTACGTCAGTGATTATATGCGGCTTCGCTTTTGGACTAACGGTTCCGTCTCTAATTAGTTGGGTAAATACCATTACTAATGAGAATAATCGTGGAGCAGGTCAAGCGAAGTTAGCAATTGCTGGTTTTTCGGGACAATTTTTTTCACCTATCGCATTTCAACCATTTGTATCCAGTTATAATGTACAATTCGGTTTTTTAATATTTACTTTTATATGTGTGATATTTAGCTCTGTTACTTATATGCTACCTGGTCAAAACAACAGGTAGCTGCGCTTATTTATTATATATTTTTTACTATAGATGTTTTTATGTGTCCACAATAAACCAATTTAATATATTGTTTAATTAAAATGTATAAACTAAACCAGGGCTTATTCACACTAGCTTTTTTTAACAAGCTCATTGTTGAGTTCATCTAAATCTTTAGAACTCAGTGTACCGGCTAAGCTTTTAAGTGTGATAAATTTGATAATATAATCATATCGGGAATTCTGCCACAATCTTAAGGTATCATAATATGTTTGCCTGGATCTTAATACATCATTAATATCACCAATATTTTTTTGATACGCCTGTTCTTGTACATCTAGAGCCTTTTTACTAGAGGTAACCGCTTCGGCTATGATATTAATCCTATTAATCGTAATAACGGCACTACGATATGTACTGACTATTTGCCTTGTAATATTAGCAACTATTTCACTATAAAATTTTTCTGATGCTTTAAACTGATGCTCTGCTTGACGTCGTCTTGAGCTTATAAGACCACCATTATAGATGGGAACGCTTAGGTTCATGCTTATACTTGAACCAATTTCTCTTGATCGAAGATCGGACAAGGATAGGTTTTCAATCAATGTTGCTTCAGTATTGCGCTCTTGGTGTTGTAACTCCAAATATACACTGGGCCTACGCGCTAGCTTAGCACTTTTATATTCTGCACGAGCTGCATCTTTACGCGCTTGTGCAGCTTTAATGATTGGGTTGTTTGCTAATGCAATTTGTACCCATTGATATGGTTCGCTAGGCATAATCTGAGTTGTTGAAAAGTTATCCGCTAGACGCCACAAAGGTGTTTGATAATTACCGATTATGAACATTAGTGCATCCTTACTCTGGCCAACGATATCTTCGTTGTTTAATCGCATTGCTGTTGACGCGTCATATGATGCCTGAGCTTGATAAATATCGACTTCTGTAAGCCTCCTCTTTGTCGAGTTTTTATTATTCTTTTTCTTAGTCAGCATTATTACATTCGATAGCTGCTTCTTATCTGACTCTTCTAATTTTTTTGCAAGCTCTAGATTATCCTGCGCCTGAATAACGCCGATATAGTTCGTGATCAGACGCAGCAGTAATAACTGTTTTTGTAACTGCCATTGATGACGAGCTTCAAAAGCCTGAAATTTGCCGCGTTTATAATTGTACCATTGGGAAGTATCATAGATTGCTTGTTGGACAGAAAGTCTCCATCCATCAATAACCTGATCATTGTCTCTTTCTAGAGTTTCGTCTGTAAGTAATGAAACTTCTCGACTATCAGTTTTTTGTTTTTGATATGCTCCCTGCAAACTGATTTGAGGGAGTAACGCGCTGTATGAAATCTGTCTTTCTTCTAAACCTGCTAAGTATTCTTCCTGCGCAACTTTTAAACTTGGATCTTTCGTTAAAGCCATTTTATAGGCTTCGCTCAAATTAAGAGCGCCACTTTTATGAGAAAGTAATATTACAACAGTAGTAAAAAGTAAAGAAAACAACCACCTCATATTTTTAAAGCACATAATATCTTCCTTTGTAGCATCTATACTTATTAAGTATTTTTAACGTCATTGTTTTTGGAATGAGGTTTTTGATTATTATTTCTCTCTTTTTTTTTGTAGTGATTCTTCTCCTCATTGAAGTCTTCTGACCTTGGAGGCCTTTCTCCAGGAGCGAAATCTTCTGGCCGGGGTGGTCGTTCTCCAGGAGCAAAGTCTTCTGGCCTTGGAGGTCTTTCTCCAGGAGCAAAATCTTCTGGCCTTGGAGGGCGGGTCTCAACTACAGTATGGGGTTCTATAGATTTCGAGTTACTACTAGAAGAGTGCCCTTTTGGTTTCGGCGAATTCTTCATCAATGAGGAATTTCGCGAGCTTGGAGAAGTATTGTTAAACTCATTCAATCCTTGATTTGTAGGATCAAAACTTACATCCGAATTACTTTGCCAATACACAATAAAGGAAGAGAGTATAATAATAGTTAGAGCAACTGTAAAAATATACGTTAAATTACGCTGTCGGCCGCCCAAATCACGTATGGCGTACTCATATTGCTGTTCGGCGGTTAAATTTTCTAGGTTGACTGAACGAGCTTTTAGATGCTGTTCAACTAGATCAGCACGCTCTTTTTCCGACGCCAATTCAATTAAAGAGCTTTCTTTTTTGATTGCTCGTCTAATGATAAATGCCAGGCATGCAACAATTAATGCAACAAGTGGAAACCATGATTTAATATTCGGTATGATGGAGACTATTGCGTCCATAAGGTATTCCTTACTGTTACATATTGGTGATACAGCCTCAGTAACAGAAATACCTTATTAGGTTACATTTTTTTGCTTAGGTAATGATTCATAACTTGTGAACATCACATGAGTAAGCGTGGAAATTATAAAATTACTTCTAGTTTGCATTATTGCTCAAGTAATCATACAAAGGTTGTGTCCATGGCACACGAAACCAATGTTTACCAAAACCAATTGCTACGGCTTCTTCAGCATTGTATCTAGCAGCGCGGTCTTGCCCAAGAAGTTGATATACCTGTGCAGCAATAAAGAAAAACTCACCTGCCTTATTATTCAGCTGTGCCGCTTTTTGGAGTTCGATGATAGCATCTTCATTTCTATTGAGATGCGCTAAGATTAATGCCTTGTGTGCATAGTCTTGATCGGCATTTTTATCGCTATAAAGAGTCAGTGCTTGTAAAAAGTATTGCTTACTCTCTTTACTTTCTAATGCTTTATATGATTCCGCTAAGTTTAAATAAATTTCTCGTGAACCAGGCGAATACTCTAATGCTTTTTTAAAGTTTTCGATACTTTCGTTATAGCGTCCTAAGAGCATTTGTGTAATGCCTAAATTAAGTACAATATCGTGATCAGACTTCTTTTTCAGAATTTCTATGTATAGTGTTTCAGCTTCCTGAAGCCTGCCAGTAACTAAGTAAGAGTTAGCAAGAAAAAATTTGGGTAAATAGGTATCGGGAAAACGCTTGGCCCATGCAATACACGTCTGCTCAAGAGTATCAAATTCTTTGAGTGTTTCTTCCATATAGGCACGGTGATGGAAGTAAGAATGAGTAAGACGGGGGTTTTCATGTTGAAGTAGCTTTTGATAGCCTTCTTTTGGCTGTTTGGAAAAAATGAGCATTGCTTCAGAAATTGCTAGACGAGTTGTTTCTACACCGATAACACGTTTTAACTGTGATAAGGTTTTTTCTGCTCCTGTCAGGTCATGTGCTAATAGTTTGTTATGAAAGTCCTGATACATAACTGAGGGGTTTGCCGGAAACCTATCGTTTAACTGTAACATTAATTCTTGGCTCTGCTGTAACCAACGATCAACATTAAAGTTCATATATAGATTCCTATATGCACCAGCTAATAGTAATTGTGCACCTAAAAATCCTGGGTTGTCTTGAGAGAGCTGTTTTAGTCCAGCAATATCCGCTTCTGTAAACTCTTCGTCTTCAAGTTTTTTCTTAATATTATAGTAAAGCCTCAAGTCAGAGTCGGAAATACTGCCGAGAACTGGGGTGTTGTGAGCAGTAAAATCTAGATCAGAAACCAATGTTTGTTCAATTACTTGTGCAAAAACTAGTAAATCAGATGTTGGAATTTTCTTTGACGTAAGTTTTGAAATTCCATCTTTTTTTCGACTATAAACACTTAGATTTACATCGCAAAAGTCTATGGAACAATTTAAATTACTAATAATAATTTGATCAACATCGACCAACCTCGCCTCTTCTGCCCAGTCTTTAGTACCACGCCATTCTTTTTTACTCACTAAGCTTCGCTGAGGATCGTTGATAACACTGGACACAATTTCATCCTCAACAATAGCTGCAAGTAATAATCTATCTCTCCTACTTTCTGCATCCCCTTCATAGGCCTTAGCGGAATCCACATATAACGGGGGGATAACAAGTGTGGTTGCGACGGGAGTTAAACTGGGTAGAAAAAATACAACACCAGATATTACAACTACAACAGCGGTTGCGGCATATAATAACTTAGAATCGAGTTTACTGGCCTTAGCTTTTGGCAAATCAAGTTCGACTGTTTCCATCGGCACATTGTCATTGTGATGTAGGTTCTCAATAGCCGTGAAAACTTGTTGCATCGATGGTCGGTTACGAGGCGTTTTATCTAACATCGCACGAACCATCACTTCTAATTCGGGTATAGCGCAACGGAATTGTTGTTGATAATTAATCCTAGCTCCTAGAATATTCTCTTCTGTCGCCGAGATGTCTCCTTCTACCACGAAGGGATGAGCTTTAAATAAATAGTTATAAAGTAATATACCAAGAGCAAAGACATCGGTAGCAGTGCTAACAGGCTTCTGCTGTAAGTGCTCTGGGCTAAGGCATTCCCAAGAACCACTGTAGGAGTAGTTAGCGTTGCCCTCCTGAGAAGCTTGGTGCGTTGATAGACCAAAATCTGACACTTTCACAGCTTTTTGATCAGTAAAGAGTATATTCGAAGGTTTCAGATCTAAGTGAAGTAAGCCGGCGGCATGAATATCACTAACAGCTTTGGATACTTGCAGAAAAAACGATAAAAACTCATTTTTTTCCATATCAGCGATGGCATTAACATCGAGATCCAATTTGGACTCAACTTTTTCCATAACAATGGCTAAATAATTTTCATTATGAATAACATCGTGAACTTCTACGATATTTGGACTATTGCAACGCGCTAACGCCTGAGCCTCTAATAGAGCTTCGGAGTGTTCATACTTGATAACCTTAATTGCGACATATCGTAATAAAGTTGAGTCAAACGCATTATAGACCTGACCAAAGCCCCCACTCCCGAGAAAATTTTCGAGCCGATAGCGTTCGGGAATAAGTTTCTCAAGCTCAACTTCTGGCACCTTGTTCATTATTTACCCTGGATATGTAAGGACAATTTCAATATGCAAACAGCTTTTTGACACCAAATACAACAAAAAAACAATAAAAGCGCCAAACAACAACCAAAGAGAACAAAAAACACTCGAATGGCGCAATAAACAACAATGATAGCATTGACTAGATCAACATTGTTTTTGGCTTTGTACTAAATAATAAAAAACAGCCTTTCTTACCAAGCATATTAAGTGATGTAAAGCGATGTTTGAAATATTTTGAAATACCGAGAAATCGTGTGAAATTGTGGATCGCAAGCTGCTCGAGGAAAATATCATTCGTGGTTTGGAGATAAGGATTTCTGCTCCAAACGGGAATCAACGTATTGTTATCAGGAGACGCACAATGAGAGCAGCTATCGAGAAAGATTATTCACAAGATTTGAATAAGTTATTGAAAGACCATCGCAATCAAGTATTTAACATGATAAAAAAGAAAGTATATAACAGGGATACAGCAGAAGACCTCTTGCAGGATACTTTTCTTGAAGCTCACAAAAGCTTTCATACATTCCGACAAGACTCAAAATTTAGTACTTGGCTGATCGGCATTGCTATGAATATTATTCGCAATTACTATAACCGCGCCCCAGAATGCCGCTATGGCTTCGTTGACGATTCGGCCATTGAATTTGACTCGAGTAACGCATCCAGTTATTCCAATAAAGTTTCAAATATGGAGCACAACTTAATTGCCAATGACATCCTAGGAAAAACCCTTGAGAAAGTTGATGCAATGCCTTGCGAAGTCAAAGATATATTTAAACTTACCGTACAAGAAAATCTACCATATAAAGATATTGCAGGGAAACTCAACACTAGCGTAAGCAATATTAAAGTCAAAATATTCAGAGCACGAGAAAAGCTTAAAGAAGTATTCGACATTCCCGTTTTTGAAGAGCTTTACTAGTTAATATAGTCTTAGTAATTAACACGTAAAATATATTATTTAACGTTTGTATCATTACTGAGAACTTAGTAATTAATATAGCAAAAACGTCTTTCTTGTACTTTCAATATGCAGTATTGTGTCGTTTTTTAGCCAACGCACAATAAACGGATAATTAACAACTAAATACAAACAAGTTAAGCAGGTGTGAAAATGTCTACACTCATACATTTTATCAATAGCGATACGGATCACATGTTAATAATCGACGAGATGCAAAAGAGCTTGGTCGATTCAGGAGCTTATATTTCAGAAGACTCCTCTTGGAAAGAGCGTAACTTAGCCAGTTTCTACATTCGACCCGGATTAGCAAATTCATCGTTCTACTCGTTTGAGTCTAAAGTACTTCCCGGTCATTACCTCAAATCTTACGATGATGGGACGCTCTATTTGGTGTCTCGGGAAAATAACCGTGAATTTAGTGAAGATGCTACTTATAGAGAATCAAACGGCGCTCTCATTTCTATGAGTCATCCCAATCGAGCAATCGCAGTTGCAAGCGATGGTACAGCAGTTTCCAAAGCAATAGATAATCCTAACGTTTCGTCCGTGGTGATGGCTCAAGCAGAGAAACGCTGGAAGGATAGCTACACCATTTCATTTAATTATTTTGGTGATAAGTCGGTTCATCTAACGTTGGGGGATGATAAAGTAGGATTTAGATCTTACAGTTTCTGGGATGACTTTGACCAACAAGCAAATACAGCAGGCTGGTACCTAGACTACCCTGATTATAATACACCTTATTTTACTATTCGTAATGTTGGCGATGATCAAGAGCGTTTCCTTGCTGTGGCCGACGATAATACGACTGTCGAGCTAGTGGCAAACGGTATTGAAAATGGTCGTTATTCCAACAATATCTTGTGGCGAGCAGAAGCGCTAAGCGCGCGGGGACAATATGCTATAGCCAATAAAAAAGTCGAAGCTCATAGTAAGAATGCATTAAGAATCAACCGCTCTTCTGTGGATAAGCCCAATGAAATAGAGCAGTCTCTTTCAGTTTTACACTATGATAATTTATCTAATGTATCAGTGGTGCTTAATATTGATGAGCGTTTTATCCCAACTCAGTTGATGCTCGACGATGTTAAAGTTGCTAATAGTCTATTGCGCCAGCAGAATGGCCTCACATCCATGGGGATGATCATTCCTTTAACCAAACATGGAGGTGCTGATAGTTGGTCTGTGCGCCGGTATAAAACCACCATAGAAAAAAGTACTGATGGCTCCACCTTCCGCTTTGCCTCACATATTGGTAGCGACCCTGAGGTAGATGCTCAGACGCCCGAGTGGATAGAGCTAAAAGATCAAATTATGCAGCTCCCCGTTATGGAGGAGTTCACCAGTAATGAGCAAAACCTTATTCTTGATATTGCTCGTAAACACTTGGGTAAAGCCTATCGTTCACATGTTTTGGGTGAACCAGCAGAAGGTTATACCGATGGCATAATTTGGCTGAAGCCAGATATTGATGACACCAATATCCTTGAACAAGTGGATACTTTTATCGATTACAAAGGCCAAACAATTCGTACCATGAGTACAGTACGAGGCCAAAGAAATTTTAGTGCGGCTTTCGGATTCTTACTGGAAAAAGAAGAGCGAGATGGAAGTGTATCCTACACCATAGGTGATCCTACTTCAGGAGAGAGCAAACCACCTAATCAGTAATCTCAATTGAACCAGGGCCTGTTAAAGGCCCTAAGATGCTCTATCATAATTGAGTATTGCATCCCCTTTTTTTATGCTGAGCTTGCACGGACTTAATCTTATCTCTCCTTGGCGCCTCTCAATAGGAATAAAGTCTAAGCCACTGGACTCAAATGCTTTTCTTGAGCGATAAATCAATAAATTTAAATGTGTTGGCTCAATACCCAAAGCACTGATTAATAAGTCTGTCGATAACCAACCATGTTCGCTCACAGCAATGCCGGATTTTTCATCATCAATACAACGTCG
This sequence comes from Agarilytica rhodophyticola, assembly GCF_002157225.2. Lineage (NCBI taxonomy): Bacteria > Pseudomonadati > Pseudomonadota > Gammaproteobacteria > Cellvibrionales > Cellvibrionaceae > Agarilytica > Agarilytica rhodophyticola. Next base: position 6,248,638 of record NZ_CP020038.1, read on the forward strand.
CGCTAACTCTAGTAATAATGAATGATGGGCTTTGTAGCCAAAATCCTTTTGTCCAGTATCAGAGCTTGCGTTAATACCAACGTTTTCTTCATTGAGACTAACATTGAAGGTCAAGGTCGGCAGAGACACATCCGCTCGTTTTATGATTTGTGTCACCGTATTAAAAATCACATCATTTGGGTAGAAATGCCATAATTGATCGGCAAACATCAGGGTAGAGCCGTGGCGAATGTTATACACCCTTTCGCCCTCCTCAACCATCCAGCTATTATCTTGTTTAGTAATTAACAACTCTACTTTGCCTTCGCTGGGCAAGATATTGCAATGATCGTCGAGCTCCACATAGCGTTCACTATCCTTATCGACCAGTACAGGCTTAGGAGCACGATCATCAGAAAATAGCCAAGCTTCCTTGGATTCACCAGGAAAGGTTATTTTATCGCCAACAGAAAGCTTTGTTTTTCCTTTTGGTAAGCTTTTTTTGTTAAGCCAAGTGCCATTTTTACTCTTATCTTCAATAACCCAAGAGTCTTTGTTGTAGCTCAAAATACAATGTATACGTGAGCATAGAGGATTTGTCAGCAAAGTATCTGCAGCACCCATATCACGACCCAAAGTGTGATTAGATTTCAGATAAATACTGCGGCTTTTATCCAGTGTTGTAATCAGTCCCACTTTCAAATACCCAATTCTTTTTGAGTAATAATAGTAACATAGTGAGAAGGAAACAAAATCTAAGTAATTCGATATTAGTAACTACAAGCCATTTCTATTAATTGGTTTATATCGATTCCTGATTTAGGAAGAGTTGTTGGATGGCATGATATAGGCCTATTCAAATGCCGCCAACGAGCTTTCGAATAGGCCTGATATCGCTTACTGTAGTTCAAGCTTCCATTGCTGATTGGCACCGCCGTGGTATTGCCACTGTTGTACGCTCGCACCATTTTTTGTGGAAGTACTACTAGCGTCTAAAGCTTTACCGCTATGCACAGCTGTTAGAGAAAAATATCCATTGTCTAAGCTCTTTACCACCCATTGCTGATTAGCAGAAGCATAATATTCCCATTGATGAACTTGAGCGCCATTGGTTCCTCTTGCACCACGTATATCCAGAGCTTTGCCACTATTTTGGTTAATGATTTTATAAGTGTCGTCAGATAAGCGGGTAAACTTCCATTTTTGGTTAGGCCCATTAAAATAATCCCACTGATGTACAATACCACCGTCATTTTTAGAATATTGTTTAACATCTACAGCTTTCCCACTAAAGCGAGAAATAATCGCATATGTACCGTCTTCAATAACTGCATCGTCTGTACTGGTATCTTCAACACTGATATTATTTACATGCACTATATCTATATTTTTTTCCCAATCAGTACCTACAGGGCGGATACTCAACTTTAACAAATATTCGTGTTCACCCGCTTGTGGTGCTGTATCTGGCTTAAGGTTAATAGTCTCAGTTCCAGAGCCAGCATCAACGGTAACTTTAGCACTAGTTAAATATTTATTCCCCTTCCACATTTCAAGTACGATATCGCGTTTTTGATTAGCGCTATAACTGATATTAAAAGGATAGTTAGTAGCTATGGGAAGCGTAGTAATACTATTTGTAAAAGAAATAATATCTTCAGCAATATCTTCACCATCACGCACTTCAAGCACAACTGAACTCACACGACCACCGCTATCAGGAAATGTAATCTCAACGCTATTCTTAGCTCTTAGAATTGAAGAGTTAAATGGTACCTTAATTGCCCCAAAAAAATCATTGCGCGTTCGTTGGTCACCGCCGGCCCAATTATTAGGCACATTAATAGAGTGACCATTTATAGAAATTTTTGGTTTTTTAGACCTATTGTGCTTACGACCAATACTAAACTTTAAAAGTGATTGTCCACTACCAGATGATACATTATTAAAATTGAACTTTATCGCTTTATTTGCAGAAATTTTTTGTAAATGCTGATCGGAATAATATGTCTTAATATCTTCTCTTTTTGCAGGGGATATAGTATTAACAAATGTATATTCTAATACGACAGTCTCTCCTGGCACTAATGATAAGGATGAGAGCGTTGATACTTTTTGATCTTTATAGACCGGCTTGTTATTAGGATAAATTTCTAATGATTTTTTTCTAATTGATACAACTTCAGCCATGTCATTTATAAAAGTCAGATCTACTGTTTCTCTAACATCAGCTAGACTATTTAATGCAACATAAGCCTTTTTACCATTTACAAAAGTGTGTACTTGAATATCGGGATTGCTAGAATCAGATTTTACACGTACACCACCTACATTGCTCCAAAGTTTATAAAAATTAATACGAGGTGTCCAAAAAAACTTAGTTGGCTTACCATTTTTAATACTCCTTGGATCTGGGCGAAGTAAATCGGCTCCATAGGGCTGCCAATTATTTTTACTACTATAGTACCAGGGGCTTTTGGGGGTGATAAATGGAATAGTAGTGAGTAAACGATCCTGCCTATTTAGCAATTGAAAGAGCATATTGTTAATAGAGCGAACGGACTGAATACTTTTAATATCACTATAGAGATCGCCGTAACCATCTTCAATGCCGCCGTATTCACTAATAGTAATAGGCTTTACTTTGTTCCATTTAAAATGGCTGTAGGTTTCCATCAAATCAAGTATTGCATCTAGATTACTCCCAGAGCGTTGGCTATTAGCACCTGTAACATTTACGCCATCATAAGGATGAACAGAAAAAGAATCCATATAAGGCCCTGCTACATCCATGAAATACTTCATTCTGTCGTTAAAATGAGAAAAGTCTTTAAGCTCCATTGAAGGCCAAGCGCTAGAATAACCAATAACCTTTGTACTAATACCTTCTTGATCAAACCTTTTACCAATTTCCTTAAATAGGTCAGTCATCTGCTTACGAGCCAGTTTGCCATCAATACCAAACTCATGAGAATGTACAAAAGGCTCATTCATTGGTTCGTAATAGAGAGGACGCGTCTCATCATCAAAGTAGTGTTTAAAATAATTAGCTGCCCATTTAGCTGCATTAACCGGATTTTCTCCAGCCTGATACACTTTTTTAGGATGATCTGTAACGATGAAATTATTAGACGCAAAATCTTTATAAAGTGGGTTCTTTTTAGTCTTTCTAATATTATTTTTACCTTCATATTTAGCCGAACCAGCACTTGGATAAGGCGCATCAAATGAAGTAAATGGACTATAAAACCCTCGACCTGATCCTACATTAAGCTCATTGATCAGATAATTTAATTCATTTTTACTTAAAACACTTGGTAAACCACCGTGGATATTAAAGTATTTACTTCTATCTAATTTTGAAACTCCACCAATATATCTTTGAGTATCAAGATCAAGAGTTACCGACGTTTTGGCGTTTGCTATTGCAGATAAAGCAAACGCTGTACAAAAAGATAACGTTTTCATTTTTCTGGAAAAAATCATCGCTATGGCCTTTTATTTATTTTAGGGGAGTAAGAAATGGAATTAATTAAATTAAATCATAAATTAATTTTTCTGATGTAGACCAAATCACAAGTTGAAAAAATCAAGATAACAAAGATTATTTTTCACGAAAAATAAATTTATTTAGTGTAATTTTTTTTAGTAAAATCAAATAAACGACACAATAAATACAAATCAAATGGCAGGTTACTTAAACACACAACCTTTTTTCATATATTAGTTAATACATAAATAATATTTACATATTGATTTATTCATTAAAATAAAAAATATCGCTCTAAGAAATCAATATAAAACGTAAACCAAGATTTTTGGTCAAATATTTTTATTTACACAAAAATTCGATAAAATCGACCACCCTCTAGCATTCTACATTGGCATTAAATTTTTCTTACTTAAAACAATTAATAAAATTCTTAGTAAGATTTTATATACTAATCAAAAAGTAATAATATCGATCATCTTGTTAAATACTTGAATCGGTAGTCAGGTTGTTTTTATTTAAAATATAGCATCGTTAAATATTCGAAGCTCATCACCAAATTACGCTAATATTTATACATTTATACAACAAGTATTTTTTTGTTAGAAATATTAGATCTGAAGTCAAATAAGAATGAGCAGCAGCACATTACTTTTTGGATAAAGAGATAAATTCTTAGCCTTAACATCATCGCGTTGGATATTCAGAAACTATATATATTTTTAAATTCGAAAATTAATTTTTAATGATGCACGACTATATATTTCTTCTGGCAAAGAAAAAAATATAGTTTTTCCAAGGCAAGAATTCATACATTCTAAAAATCATAACGGCTAGGTTTCGTTAACAATATCTGTGTATTTGCTATGAATTCTGAGAAACATACCCATTAGAATAAAAACTTAAAATATCCCAAAAATATCACAAATAAAGATTATCTATCACACCAATATCAATTTTAAATCCACCGAAGTTACTCTCTCCAACTTATTATTTATCACTATTTTATTATTAAGAAAATCAATAACGTTAATAGCAAAAAAAATATCATTATTTAAAAAGATTTAGTGCAACCATTTATTTTTCGTTTCGTAAAGTTACTCATATGTCATTCATTGAATACAACCTCCAAGATAATCACAATAGAGAAGCTTTAAAATGAAACTTTCACATTTATTGTCAGCAATGAGTATTGCTGCTGCTATCACAGCTTGTGGTGGTAGCGGTGGTAATTCTTCTAACCCGACACCAACACCTACACCAGCAACGCCAACTGTAACGCCATCACCAACGATAAGCCCAACACCTGTCGTGACCCCAACACCAACTCCAACAGTTGGAACCATTCGTGGCGTTATCGACGAGATGTTGCCTTCAACACAAATACCTTCATACGCCTTACCATCAACGGTAATTCCTTCAGAAGTTTTACCTTCAGCTGCACTGCCGTCAGAAGTATTGGTATCAAGAGTGTTAGACTCTAGTGAAGAAACCTCCAGTAGCAATAATGAGAGAAGTATTCGTCTTACATTAGAAAGAGATCAGGAAGTTAACGTAAACGGCTCATTCACTCAAGTTGAAGCTAATGTTAATGCAAGCGCAGAAGGCTTACTAACAGTTAACACGGTAACAGGCGCTATTAGCGGTAGTGTGACGGCATCTAATATTGATGAGGATGATCTCATCACGGCTGTACATATTCATTCTGGTTTCGCAGGTCTTAATGGCTCGGTATTAATAGGGCTTGAGGCTGATAGCTCAGATAACAATGTCTACAGAATTGCCAATGGCGCTAATATTAGTGATTTTGCGAATGTAGCGGGTAATGATATTCAGACGTTCCTTGCCGGTGGCTGGTATTTCAATTTACATACACAATCCAACCCAGCAGGGCAACTACGCGGACAAATCGTGACTGACGATGCTTCAGTAGTGAGAGTGGAACTGTCGGGTGATCAAGAAAACCCTACTGTTGACACTGAAGCAAAAGCCGTTGGTTACTTCACTTATTATCAAGGCAACGATGAAGTTGTTGCTAATGTACAAGCTATTGGTTTCGAAGCAACTGCCGCTCATATTCACGGAGGTTTCGCGGGCGCAAATGGTAATGTTGTTATCGGCTTAAACGATATCAGTAATGTAGTACAAAACGCACCTGCGGGCTCATTTTGGACAACACCTAGTAATTCAGAATTTGTAAATCGCACCGGCGCGTTAAATGGAGGCTACTACTTCAACGTACATTCTGCCGCTAACCCTGGTGGTGAAGTGCGTGGTCAAATACTACCTGAAAATGTTGAAGCCGTGCGCGTAACCTTGCAGACTGAACAAGAAATTCCAGAAGTTGACACACCAGCCTCTGATGCAGTTAAGGGTCTTGGCTACGTTACCTTTAATCGCGTTAATGAATTTGTTCAAGCCAATGTTTCAGTTGAAGGCTTTACTGGCACAGCAGCTCATATCCACTCTGGTTTTGCCGGTACTCAAGGCGATGTTATTTTGGTTTTAGACGAGGTCGCTGACTCTAACGGTACCATGTTCTCAAGCCCAAATAACTCAGCCATTATCAATCTACTGGGCCTAGATTCAGGACATTATTACTTGAATGTTCATTCGGCAGAGAACCCTGCAGGTGAAGTTCGTGGTCAAGTATTAACCTCTACCTCTCAAGCAGTTCGTGTTGAGCTAAACGGCGCACAGGAAAATCCACCTATCGACAATAGCATTATTCCTAATGCTAGCGCCTTGGGTTACCTTACAGTGAATACCGAGACACAGGATATTTATGCTAACGTCCGTACTCGTGGCTTTGAAGCAACTGCTGTACATATTCATTCAGGTTTTGCAGGTAAAAATGGTGATGTCATTATCCCACTAGAAGACGTTAGCCCAGACGGCTCATCAGGCACTGTGTTCCAGTCGCCAGCCAATTCACAAGCAGCGAATTTAACTAACTTGCTTAATGGCGGCTACTACTTGAATGTTCACACGTCTGCTAATCCCAGCGGTGAAGTACGTGGTCAAATTACGCCAAAGAATGTACAAGCAGTTCGCGTAAAATTGCAGACAGAACAAGAAGTACCAGAAGTCGAAACACCTGCAGCTGATGATATTAGTGGTCTAGCTTACTTCACATTTAACGCTGAAAATTCATTTGTGAATGCAAACTTGAACGTTGCTGGCTTCGAAGGTACTGCTGCACATATTCACGCAGGCCGAGCTGGGAAGACAGGCAATGTTATTCTCGTTCTAGACGAAGTAGACGGCTCTAATGGTTCTATGTTCCAAAGTAGAGCCGATGCCGCAGTGGTAAATTTAGCAGGCTTAAACTCCGGCAACTACTACTTTAATGTGCATTCTGAGGTAAACCCTGCAGGGGAAATGCGTGGCCAAATTCTACCACACGGAGTTCAGAGCGTTCGAGTAGAGTTGTCAGGTGAGCAAGAAGTACCACCGGTTAGTGATGCTGTGATTGATAACGCAAGTGCGATCGGTTACTTCACTTACACTGATTCTGGTTATGTATTTGCTAATGTACGTACACGAGGTTTCGAAGCGACAGCCGCACATATTCACGGTGGTTTTGCTGGTAATAATGGCAATGTAATTATTGGCCTTGAAGACGCAAGCGAAGCTGATTCACCAGGAACATTCTTCCAGTCACCAGCAAACTCTAGGGTTGCTAACATGCAAAACTTAATGAATGGTGGATATTATCTTAATGTACATACTTCACAGAATGCTCCTGGAGAAGTTCGCGGTCAAATCACCCCCAAGGGCGTACAGGCTGTTAGAGTTAAATTACAAACTGAACAAGAAGTTCCAGAAGTTGCTTCACCAGCAAGTGATGACGTCGGCGGCATAGGTTATTTCACTTTTAATGAAAACAATCTATTTGTTAATACGACTATTACACTAAATGGTTTTGAAGGTACTGCTGCCCATGTTCACGCTGGTAGAGCTGGTACAGCAGGTAATGTTATTATTGTTCTTAATGAAGTGGATGGTTCTAATGGCACTGTATTCCAAAGTGCTCCTGATGCAGCAATCGTAAACTTAAATGGTTTAAACTCAGGTAACTATTACCTCAATGTTCACTCACTCGAAAATCCTGCCGGCGAAGTACGTGGCCAAGTTTTACCACGTGGCGTGCAAGCGACTCGAGTAGTACTAACAGGAACTCAGGAAAATCCTCCTGTAACAAATCCAGTTATCGATGATGCAAGTGCTCTAGGCTATATTACCTTCACCGATGCAGGAAGTATTTTTGCTAACGTACGCACTCGTGGATTTATAGCGACAGCAGCTCATATTCACAGTGGCTTTGCCGGTACTAATGGTGCAGTTATCATTGGTCTTGAAGATGTAAGTGCAGAAGGTCAAACAGGCACTTTCTTTCAATCTCCAGCAAATTCAAGTGTCGTTAACATGCAAAATTTCTTAAGTGGAGGCTACTACTTTAACGTGCATACAAACCAAAACGCTCCTGGGGAAGTACGTGGACAAATTGTGACAGCAAATAGCGCGGTATTAAGAGCAGAATTAGATGCTTCACAAGCAATTCCTGCAGATACTATTTCGGCAACGGGCATTGGTTATTTAACAGTGACAGATAAAGATAATGGTCTATTTATTTCTAATGTTACTTTAAATGGCTTCAGCGAAGCAGATGTAACAGTCAATACTGGAGGAGACAACAACCAAGTATTTGTTGAGCTTATCGAGAACAGTGAAATACCTGGTACATTTAGCAGTCCCTCAGCAAGCGTACGTAGCTTGCCCGGTTTATTAAATGGTGCTTACTCATTTGAAGCACAAGGTATCACCAACTAAGTTCGGTACAGCTAATTAACACTTACTCTAAAGCCCAACTCATGTTGGGCTTTTTTTATATGGAATTTAAGGTTTGAATAATGCACCTTTACTAGATTTGATGTAAGTTAGAGCAAGAAATAAAGCCAGTGCAATAAACATTAATAATATGTTAATCGTAATACCAGACAGATAAAATTCGAAACTAAAAAGTAATATAAGATGGATGAGAGATACCATCAATAGTATACCTGTCAAGATTAACATTAAAAAATTCTTCTTTACTGCTAAACTATGTGGACTAAAACTGCAGTAAATAGAACAAATTACTTGACTAAAAATAAATAGATATATAACTGGTAGAGCTAGTAAACTAGCAAAAGCTGCTAATCCTAAGCTTATAGGAATACCCCAAACAAGAGCACACCATTGTCTATGTAGCCAATTCTCTTGCTTTTTGCAAAGCCATAAATTTATACCAGTAACCGAGATTATTGTTAAAGCAAGGCCAAGAATAATATAAAGAGTCCTTACTGCTAGGTTACCGAAATGGCCAAAGTGTAAGCGATATACTGAGTAGAGAGCTTGCCTACCAATAGATCCTCCAATCAAATCTTGTCGATTAATAAATTCACCTGAAGAGCGAAATCTAAATATTTCTGAATATGCTAGTGTTTGAGGAAATGTTGCAGCAAATTCAAAGTATTGTTCCTCTGTTCCGTAATTTTGTATCGCGATATAAATTGGAGAGGCTTCAGGATATTGAGATTCAATATATTTATGTGCAATATCAAATCGCAATTCTTGTGGCGCTTCTTGAATAACCGGATCAGAGCCATATATATCATCAAAAAGGGCTTGCCGGTCACCATTATAGAAAGCACTGGCAGCTATAACGACAAGCAAGCCCACCATACCAAAAAAAGCTCCAGTGATACCAATCATTAAATGAAAAGGTAAAGCCCAAACAGACAATCGATTATGAATGTCGAGCATCTCAATACGTCGATTGCCGCCTATTCGCACTTTAAAGGCATCTTTAACAATACTCGGGTGTGCAATCAATCCAGAGATAATTAAGCCAATAAATATTGCACCTATAATGCTTACGATTAAAATACCTATAGTCTTAGGCAAATGTAAGTAAACATGAATATTTTTGACTAATTCCGTCCAGGGGGCCTCAACTTGTTCAATAATATTTCCCTTTTGATCAACCCACCATTCATTAATATCGCCAGCTACATGAATACGAGGAAGGTCGGCTGTAGGTAAAACTAGATAAATAGTTTCTGGAGCTTCGTCAACTTTCTGTAAAAAATTTTCTAATGCTACATTGAGTATCGACGGCGGATATTCACTGAACTCTGGAATATGCGGCTGCTCCCATCTTTCCCAATATTCTGTAAAAACCAATAAAGTTCCAGTCAGACATAACAGATACATAAAAGTACCAATAGCAAGACCAAGAACAGAATGTGAATAAGTTGACTTTAAAATAGTGTTTTTTGAAAAAGGGAACTTCATTTTATAAAAATATCCATAAAGCGGAAATAATAGATATTGAACAAAGAACAATCATGTCACGGAGCGGCTTTTGGTACATATAGACAAGGCAACATACCAAACCAAATAGAGTAGGAAAAGAAAGAGCAGCTAATGACATTTGATCTACTCGATCGATTGGTAAAACTAAAACCCACGCCATGCTAAACAAACTGCATGCTACGATATTGATGGGACCCGCTACGATAAACATTCCAATTAACTGTAATTTACTACTGACAGAATCATTGCTGTTATGGATGCGTAACTTTTTGGCATTACCTGAACGTTTTATGTTAAAAACAACAAAACACCATGCCATTAAGCTAAGTGTACCTAACGCGACAACTATTCCAAACTCTTTACCGTGAAGGTATATAAAAAGACTACTGCTAATTACAACCATAAGCCAACCAAGTAGAGCTGCTAGCTTAAAATTTGGTGATTTTTTCTTCCAATTGACATATACAAATAGTAGCCCCAATGCCATGAGGATTGAGGCTACTGAAGTCATTAAAATATCCATTAAAATATATACGCCACTCTTCCAATAACAGTTCGAGCACGACCTGTAAAACAATCGCCTCTAGATATACAGCTTGCTTGATATTCTTTATCTGTTGCATTTCTAGCATTTATAGAAAAGTCCCAATGGTCGAAATGATATCCGAGCATAAAATCAACAAGGGTGTAAGATGGTGTTTTTATAAGATCACGACCACCCCAGCTTGAACCAACATATCTGACTCCAGTGCCTGCTCTAAAACCAGATTCAGGTTCGTAACTAAACCATGCTGATGCTTGGTTTTCGGGAACGCTAGCAATATGAAAGCCTTCGGCGTTTTCTGTATCCAACTTACTAATGTTTAAGTCGACCCCAATATCACCAAAGCTAACTCGTCCTTCGAACTCGATACCATTTACTTCAGCTTTACCCCTTTGTTGCTCAAAACTTCCCGGCAATGAAGAAGGGTCATTTAAATTAGTTTGTTCTATTTCAAACGCGGCCAGAGTAAAAGTTGCTGGGAAGTTATTAACTTGATATTTAACTCCCACTTCAATTTGTTCACCCTCTTGAGGTCTTAAAGGCTGCGGATTATTTGTATCACCATTAGAACCAATAACAGGCTGGAATGATTGCGCATAATTTATATAAGGCGCAAGCCCAATAGACATTTTATATAATAAGCCAACGCTTAAACTTGTCGCATCGTCATCCTGCTTAATATTCGCTGTTTCAGAACTAGTATCATCATAACGCAAACCAAATGTAGCATTGAGATTGCCATATGAGATATGATCGCTAAAATAAATTCCAGTATCAATTAAGTCAGTTTCTGGATTATCTCTATAAAGCGTATCAAGCAGGTTAGCTGGAGGTACATTTCCATACTGAGGATTAAATAAATTAATCCAAAAACTATCTCCAAAAGTACTATCTGGCCCTTGAGTTGTGAAATCATAACCTAGCGCAAAGGCATAATATCCGGCATCATCTGTTGTAACATCCTGATGTTGAAAACCTACTAATATATTATGGCTGACGTCACCAGTGTCAAAATCAGCACGAAGGCGCCCATCAATGGCAACTTGTTCAGAGGTTGCATCACTGCGGAAAAAAGATCTAGGTACAGTACCATTTTCATAAAGGCTGCCGTCTGCATTAAAAATGTAACGATTGGTACCCACTTGAAAAGATGGCCATGCTTGCTGATAGTCTGCCTCAGCGTCTGTATAGCGAGAAGTAATTTCTACGCTCCAGACATCATTAATCTGATGATCTGCAAGTAAAGTTACAGCTGCGGTAGTGGTGTCGTATTTATTAAAGTCGGGATCTCCTGCATAGAAATTTTGATCGACAAATTGTCCATTAGGTGCTGGCAAAAGCGTACCTTGAATAGGTAAGAATTGTGCCCCGGTATCACCTTCAGTATCGGTATAGTTAACGAGTAAAGTAAGATTTGTTTCTTCACTAGGGCGCCAAGTAATAGATGGAGCAAAAACAATAGTGTTATCTTCAACAAAATCAACTTGCGTATCGGTATCGCGGTAAACACCTACTACTCGGTACAACCATTGATCACTTGTGCCTATTTTACCAGTACTATCTGCAGCAAGCTGTTTACGCTGAAAATTTCCCAATTCCGCTACAATTTCGTGACGTGAATTCTCTTTAGGGCGTTTACTTACAAGGTTAACAAGGCCACCAGGAGAACCCTGTCCATATAATACCGACGCGGGGCCTTTTAATATTTCAACTTGCTCAAGGGTATAAACATCAGCTCTGGCATTGTTGTAGTTACCAAATAATGACTGCAGAGAATCTTGATATTGAGGTACGTCGAAGCCTCTAACGCGCACCCAGTCACCACGCGTAGCAAAGCCAAATGTTTCGCCGAATACACCGGCTGAATATGTGTATGTTTGATCTAACCTGAAAAGCCCTCGCTGTTTAATGCGATCTTCATCAATAATAGATACCGAACGAGCCAAGCTCATAATTGGCACATCAGATTTTAAAGCTGAATAACGGGATAACTGCCCTATCACCCTAACTTCTTCGATTTCTATAAGATTATCTTCAGCTAATATGGATTGTGTCAGCATTGCTAAAGTGACAAATGTGCACAAACGCCCAAACGTTTTCATTTTTTCCCCAAAAAAATAAATGATAATAATAATGATTATCATTATAATTCATAAAAACATATGGCGTCTACCTCTTGCCTAAATATAAATAATGGCAAACAAGACCACACGGTTCAAACCTAAAAGGCTTTGCAAACAAAGAAAATATCAGGGTGTTTGTGAAATGAAATAATACTTAAGGAAATGTGCCTCAATAAATCATTGAGGCTTTTGGAAGTGTTTATAAAAATAAAAGTTAGGCCACTAAGATAAAACTTTTTGTAAGAAAATAGAAATATCCTTAATCTCAGCTGGATGTACAGCATGTTCCATAGGATAATTTTTATAAACGGGCTGAAAACCAAAATCCTGCAGATACTTTAACGCTTGTTGTCCCATCATTTCAGGAACCACAGGGTCATGTTGGCCATGGAAAACATGTATTGGTAATTTGCTATTATTAGGGTGTACTTTAATAGTTTGGTGTGTCGCAAAATATGTCGACATTGCCATTAAGCCCGCGATAGGCTTATCATAAGCAAGAGCAGTTTGGTAGGCTACAGCCCCACCTTGGGAAAAGCCCGCCAAAACAATTCTACTACTTTCAATGCCTTGCTCTATTTCTCTTTCAATAAGTGTAATTACCGCCTTGCTCGAATCAAGCAGTTGATCGTGGTTGAATTCTCGCTCGGTAGTCATCGCTAGAATATCGTACCAAGCGGGCATCGTCATACCACCATTAATTGTTACCGGTATCGAAGGTGCATGAGGAAATATAAAGCGTATTTTTAAATCATCAGGTAGCTGTAACTCCGGAACGATAGGCACAAAATCATGCCCATTAGCACCTAAACCGTGTAACCAAATGACAGATGCATCAACATCATTATCTGTTTCTATTATTTCGCAGGGTAAGTAATTCATATTTTATCATCTCTTGTGAAATGTGATTATAAAACACTTACCCTGAAAGGAAAAATATGCCTACAAAAGCTTATCATTAGGCCTAGTTTTTACAAACATACTCTAGGCGATTTTTTCTAGCTTAGCAGGTACATATTTGTGCCAAGGTGTGCCTGCAAAAAAATCTTTATCTTCTGTTGCAGTCAACTCATTAACAGCCACCCCGATACGCATTGTATTCCCACCTTGTGGTACAAAATCGATACCCACACCATTAGGCAAGCTGATAAAACCTGGTCGCTGAGTATCATTAATTTCAATATAAGTTTTAGCCACACCAGTTTTAGTAGTAATTTTTACGTTATCACCATCTTCCAACAATAAACTTCTGGCATCATTAGAATGAATATAGAGGCTCGCAATTTTACTCTTTTTATCCCAGGACGCATCTCGAATAATAGTATTACTTGTTTCTGCTCGACGCTGTCCTGCTGTAAGAACAAAAGGGAAATCCTCAGAAGGCTTTAATAAATCCGTATCGAGAGCGCAAGCTTTGGGAAACAACTCATCAATATAGAGCTGTATACGCTTATTAGGCTGACGCATACGTCGCCAACTATCTTCGTAGTCATTCGATTGAGTAAAGACAAAACCTGACGGGCTACTAATTAAAGTCTCAAACATTTTTTCACCAGATTGCCACTGAGAGCCTGTAAATCCTGCATTTTTCGCATACTGGTAGTTCTTGCGAACAAACTGATGACACAGCCCCCAAAAGGGCGCTGCTGCTGCACTCTCTCCTTTTTTCAAGCTTGGCCCCAATGAACGATATAACAGAGAGGATATCACCTTCATGATATCAGGTTTTATTGCTAATAAAATAAAGAATAGAGCTGCAAACAATTTTCGATGGAGTTTAGCTGCTGCTGCGAGTAATTTAACATGAAAACTATTTAAAAATCCAAGCTCTTCAATCAGCCGAGTATGGATTTCCGGCTCTGGCAATGTCCCGGCAAGAGGTTCAACAATGGGCTGGCGAAGCTGGAAAAAGTTTCTCGGAAACTCCAATTGAAAAAAAACACATTCATGTTTTTCATAAGCACTGGCAGCGGGAAGAACATAACTCGCTTCTCTTGCGGTTTCAGTCATAGCTACATCGATTACTACAGAAAACTCAAGAGCCTCCATGGCCTGTTTCATTTTCTTGCTGTTAGTATAAGAATGTACAGGATTTGAGCTTTCTATAATGGCAGCGCGAAAGCGATCAGGATGATCTGTTAGAATTTCATCAGCTATTTCATTACAAGGAAGTAAACCGATAATTACTTTAGAGCCAAGTACAGGACTAACTTTGCTGGCTTTGCTTTTCTTCTTACCAGCGCTGGCTAAATCACCTTTGCTCGCGTCGGAAACAGACATTAGCGATATAGCTATATTGTTGCCGCCCTTTTTAGCAAAGTTGCCAGTAATTACCCACATAATACGTTGTAGATAGCTATTTAAAGTAGAATTAATATTTTGTTGTACACCTAAATCTTCAAATACAGATGTTGATTCAGCAGTCGCTATGCGGCGTGCAGTTTGGCGAATTAAATCTTCATCTAGTTCACAAATCGCTGCATATTCGGCAATAGGTATTTGAGCA